>JBBRWQ010000130.1:0-7047 GCA_038249115.1 Actinomycetales bacterium
GACGCCCTCGTGCGCATCCTGACCGAGCCGCGTAACGCCCTGGTCAAGCAGTACAAGCGGATGTTCGAGATCGACAACGTCGAGCTCGAGTTCACGCCCGAGGCGATCGAGGCCATCGCCGACCAGGCGCTGTTGCGTGGCACCGGCGCCCGTGGGCTCAGGGCGATCATGGAAGAGGTGCTCCTGCCGGTGATGTTCGACGTCCCCAGCGATGACGACATCGCCCGCGTGGTGATCACCCGTGAGGCGGTCCTGGACAACGTCAACCCGACGATCGTCCGCCGCGAGGTCGCCCCGCCGCGGGCCAAGCGTCCGCCTCGCAAGGAATCCGCCTAACCCCCCACGCCCGACCCCTGCCCGGCTGGGTTCTTGGCGGGCAAGATTGGTTTGTGCCAGCAGACGTTCCGTTCCATCTCGGCCGGGGTGACACCGGTCCGGTCCAGCAGAGCTCCGTCACGTGCGGGTCAGCGTCTCTGACCGTTGCCAGGATGCTGGTCAGCCCGGAGTTCGGCCGGTGGATCGTCAACGGCGTCGACCCCAAGGGCGGCTCTGTCGACACCCGTTCGGAGGCCGAACGTTTCGCCGAGCATGAGCGAGAGGTGATGGACCGCACCAACGGGATTCGCGCCGCAGGGGGGAAGCTCAACGTCCCGTGGCCACGCGCGTTGGGCACTCCGCCCTGGGGAGCGGAGAAGGAGCTGGAGTACGGCGCGGCCCGGCCGGGGGCGGCATACGAGATGCGGTTGGTGCGGCTGGGCTCCAATGACGCCCTGCGTGACGCGTACCGGGACGTGGCGCGCCTCGTCCGCGATGGGCTGCCTGCGTTGCTCTACATCGGAAACGCCTGGACGCCCCGTCACGTCACGCTCGTGCTGCCCGCCGCGGGAACCTCCGACTCTCACGGCGACGGTGGAGGCGGCGGTGGAGGCGATGGCGGAGGCGACGATCACGGCGAGCTCGACGTCTACGACCCCGCGACCGGTTCGGTGACAGAGCTCGATCCGGAGAGGTTCGCGAGTCGCGCCCTCGGCATCGCCGGCTGGAACGTCCCCTGGATCACCGTGCAGCCCCACCCACTTTCTGCACCGAACACCGCGTAGGTACCGTTTCGGTGCCTCTGGAGGCCAGAAACGGTACTTACGCGGTGTTCGGTCGGTTAAGGCTTGGGCTTGGGCTCGAGCGGCGCCAAGACGATGTCGCGGACCTCGAAGGTGTCTGCGGGCTGGTAGTCCAGGTCGGTGATCCGACCGGCTGCCCTGAGGTCCTCGGCTGCCAGCCGAATCCGCTCGAGCATGCCGACCGGTCCGGTCAGCACGGCCCGCTCCACATCGGCTTTCATGCCGACCTTGGCCTCGGACTTGGCCTTGCGGACACCGGCGAGCGCAGCACCGACCGCCCCAAGAATGGCTGGATCGGCTTGCGCCGCAACGATATCCAGCTCGGTCGACAGGGGCCATGGGGCACGGTGGATCGAACCCTCATGCCACCAGGACCACACCTCTTCGGTGGCATAGGGCAGGATCGGCGCGAGCAGTCTGAGCAGGACATCGAGGGCGATCCGCAACGATGCCCGGGCTGACGCAGCGGCTGCGTCGCCCTGCCCGCCATAGGCACGCTCCTTGACCAGCTCGAGGTAGTCGTCGCAGAAGGTCCAGAAGAACGCTTCGGTGTCCTCGAGCGCGCGGGTGTGGTCGTAGGCGTCAAAACCCTTGGTGGCCTTGGCGATCACGTCGGCGAGGCCAGCGAGCATGGCACGGTCGATGGGCAGGGTGACGGCCTCGGCGAGATCGCCGTCGACCTCACCGAAGGAGAGCGCGAACTTGCTGGCGTTGAGGACCTTGATCGCCAGCCGGCGCCCCACCTTCATCTGACCGGTGTCGTACGCGGCGTCGGTGCCCAGGCGCGCGGCGGCAGCCCAGTAGCGCACCGCGTCGGCACCGTGCTGCACCACGACGTCCTCAGGCGTCTCGGCGTTGCCCTTGGACTTGGACATCTTCTTGCGGTCCGGGTCGAGGATCCAGCCGCTGATGGCGGCGTGCTTCCACGGGATCGAGTTGTGCTCAAGGTGGGCGCGGACGACCGTGGAGAAGAGCCAGGTTCGGATGATGTCCTGGCCCTGAGGGCGGAGGTCCATCGGGAAGATGGTGTCGAACAGCTCGGTGTCGCTACGCCAGCCGGCCGCGATCTGCGGGCTGAGCGAGGACGTCGCCCAGGTGTCCATGACATCCGGGTCGCCGATGAACCCGCCGGCCTGGCCACGCTGCGACGCCGAGTAGCCGGGCGGGACGTCGGCGAACGGGTCCACCGGAAGCTGCTCGACGCTGGGCACGATCGGGTGATCGTGGTCAGGCTCGCCCTCGGCGTCCAGGGGGTACCAGAGCGGGATCGCGCAGCCGAAGAAGCGCTGACGGCTGATCAGCCAGTCGCCGTTGAGCCCATTGACCCAGTTCTCGTAGCGGGTGCGCATGAACTCGGGGTGGAAGTCGATCTCCTTGCCGCGCGCGATCAGCGCAGCCCGGAGGTCGTCGTCGCGACCGCCGTTGCGGATGTACCACTGCCGGGAGGCGACGATCTCGAGCGGCTTGTCGC
The DNA here is from genome assembly GCA_038249115.1 of Actinomycetales bacterium. Classification (GTDB taxonomy): domain Bacteria; phylum Actinomycetota; class Actinomycetes; order Actinomycetales; family Dermatophilaceae; genus UBA4719. The sequence continues at coordinate 2,590 of JBBRWQ010000130.1, forward strand.
CCTTCTCGAAGTAGTTCGCCTTGCGCAGCGTCGGGGTCGGCTCTCCGTCCAGATCGCCCGAGGCACGCAGGGCCTCGACGACGGCGACACGGGCGGCAAAGGTCGTCTTGCCGGTGAACTCGGTGAAGAGCGACTGTCCGGCCTCGGTCGGGAGCCAGTCCGGTGTCTCCGCCTGGATCCGGCCGTTGCGCTGGATGATGGACCGGGTCGGCAGCTGCAGCTCGCGCCACCACTGCACGTCGGTGAGGTCGCCGAAGGTGCAGCACATCGCGATGCCGGACCCCTTGTCCGGTTCGGCGAGGTAGTGCGCCAGCACCGGGATCTCGACCCCGAACAGGGGCGAGGTGACCGTCGTGCCGAACAGTCCGGCATACCGCTCGTCATCCGGGTGGGCGATCAGCGCCACCACGGACGGCAACAGCTCGGGGCGCGTGGTCTCGATGTGGATCGTGGCTCCGCCAGGGGCATGGAACGCGACCCGGTGGAAGTGGCCCGGGTAGTCGCGGGCCTCCAGCTCGGCCTGCGCCACCGCGGTCTGGAAGGTCACGTCCCAGAGCCCGGGCGCGTCGGCCTGGTAGGCCTCGCCGCGGGCCAGGTTGCCCAGGAACGCCTCCTGGGCCACGGCGCGCGAGTGGGTGTCGATGGTGCGGTAGCTGATGTCCCAGTCCCAGGAGAAGCCGAGCCGCCGGAACAGTGACTCGAAGGTCTTCTCGTCCTCGACAGTCAGCACGTCGCACAGCTCGATGAAGTTGCGACGACTGATCGGCAGCTGGTCCGACATCTTGGGGCTCTTGCCCTTGCCGGCGTCGCCCTGCTGCGGCGGGACGAAATCCTCGACATACGGCTGGGTCGCGTCACCGCGCACCCCGTAGTAGTTCTGCACCCGACGCTCGGTCGGCAGGCCGTTGTCGTCCCAGCCGATCGGGTAGAAGACCTCGAAACCGGCCATCCGCTTGTATCGGGCCAGGCAGTCCGTGTGGGTGTAGGAGAACACGTGGCCCACGTGCAGCGAACCGCTCGCCGTCGGCGGGGGAGTGTCGATCGAGAAGACACGGTCGCGGGGCCCTGAAAGAGCGGCGGCACGGTCGAAGCTGTACGTGCCCTGCTCCGCCCACGCGTGTGCCCACTTGTCCTCGAGACCGTCGATGGAGGGCTTCTCGGGCATGGTCACGGCATGGTGCTGGCGAGCGGGGTCAGTCATGGGCCGATCCTCCCAGACGGCACCAGCGCCGGGCGAATCGGTTTGTCCCATGACCCGGATACTCGGCGGGCACGACATCCGAGGCAGACCGCTAGACTTGTCCGCACAGGCGTTGACCCGGCTATCACCGGTGAGCCTCCGGAAGAACGGGCGCGCGAGCACACGGCATACGACGTGGCTCGTGAGCCTCACTAGAACCGGACGGGTGGGCCCGTGAGCGCCTCAGGCCAGAGCGGTCGTGTTTCCTAGAGTGCAGTCTCGATCTCCGGGAGGTGCGGCAAGCGAGGTGGTACCGCGGAGCCGTGAAGGCGTCGTCCTCGTATGACAGTCCACGGACCGTGTGGGCCTGTTTCGACGAGTTGATGACGGAGATGCGCCGATGACCTACCCCAAGGTCGACTTCCTGCCCGACGAGGTATCCGCGACCACTGGCGACAATGTGCCTGTGGGAGTGGTGGCGAGCCCGAAGTTCCCTGAGATCGAGGAGCGCATCCTCCAGTACTGGGACGAGGACGGCACCTTCATGGCGTCGGTCGAGGCGCGCGACTCTGGTGAGAACGGCGAGAACGAGTTCGTCTTCTACGACGGCCCGCCGTTCGCCAACGGGCTGCCGCACTACGGTCACCTGCTCACTGGCTACGTCAAGGACCTGATCCCGCGCTACCAGACCATGCGCGGCCGCCGGGTCGAACGCCGGTTCGGCTGGGACACCCACGGGCTGCCGGCCGAGCTCGAGGCGCAGCGGGTGCTGGGGCTGAAGACCAAGGGCGAGATCCTCGAGCTGGGCATCGAGGAGTTCAACGCGGCCTGTCGCGAGTCGGTCCTGAAGTACACCGACGACTGGCAGGCCTATGTGCGCCGGCAGGGACGCTGGGTCGACTTCGAGCACGACTACAAGACGCTCAACCCCGACTACATGGAATCGGTCATGTGGGCGTTCAAGACGCTGTACGACAAGGGACTTGTCTACGAGGGCTACCGCGTCCTGCCGTACTGCTGGAACGACGAGACGCCGCTGTCCAACCATGAGCTGCGGATGGATGACGACGTCTACAAGATGCGCCAGGACCCCGCGGTCACCGTCGGCTACCGGCTCGACAGCGGAGAGCTGGCGCTGATCTGGACCACGACCCCGTGGACCCTGGTCAGCAACCTGGCGATGGCGGTGAACCCCGACGTCGACTACGTGGTTGTCGAGGGCGACGTCAACGGCGGGGACGAGCGCTACCTGCTGGCAGAGGCTCGGGTCTCGGCCTACAGCCGAGAGCTCGGTGAAGACGCCAGCGAGCGAATCGTGCAGCGGCTCAAGGGATCTGAGCTACTCGGGCGCACCTACACGCCGCCGTTCAGCTACTACGTCGGGCGCCAGAACGCCCACCAGATCCTGTCCGCCGACTACGTCACGATCGAGGACGGCACGGGGATCGTGCACATCGCGCCGGCCTTCGGTGAAGAGGACAAGGTCGTCACCGACGCCGCTCACATCGACCCGGTCGTTCCCGTTGGCCCGGACGGCAGGTTCACCGCCCCGGTCGTGGACTACGAAGGCATGCTGGTCTTCGACGCCAACCTCGCGATCATCGACCACCTCAAGGCCCGGACGGAGGGCCGGACCGAGGCGGGCGCAATGGGCTCCACGACCCCGGGCACGGTGCTGCTGCGCCGCGAGACCTACGACCACTCCTACCCGCACTGCTGGCGCTGCCGTGAGCCGTTGATCTACATGGCCGTATCGAGCTGGTTCGTCGAGGTGACCAAGGTCAGGGACCGCATGGTCGAGCTCAACGAGCAGATCACCTGGGTGCCCGAGCACGTCAAGCACGGGCAGTTCGGCAAGTGGCTGTCCAATGCGCGTGACTGGTCAATCAGCCGAAACCGCTTCTGGGGCAGCCCGATTCCGGTCTGGCAGTCCGACGACCCGACGTACCCGCGGACCGATGTCTACGGCTCGTTCGAGGAGCTCCAGCGCGACTTCGGAGTCACGGTCACCGACCTGCACCGGCCGTTCATCGACCGGCTGACCCGGCCCAACCCGGACGACCCGACAGGTCGCTCGACCATGCGCCGCGTCGAAGACGTGCTCGACGTGTGGTTCGACTCGGGCTCGATGTCGTTCGCCCAGGTGCACTACCCGTTCGAGAACGCGAAGTGGTTCGAGAACCACTTCCCGGGTGACTTCATCGTCGAGTACATCGGCCAGACCCGTGGCTGGTTCTACACGATGCACGTCCTCGCGACCGCGCTGTTCGACCGGCCCGCGTTCTCCGCCTGCGTCAGCCACGGCATTGTCCTGGGCAACGACGGCCTGAAGATGAGCAAGTCGCTGGGCAACTATCCCAGCGTCTCCGAGGTGTTCGACCGCGATGGCGCCGATGCCATGCGCTGGTTCCTGATGTCGAGCTCCATCCTGCGTGGCGGAAACCTCGTCGTCACCGAGGCCGGCATCCGCGACGGCGTGCGTCAGGTACTGCTCCCGCTGTGGAGCTCGTGGTACTTCTTCTCGTTGTACGCCAACGCTGCTCAAGGTGGCGTCGGGTATGAGGCCAGGTGGTCCACGGCGTCGCGGGACGTGCTCGACCGCTACCTCCTGGCCAAGCTGCGCCGCTTCGTCGAGCAGGTTCAGGAGCAGCTCGACACGTATGACGTGGCCGCCGCGTGTGAGTCCGTTCGCACCTTCCTCGACGTGCTCTCCAACTGGTACATCCGACGTTCGCGCGACCGCTTCTGGGACATGGCCAACGAGCCGAGTGACTCCCGGGACTCTGCCTTCAACACGCTCTACACCACCCTCGAGGTCCTCACGCGTGTCGCCGCCCCGCTGCTGCCCTTCACCACTGAGGAGATCTGGCGCGGCCTCACCGGAGCGCGTTCGGTGCACCTGACCGACTGGCCAGATGCCTCTGACCTGCCCGCGGACGACGATCTGGTCACTGCGATGGACCGTGCTCGCGAGATCTGCTCGGTGGCCGGGGGCCTGCGCAAGGCCAGCGGGCTCAGGAACCGGCTGCCCCTTCAGGACCTGACCGTCGTGACCGCCAATGCCGATGCGCTGCAGTCGTTCGCGGCCATCGTGGCGGACGAGATCAACGTTCGAACCGTCACGTTGGTGGACCTCGACTCGGCCAGCGAGGCCGACTTCGGCGTCGCCCAGAAGCTGACGGTGAATGCCAGGGCGGCCGGCCCCCGTCTGGGCAAGAACGTCCAGGTCGCCATCAACGGCAGCAAGACCGGCGACTGGTCGATCTCTGCGGACGGCA
>JBBRWQ010000131.1:0-6942 GCA_038249115.1 Actinomycetales bacterium
AGCGTGTCGTGGTCGAGAACCATGACCTGTCCGAGTGCACTTCCCGGGTGGTCGCCTCCCCGGTGGCCTGCAGTCGCGTGCTGCAGGCCCTGGCCCGCGCGGCCGCCGACGGAACCTTGGGAACCGACCCCACGTGGCGTCGTACTCAGGCCGCTGCCCTGGGTCTGGTCGACGCGGTCACCGCGCCACGGGGTCGCTTCGCACCACCGCGTCGGTGAGATCGCCGTCCGGACTCGACCCCATGACCACGGCTGCTCGGCACACCGACCCGGTGCGCCCCTCACGGGTGCGAGGTCGGACGGTTGCCCTTGACGAGCAAGCCGGGCAGCCGGAGGGAGGGGCGCAGAAGCGATGTCCACTCGTGTGCTGTACCGCGATGTCATTCCCTACGACACCCCGTCGAGCCTGGCCGCCCTCGGGGGCCCCGCCGAGGGAGTGCTGACCCTGCCGGTCGCCGGTCGCCGGTCACTGGGGCCCGGATGCTACGGCTGACCTGTCCACCGCCGACGGGCTCGCGAAGGCCTACGAGAACCTCGTCCGCGAAGGCACCTCCCGACAGCAGGAGGAGCTCCTCAACGCCGATCTGTTGCGTCGGGTGTGGCCGCAGCTGCGTCTGCCGACGCGCTGCCGCGACCTGTGGCAGACACGCTTCCCCGAGCTGGCCGCCGCTTGACGATGTCAGCCGCGGTGGAGCGGGCCATCACCACCCTCACCGATCATGGCTACCAGGCCGTCATGGCCAGGAGTGCTGCCCAGTTCGCCCGCCTGGTGATCACCGCCCGTGACGGCTACCAGTTCGAGATCGACTTCGGCGTCGACTGGCGAGCTCACGAGCCCGTCTGGCTCGAGGTCGGACCGGTCCTCGCCCTCGAGGACGCGATCGCGACCAAGGTCGGCGCCCTCTACAGCCGGGGCGCGGCCCGCGACTACTTCGACGTGGACGCCATCCGCCGATCAGGGCGCTTCAGCGACGACGAGCTGCTCCAGCTCGTCGCAGAACACGACCCAGGGTTCGACCCGGTCATGTCCGCCGAACAGCGGGGCCGAGTAGTGAACCCAAGCCGGCGAAGGCGAGGCCGACCTCTCATCGGCAGGAGCGCGGATCGCGGCTATGAGCGCACGCGCGCTGTCACGCATCGTTCCACTGGCGCGGACCAGTGTGACAACTGTCACAATGGTCCGCGACACTTCGCGTATCGATGCGGAGTACGTTCAGGCGAGTCCGAGACTCGTCGGACTCTGTTCGGGGCCGCGCTCCGGACGCTACAGTGATTGGAGTTCGCCATGAAGGCTCTCAGGCGAATCGGGGGGACGGCTGCCGCGGCCGGACTCGCGATCGCGTGTCTTTTTGTGGTTCCCACCACAGCATCGGCAACCACAACCGCAAAGGTCAACGGCTGCTACACCACCTGGTATGCGGACTACGGCAACGCGTACTGCTCCCCGGCCACGGTGAAGGCGTACGTCTATGCGTCCGGCACCTGCAGCTGGTACCCAGGCGTCAGAGGTGCGACGTCGTTGGTCTATGCGAACAGCGTAACCGGTGCGTTCTCGCACATCGCGTGCTCGACGTCGTTGACCGCAGCGTACATCAACGTCACGGCGGCATAGCTCCCGACGGATGGGGTGTGACCGAGGTCGGCCCACACCCTATCCGCGAGGAGAAGGGAATCGGTCAATTGTCGGACTCAGTCCTTGCGCAGAAGCCTGCGGGAGTAGCGTGTGCAGGAGTCATCCAAGGGTATGGCGGCCAGGTTGTCATCGACGGGCTCACGTTGTCCGCGGTGCCCGGTCCGCTTTGGCTGCTCGGCCCCAATGGGGCAGGGAAGACAACGCTCCTACGAACGCTCTGCGCGATCATGCCCCCGCGTGCCGGTCGACTGCATGTTCTCGGCAACGAGGTGCATTCGGAGTCGAGCGCGCGTCGAGCGCGCGCATCCATTGGGTTCTTGCCGCAGGAGCCGCCGGCGCGATCATCGTTCACGGTCACGGAGTTCGTGAGGTACGCGCTGTGGCTCCGAGCAGGGGCGCGCGGCGGCGCGAAACCGGCTGTGACGCGCGCGATCGAGGCGGTGGGCCTCGAGAATGAGGCGCGGACGCCGATGCGACGCCTGTCGGGCGGGATGTTGCAGCGCGCGGGGCTCGCCGGGGCGATCGTGGGCGACCCGCCCATCGTGGTGCTGGACGAACCGACAGCGGGTCTGGATCCGGCACAGCGCTTGGGATTCCGGTCGGTTCTCCGTGATCGGTCGTCTTCGACCGTGATCGTGAGCACCCACCTGGTCGAGGACGTGCGTGCTGTCGGCGGCCGAGTGGTGGTGCTGGCCGGCGGGCGAGTCGTGTTCGACGGTTCGCCGGAAGATGTTGAGCAGATAGCCGATCCCGCTTCGCCGGGTGACAGTCCTTTTGAGCGCGGCTATATGGCTTTGTTGAAGCAAGCGGACATCGCGTGAGCGCCTGGACGCTGGCAACGGAGGTCCGCCGCTCTCCACTGCGGTGGTGGTTGCCGTTCTTGGTGGCGATGGATCTGCTCTTTCTCCTGGGCCAGGGCCGAAGCTGGATCGGTGTGTGGCCCTTGGCGAGCGCACGGGCCTCGGCAAGTTCGCTCTTCCTCGCGCCGCTGGTGGCGGCGGGCGCCGCATGGGTGGCGAGCCGATCTTCCGATCCCGGTGTGCGCTCCAGGCTGGTGGGATCGGCCAGGCCCAGGTGGCTACTGGAGGCCACACAGCTGGGCGCTTCGTGCCTGGTGGGCTTGACGGCCTACCTGACAGGTGTCGTCGTCGCTGCGGTTCTCACGTTTCGCACCGCTGGTCCGGGGACCGTCTGGTGGAGCTACGTGGCCCTCGGCGCGCTGCTCGTTGTGGATGCTGCGAGTCTTGGCCACGGGATCGGCGCGGTGACGGGCGCTCGGATTGGTGGGGCGATCACCGCCGGTGTCACCACACTCGTGTTGGTGATGACCCTCGCGAATTCGGTGAACCTCGTCGTGGCGACCGTCAGCGTCGGGCAGGAGGCCAACGGGACCGGTCTTGTGGTGCGGGCCGCGCTGAGCATCGGGCTGGCGGCAGCGGCCATGACGGCGTCGACGGTGATCGACAGGTCTCCTCCCCCTGTGTGGACGTCGCGGTGGGCGGGAGTGTCCTTGACGCTCGGTCTTCTCTTGGCCACCGGATCCGGAATTGCGCTCGCCTCTGGGAGAGCTGTGGCTCTGGTGCCGCGGCATCCGCCGGACGCCACGACCTGCGTGGGGTCCAGTCGGTCCCTCTGCGTGTGGCCCGACGAGCGCAAGTACCTTCCGGAGCTGACTACCATGTCCGATCGGCTGTCGAGCCTGTCTGGCAGCGGTCTGAACATTCCTCAGCACATGGTCGAAGAAGGGCTTGCCGTGCCGCCGTCGACGGCCTCGTTCTCGTTGCACGGATCCGTGTGGATGGCCGCGTTCGAGATGTCCATGGACATCCAAATCCGGACGTGGGGCACGCAGTGGTGTCTCCCCACGTCTGAGGCGGCCGTCAACCGAATAGTGATCGCCAACGAGGAAATGCAGTACTGGCTCACCGTGTATCTCGCTGGGCCGCAGCCAGCAAACGTTTTCGGGGGGCCCCCTGACATCGATGCTGTCGCGATCACCAAGTTCGCGACCGACGGCACCGCCGCGGACCATCGGGCATTCGTCGCCGAGCACATCGCCATCATCGACCAGGCACGTTGTGCCGACTGAGGAAGGCGGGCGCGGATTCGCAAGGCTGTACGAACGGGCACATCACAGCAGGGCGCTGGCATGGGGCGTTCTGGTCGTGGCAGTGGATGTGCTCGCCTCCCGTGCGGCCGTGGCGTCCGTGCCCGGCCGCGGCCCGGAGGGCTACACACCGATCCCGTTTGTCATGCACGTGCCCGCACTTCTGGCAAGCCTCCTCGTCGCGAGCCTGTCGGGACCGTTCGATGCACTCGAATGCGCCCCTAGCCCCGGGTTGGCAGCCGCGCGACGTGCCCATCTCGTTGGCTGGTCGGCCGCCTACAGCGCCGCCTGCCTCGCGGCGTCCATCAACGACCGCCAGTGGGACCTGGGCCTCTCGGTCGTTCGCAGCCTCCTCGTCTGGCTCGGTGTCGCTCTGGTCTGCGGCCGCGTTCTCGGTTGGGCACGCGCCTGGATCGGCCCCATCGGCCTGTTCCTCCCGGTCACGTTCGTCGGTCAGGACGCGAACGGGAGGATCGCCTGGTGGTTCTGGATGGATCAGCCCGCGGCAGACATGCATGGTTGGCTCCTCGCAGGCACCGCCCTCCTCGCCGGAGTCGCTGCCTACACCGCGACCCCGTGGAGGCTTCAGAGGCTCCCGACTCGTGCCACCGGGGTACGTCACCGAGCGGGCAGGTTGAGGTCGTGAAGGATGGCTTCGGCGGTGTCGGTGAGGGGGTCGGCGGCGAGGTGCTCGTGGCCGGCGATGCGGACGGTGATCTACTGGATCGGGCGGAGGGTGCGCACGATCTTGCGGATGCTAAGGCCGGTCGCGTCCTGGAGGTAGCGCGCGACGGCGAGGACGGCGAAGACGATGGTGAGGTGGGCCGCGATGGCGTCGCGGGTGTGGTGGAACATGGGCCGCGCACGCAGGTCGGTCTTGCTCATCCGAAATGACGCCTCGACGTGCCACAGCTCGTGGTAGCTGGCCAAGACCTCGCCGGCCGCCATCAGCGTGACGGGGATGTTCGTGACGTATCCCTTGAGCCCGACCAGGCGCCGGGCACGGGCCAGGGAGGACTCGTCGAGGGTCCGGGTGCCGTTCTCGACGCTGACGAACCGTGGGGTGCGGGCGCTCGTCTCGCTGGCGACGACGGCCTTGGCCTTGTTCTCCTGCAAGGTGAGGGTCGCGCTGTCGCGGACGGCCCGCTTGCGGGAGTAGGCCCACACTGCCCGCCACGAGGTGGGGTGGGCGGCCGGGTCCCACACCGGCTCGGCTTGCTTGTTCTCGTCGTTCTTGGCGCGGGTGGTGGCCGTGGACACCCGCGGGGTGATGGTGTCGATGACCTGCCCATCAGCGAAGGTGTCGCCGTGCCAACGGAAATGAGACGCCAGGTCGTTCGGGGCCTTGGCGACGCGGGAGCCGACGATGAACCGCAGCCCGGCATCGTGCAGCTCCTTCAGGTTGGCCGCGGACAACATCCCGGCGTCGGCGACCACGACCATGTCGGCGAGCCCGTGACGGGCCTGGAAGGCCCGCCCGGGCGCGGGACCAGATGATCTCGCGCAGGAGCCTCGATGCGTCCCGCCGTGCTCGAGGCCTTCGAAGTGAAGCGCCCCAGGTTTTCGGCCGCTGCTATGCGGGTTGGAACGGCGGAATCTAGCCATCGTCGCAACAGCTGGCCCTCAAGAGGCCGACAGTAGCTGCTGGAATCGGTCGGCGGGTGTGTCCCAGTTCAGCGTCTTGCGGGGGCGCTGGTTGATCTCTCGGGCGGTGGCCTCGAGCTCATCGGCGGTGTGGGCCCGCAGGTCGGTGCCCTTGGGGAAGTACTGGCGCAGCAGGCCGTTCATGTTCTCGTTCGACCCGCGCTGCCACGGGGAGTGCGCCTCGCAGAAGTACACGCCCATGCCCGTTGCGGAGGCGATCTGTTGGTGGTGAGCCATCTCCTTGCCCTGATCCCAGGTCAGCGTCCCGCGCAATGACTCCGGCAGCGTGGCGAACGCGGCACTCACGCCGTCGCGGACCGCGTCGGCGGTGTGCTCACCTTCGATGTGGACGAGCATCACGTAGCGGGCCTGACGCTCCACCAGGGTCCCGATCGCCGAGCGGTTGCCGCTGCCCATGATGAGGTCTCCCTCCCAGTGACCGGCCTCGGCGCGGTCCTCGATGTGTGCCGGTCGTCGGTCGATCATCGTCATCGCGGTCAGTCGCCCTCGTCGCTCCAAGCCCTGGGCCCGCCGGCGCCGACGCCGGCGCCTGCTGCGCAGCGAACACTTGGCGGGCCTGGTCAGCGCCGTGTCGGGGTCGTAGATGGCCTGGTAGATGCTCTCGGGACACACCTGCCGGGCCGGCTCGTCGGGGAACGCGACGGTCAGCTCGTGGGCGACCTGCTCGGGGCTCCACTTCTTGGCAAGCAGCTCGCACACCGCATCGCCGAGCACGGTGTCCACGGCCACCCGTCGCGCACGCGGCCGCGCCATCCTCGACTCCGCCGCCTGTTGTGCGGAGTGCGGGCGGTAGCGACCCGCCGCGTCGGCGTTGACGCGCAGCTCGCGACTCACCGTCGAGGGCGACCGGCCGATCCTGCTGGCGATCTCACGCACCCCCACCCGGTCGCGGTGCAGGTCAGCGATCATGGTCCGCTCCGCCAGCGACAGGTACCTCGCCGAGCGGGTCGTCTTCGGCGTCGTCACCGCTGAATAGTGCACCGGCACGCCGGCCGTGTTCGTGATGGTGCGCCCGTACCTCCACCGTGTCCCGGTCTTGCGGTTCACCCCGACCAGCCGGCACGCCCCCGAGTTGCTCACCCCCTCACCGATCAGCCGAGCGAACCGCTCACGCTTCTCGGTCAGCGCCACCCCAGCGTGATGCCCGTTCTCCCGCTCCACCGCGCCCACCGCAACCTCCGAATACCGTCGGTGTTGCGACGACCACTGGAATCCGCCCCATCACTACGGCCCCAAGTGGGGCCACATCAGACTGTCACTCTCATGCACCAGGGCGTCGCTGACGGTGCGCCGGGCGACGCGGCCACGGGCCGCCCGCCAGGCCCGGTAGGTCCGTGCGGCGATCTGGCAGCCCTGCTCACGCAGGACCCGGCAGACCGACTCGACCGCGTGACCCTCGGCCCTCATCGTGTCGATGAACCCCATGATCATCGGTTGCGGAGGTCGAGTTCCCCCACGAAGAAAACCGTCGCCGCCTTCAAGATCGCGTTGTCCTCCTCCAGCCGGCGGACCTTCGCCTTCAACGTCTTGATCTCAGC
>JBBRWQ010000132.1:0-6913 GCA_038249115.1 Actinomycetales bacterium
CGTGGTGGAGCTGCCGGTGGCGATCTTGCTGGCCAACAGTGCTGCAATGATGATGCGCCGCGGCTTCACAGTCGTCGCGCGGCTCCGCGGACAGGACCCGGCACCGGTCCCGCTGTGGAGGCAGCCGATGATCTATTTTGCCTCGACCCGGTTCGAACAGGAGAACGACCCTGATAACCGCGGATGACGTAGCTGTGCCCGAAGGCGGCCCGGCTGACACCGACACCCGTACCGCCCGATTGCTGGTCGCTGGTCAGTTCGTCCTGATCGGAATCCTGGTGCTGCTCCCAGGTCGCCACGACTGGCCGGTACCCGCCGCGCTCGCGGTCGCTTGCACCGTCGCCACCGTCGTCGGCCTGGTCGTGATGGTCATCGCCGCATTGGGACTCGGGCGGGGCCTGACTGCCACGCCCTTGCCCAACGCCCACGCTCAGCTGCGCACGGGGGGCCTCTACAGGTATGCACGGCACCCCATCTACAGCGGGTTGCTGCTCGCGATGACATCGATCACCGTGGCCTCAGGCAGCCTCTTCCGGCTCCTCACGCTGGGGGTGCTGGTCCTGCTCATCACCGTGAAAGCACGATGGGAGGAAAGGCGCCTGACCGAGCGATTCGAGGGATATGCCAACTATGCCGCGCGGACTCCGCGATTCGTGCCGGTCCGGCTGCGCCGCCGATGATGCGGGCGTGGACATGATGCCGTAGCCGCGTCGTGTCACCAGCCTGACGTCCGGGTACAGCCGGCGCCGGACGCGTTCAACCTCCACACCGCTTCCATCTCGGATCCATCAGTCCTCCCGAACCGTCGACCAGCCTGACCCGGTGAACCAGCGTCCCGGGCCGCCCGTTGGCCGGCCAACCAGGAGGAGACACCGATGACCGTGACAGACGAACGAAGGAACGGCGACCTTCCGGCCGCCGGCGACCGGGTCCGGGTTCCTCGCCGCCCGAAAGCCTGGGGCGTGAAGGTCCGCTGGGCCAGGCGCGTGATCCAGGGCGCAGTAATCGCTGTCGTGGGCTGGCAGGCGGGGAACCATGTGACCTCCGGCGGCCCGTCCGCAGAGGCGTGGTGCCCGCTCGGAGGGTTCGAGAGCGCCTGGACCCTGGTGACCACAGGGCGGACGGTGGCGCACGTCCACACCTCGAGCCTGGTGCTGGCCGCCGCTGTGCTGGTGTTGGCGGTCGTCGGGCGAGGGTTCTTCTGTGGGTGGCTCTGTCCGTTCGGCACCCTGCAGGAGATGGTGTATGCCGCCGGCCGGACCATCACGGACCGGGTGCCAGCGTTGCACCGACTGCGCCGCATGCTGAGCGTCCGCGCCAGCTCGGAGCGCTGGCGCCGGATCGACCGGACCCTGCGCTGGGGCCGCTGGCTGGTGCTGACCTGGGCGATCGTGGGTGCCGCAGTCACAGGGGCGATGGTCTTCCGTGAGGCCGACCCGTGGATCGCATTGTTGTCGGTCGCCGAGTTCGAGCTCAGCCTCGCGTTTGTGGTACTGATCGTCACCCTTGTACTGGCGATCTTCATCGAGCGGCCGTTCTGCCGATACGCGTGTCCGCTCGGAGCGGTGCAGTCGCTGGCCGGGAGGCTCAGCCCGATCGCCGTCCAGCGTGACGCCTCAGCCTGCCTCGGATGTGACCTGTGCAACCAGGCCTGCCCGATGGCGATACCGGTGAACACCCGGACCCGGGTCACGGACACGTCCTGTGACGGCTGTCTCGAGTGTGTCGGAGCCTGCCCCAGCGCGAACGGTCTCGCCGTCACCCTGGCTATCCCCAGCTTCCGCACGCGCCGCGCGTCATCGCCGGCCGCCGAACCTGACCAGCAATCTGCCACTGCAGCGGAGATCCTGAGATGAGACTCACACACCGAGCCGGCCTCCGTGACGCCACGACGGCGCCCTCACCAGAGCTCGCCATCCCCCGCGGCCGACGCCCAGTGCCCACGCACACGAAAATGCACACCCGCCGCGTCCCGGTCGCGATGTACGTCATGACCCTGCTCGTGGTTCCAGCACTCGTGGTCCTCGGGTTCATGAGCGCCGGGCGATGGGCCACCACCGGCAACACAACGCTGGCCACCGCCCAGACGGGCACATCGTCAGGGGAGGACCACACGGGTGCTGCCGCCCCCGCGTCCCCCGCCGACGTCAAGGGGTCGATGACGGTGCAACAGGTGGTCGATGCCTTCCCGCCGGTGACCGCTGCACAGATACTGGCCGCGTTCGACGCGCCACTGGACACGCCCCCCGCCACACAGCTGAAGACGTTGGCGGAGAGCGGCGGCATGGACATCCCAGCCTTGCGGACCTGGTTGCAGGATCAAACGGCCCCGTGACTAGAGGCGGCGCCCTATGCGGGGCAGGTACTGGGGTTGGCCAGCCTCTGGCGAAGCCCGAAGGCCGCGACGCCCAAGGCCAGGAACGCGGTGGGGACATCGCCGGGCGAGGAGCTCAGCAGGACCACCGATGCCACCACGCTGACAGCGGCGACCCCGGCGCAGGGTGTGCAGCCGAGGTCCAGCTTCAGCCCGGTTCCGGGACTCGGGAGGTAGCTCGCCAGGGTCATTGCCGAGGCAAGAGCCACCAGGGCGACCAGAGCCGTCCATCCACGTGAGGTAGCCAACGCCCAGCCCCCAGAAGCGGACACCGACAGCACCACCAGGACAGGGGTGAGAACGGCCACGGCCACGCGCTTTCGCATCGGCCAGGCACCCTGAACCCAGGCCAGTCTTCGGCCGGGGCCCTTGGCATCTTCCGTTACTGGATCAGCTCCTGGAACCGTCTCCGGATCAGTCCAACGCATCGTGCGCATCAAGTCCTCCATCGCCGGTCTCCTGACGTCAGGATACCCCATAGGGTATGCCGGACACACGTCCACACACGTCAGCCTGTGGATTCGCCGGGCCTCCCCACGCTCACGGGAAGCCGGATCGCTATCGTCGTGCCGCCGCCCTCGGGCGAAACCGCCTCGATGGTGCCGCCGTGGGCAACGACAATCTCCCGCGCGACGGCCAGACCGATCCCCGAGCCCGCGACATGTCTGGCAGCGCGGCCGCGCCACAGCCGTTCGAAGACATGTGGCAGCTCATCTGACGGGATACCGGGCCCGGAGTCGACGACCTCCAGTACCGCCTGGCCCTCCTCCGTGCGTACAGCCACGGCGACCTCATCGCCGGCTCGGCAGTAACGTGCTGCGTTGGCCAGCAGGTTGCCCACCGCTTGGTGCACCCGGTCGGAGTCCGCCCGAACCAGGACCGGGCCGTCCAGCCGGCTGCCCACCACCAGGCCAGCAGCCCGCAGCTGGGAGTCGTGCGCGGCCAGCTCGTCGCGGGCGACCTGGGTCAGGTCGACGTCGGTCCGCCGAACCGGAACGCCGCCGGCCTCCACTGCGGAAAGCTCGGCCAGGTCGCTGACCACCCGCCCCAGGCGCAACGACTGGTCGTGCAGACCGGCCAGCCCTTCGGCGCTGGGCTCAACCAGGCCGTCGCGCAGTTCTTCGAGCCCGGCCTGCAGCGCGGCCAGCGGTGTGCGCAGCTCGTGAGCGACGTCCGCGGTGAGGTTCCGGCGGTCCCGTTCGGAGCGGGCGACCGTGTCCGCCATCGAGTCGAATGCGAGGGCCAGCTCGCCGAGCTCCCCTGGACCGTGCACCGCTGCGCGAGCCTGCCGATCCCCAGCCGCAAACGCCCGGGTCGCAGCCGTCATGGCCTGTATCGGGCGGGTGATCAGCCGGGTGACCACCCAGCTGGCAAGGAGGGCGACCAGCAGGGCTACCACTGCGGCCACTGCGATCCACAACCAGGCCACGTCACGCCCCTGGTTTCCTGTCCCCGTTTCGAACACCAGCCGCACGCTACCGACGCTGGCCCGGTCGACGACCACTGGAGCATTCACGACCCCCTGGCCGCCCACCGGTCCGACCCCCGGGCCGCCCAGCGGCCCGGGGCCCTTGCCCTGACCCGGTCCGATGCGGCCACCAGAACTGGTGCCGCCAACCGGGGCGTCGGCGGAGTCCAGGACGAACAGCTTGGCCCCCGCCGCCGCTGCAATGTCGCTGGTACGGCTCAGGTCCGCGCCCTCCCAGCCGGAAGCCTTCTGGTAGGCGTCGCCCGCTGCAGCCGCGGCGCTGGCTGCAGCTTTCTCACGGTTGACCTCCGTGACAACCTGGAAACCGCGCCCCACGCCGATGAGTGCCGCGACTGTCAGCACGAGAACCGAGGTCACTGCAACCAGGACGAAGGCGAACAACAGCCGCCGTCCCAGCGGGCCGAGTCCGACTCGGAGCGCTTTCACGCCGGATCATCTCGCCGCAGGCGCAATCGGTAGCCGACGCCGAGGACGGTCTCCAGCACGTCGGCCCCAGAAGCACCAAGCTTGTGGCGCAGGTTCTTCACGTGCGAGTCGATGGTCCGCTCATAGCCGGCGTACTCATACCCCCGGATCCTGTTGACCAGCTCGTACCGGGAGAACACGCGTTCGGGGGCCGCCGCGACCGCCGCCAGGAGGTCCCATTCGGTCGGGGTCAGGTCGAGCGCACGATCGTCCAGCCACGCCTCGTGCCGAGGCTCGTCGATGCGCAACCGTCCCCCGCCGTATGTCGCAGGGCCACCCTGCGCAGGTTTCGCGCCAGTGCGGTTCAGAACCGCCTGAACGCGCAGGACGACCTCAGCGGGACTGAACGGTTTGGTGACGTAGTCGTCCGCACCAAGCTGCAAACCGTGAATGCGGTCATCGACGGTGCTGCGAGCAGTCAGGACGAGAACGGGGGGGTGCCCGGCGGCCTGGATCTCGCGGAGCACGTCGGTGCCGTCGACATCCGGCAGGCCGAGATCGAGCACCACCAGGTCGGGAGGGGCGGACGTCAGCAACATGATCGCCTCGGCCCCGGTTCCGGTGGTCAGCACCGACAGGCCGGCACGTTCCAGATAGCGACGCAGCAGCTCACGGATATCTCGTTCATCCTCGACGACCAGCACGGTGGGCATGCCTCATCCTCTCTGATCCGACGCTGTTCCAGGGCACCGATGACGACCTTTCGCGCCTTCGAGCCCAAACTCCACACCGTCTCCACACCCATCCCGCAGACCCTGCAGAACGCACAGCCGGGCACCTGTGACGGGACCGGCGCCTCCCAGCGCCACCTCGTGCAATTCGGCGTCTGATCGCCCGGGGCCGGTCCGGAGCCGGTCAACCGGCTCCGGACGGTCGAGGCGGGTCTAACTCAGGTGCGTGCCATCACCGATGGCGACGCCGAGCACACGATCTGCCCTCGCAGGCGCATCAACAGTGCTCCCGCAGTCATGACCAGGGCAGCCGCCGCGAGAAAGGGCTGCACGGGGGCGAACCAGGTGAGGGCGCCGGAGTACCCGAGGGCGAGCAGGGCGATCTTGTTGCACACCGGACAGCCGACGGCGAACCAGGCAAGGACGCCACCGACCATCCCGAACCTGCTCGGGGCATCACTGGTCACGTCTGTTGCAGTCGTGTCGGCGGTGCCGCGGGTTCGCCGGACGTACGTCGCCGCCAACATCCCGGCGAGGACCGACGATGCGATCCAGACTGGGTAGTTCCAGGACTGGACCGGGACCTGACGCCCGAAGACCGGGTTGGGGATCAGCACCGTTGGGATCCCTATCAGCAGGGCGAAGGCGACGCTGAGGACACCTGCCGCAAGACGCTGTCGCACCGTCCAGCTACGCAGCGCAAAGGCGCTCGCCTCCAGGGTCCGCCAAGGCTCGGTGGCTGTCCCGATAGCGGGGCGCATGGTCCTCCTCCGTCACGTAGCTCAACCTGTGGAACATACCCTATGGGGTATTTGTTCTCCCTTGCGAAGGTCGGGGACCTGGGGCCAGCCCCTGATGCCCCCGGGGATATCGTCAAAGAACAAACACGACACGAGACCGAAGAGACTGGAGCGAAATCCATGGCTTCTCTGCACCTGGGTGACACCGCACCCGATTTCACTGCACCGACCACCGAGGGTGAGATCTCATTCCTCGACTGGAAGGGCGACAGCTGGGCGGTCTTCTTCAGCCACCCTGCCGACTACACCCCCGTGTGCACCACCGAGCTCGGCCGGGTCGGCCAGCTCAGCGACGAGTGGGACAAACGCAATACCAAGGTGATCGCACTGTCGGTGGACTCCGTCGAGGACCACAACTCATGGATTCCGGACGTGGAAGAGGTCTCGAAGACCACCATCGGGTACCCGATCATTGCCGACCCCGACAAGAAGGTCGCCGAGCTGTACGACATGATCCATCCCGGCGAGGGCAACAGCAGCTCGGTCCGCTCGGTGTTCATCATCGGTTCAGACAACCTGATCAAGCTGACGCTCACCTACCCCAAGAGCGTCGGCCGGAACTTCGACGAGATCCTGCGTGTCCTCGACGCGCTGCAGCTCGCTGACTCCGGCCCGTTCGCGACGCCAGTCGACTGGCGCCCTGGCGACCGCGCCATCGTCGTCACCGATATCCCGACCGATCAGGCCAAAGAGCTCTTCCCCGACCTGGATGTGGTCAAGCCGTACTTGCGCTACACCAGCTCCACGTCGGTCTGAACCCGTCGCACGAGACCGGCCCGGAGCACAGCGCTCCGGGCCGGTCTCGTGCTGTGCCCCCAACCCGGGGTCGTATGCGAGTCGACAGGAACCGCAACGACCCAGGCCCCGAGTCTGAGGTCAGGTCGCCGCCCCGACCAGCTCTGAGGAGCCTTTGATTGCTTCCTGCTCCTGGTCATTCAGCAGCGGCCGGCCCTGCAGGTAGCGGTCGATGGACCGCGCAGCGGTCTTGCCCGCGCCCATCGCCAGGATGACCGTGGCGGCGCCGGTGACGATGTCGCCACCGGCGAACACCCCCGGCTTGCTGGTCTCCAGCGTGTGCTCGTCAGCAACGATGTTGCCGCGCTTGTTCAGGTCA
>JBBRWQ010000133.1:0-6495 GCA_038249115.1 Actinomycetales bacterium
ACCTCTACACGGGCACCGGCAAACGAGACTTCGAGACTCGTCCGGGCGCCCTCCAGGAAATTCCGGGCGCCGACCTCGTGCGTCTGGTCGGGGATGTCAACGCTGACGGATACGTCGATGCCGTTGCGCGGGTCCGGACGGACGACACCCTCGTCATCCTGCTTGGTCAGGCAGGGGCGACATTCGCTGCGCCCGTCCGGATCGGATCCGGCTGGAACGCCTTCACCCTGGTCGAGCCGGCCGGTGACTACAACTACGACGGGGTGCCGGACCTGATGGCGCGAGACAGCGCCGGCCACCTGTTCGTCTACCCGATGCGGTCGAACCTGACCTTCAAACCGCGGATGACGATCGCCTCGGGATGGAACGGCATGCTGAGTGCGACCGGAGCCGGTGCGTTCAACAGTGACGCCAACGGGGATGTCATCGCTCTCCGGGCCAGCGACCACGCCCTGGTCCTCTTCCGTGGCGATGGGCCCACCGCGCTCCAGGACAAAGTCGTCCTGAAGACCGCTCAGAACGACCTGGTCCAGATCCTGGGCGTGGGCGACTACAACGGCGACAAGTCGTTCGACGTCATGGCGCGGTCCGGCGACGGACGCCTCTGGCTCTATCCCGGAAACGGCACCGGCAGCCTGAGTAGTCGTCAACCGGTTCGTGGCGGAGAGGGCGCCGGATATGTTCTTGGCTAAGCGTTTTCGCGCGCTACGGGTGCTGTCCGTGGGAACCGCAAGTGCCACGGTTCTGGCTACCGCGCTGATTGCCGCTGGTCCCGCGCAAGCGGACGACGTCTACCCCCGGCCCTGGGACAGCATCGTCACGCTGAGCGGCCACGGATACGGCCACGGCCATGGCATGTCGCAATGGGGGGCCAACGCCGCCGCCGTAGTGGGCAAGCTCTCGTGGCAGAGAATCCTGGCGTTCTACTACCCGGGCACGACGCTGACCAAGCTCGCCAACACCGCCATCAGGGTCCGCCTGGATGCCGTCGGGCACGGAACCCTTTACGTCTTCAACGAGGTCGGTCTCCAGCTCACCGTGCCGGGCCGCACGCCTGTGGCCATCAAACAGGTCAACGCCGCCGGGCAGCCGATCACCCGGTATCGCGTCCTGACCCTGGCCGATGGCCGCCTGAAGATCGATGCTCTTTCGTCTCCGGGGGTCGGTCTGGCCGCTGTGTGGACTCTGAGCCAGTACTCAGCCTCTCCCGCCGTCTTCGGCAACCCGTCCCGGGGAAACCTCGTCGACGTTCGGCTCAAGAACGCGACGCGGCGCACCTACCGCGGTCGCATCGTCGCGAACTGGGCGGGGACGACCACCGCGACATCACCCAGTCTCACGCCGGTCTCGGTCCTGCCGATGGACACCTACCTGCGCGCCGTGGTGCCGTCTGAGATGCCGTCGACCTGGCATCCGAACGCGCTGGCCGCGCAGGCGGTGGCAGCCCGGACCTACGCCACGCAGGGCCGCGCCAATGCGCCGGCGGGCCGGGTCTTCGACACCTGCGACACGACCGCTTGTCAGATGTACTCCGGACTCCCGGTCGAGAAGCCAACAGCCAACGCGGCGATTGCTGCCACTGCCGGTCAGACGCTGACCTACCAGGGCAGAGCGGCGTTCACACAGTTCAGCGCGTCGAACGGAGGCTGGAGCTCAGCAGGGAGCCAGCCCTATCTTGTGGCCAGGGCCGACCCGTACGACGGTGCCCTTCCCAACGGCGTCCACTTGTGGACCAAGAGCATCAGCGTTGCCAACATCCAGGCAGCCTGGCCGTCGATCGGCAGCTACCGGCGGTTGCGCATCATCTCCCGCGACGGCCACGGCCAGTGGGGCGGACGGGTGCTTCAAGCCGCGATCGAGGGGTCGACGGGCTCTGTGATGGTCACGGGTGTGGCGATCCGCGCCGCGCTCGGCCTTCGCTCGGAGTGGTTCATCCCCACCAACCTGCGCTCCGCACCGTCATACCCGCGTGACTTCACCGGCGACCACAAGGCGGACGTTCTGGCCGTGGTCGGCAGGACGGGATACCTGCGCCTGTATCCCCGCAACGGTGCCTCCGGCTGGCTACCGACCAAGGTCATCGGCACCGGGTTCCGCGGCTTCTCGAAGGTATTCACGGCCGGTACGTGGGACATCGACGCGCTCAGCGATGTGCTGGCACAGAAGCCCGACGGGACCCTGTGGCTCTATCCGGGCACGGTCGCCGGTCCGCTGGGGGCGCCACGCAAGGTCGGGTCCGGGTGGGGCAACTACAACCTCATCTTCCCGGCGGGTGACTTCGGCGGCGATGGCCTGTCGGACCTGCTGGCACGTCGTCCCGACGGCACTCTCATGCTGTTCTCCGGTGACGGCTCCGGCGGCTTCCTGAGACCCCGCACCATCGGACACGGCTGGGACATCTTCACCTCGGTGTTCAGCCCCGGGGACTTCAACGGGGATGGCACGTCTGACGTCATCGTCCGCAAGGCCGACGGGTCGCTGTACCTCTACCCGGGCAACGGATCGGGTGGTTGGCTGCCACCCCGGCTGATCGGACCCGGTTTCGCCACGCTCTCGAGCATCATCAGCCCCGGGGACTTCAATGGGGACGGGCGCTCCGACATCCTCGGCCGGGACCGCAATGGCGCCCTGTGGATGTATGCCGGAGACGGGGTCGGTGGCGTCCTGCCGCCCGCCCTGGTGGGCTCGGGATGGAACATCTTCTCCACCGTCCTGCCCTGATGAGCGCCGCTGAGCCCCCGATGCGCCACGATGAGCCGCATGAGTCCTGAAGGGGTGCCGCCAGGAGGTATGTCGGGGCCACCGGGGCTGTTGCTGCGCGTCATCCGGGACCAGCGCGTCGCGTTCCTCGTCGTCGGGGCGATCAACACGGTCGTCGGGTTTCTCTTCTTCGCCGGGTTCCTGGTGACTGTGGGCCAGTGGTGGGACAAACCGTGGGGCTATCTTGCGGCGCTGGCCTGCGCGCACGTGTTCGGCGTCCTGTTCGCGTTCGTGCTCTATCGGTTCGTCGTGTTCCGGGTCCGCGGTCACGTGCTGGCCGATCTCTGGCGGTTCGAGACGGTCTATCTCGCGGCGTTGGCCGTCAACTTCGTGCTGCTGCCCCTGCTGGTCGAGATCGCTGACCTGCCAGTGCTTCTGGCGCAGGCCCTCATCGTGTTCGTCACCTCGGTGATGAGCTGGGTGGGCCACAAGCACTACTCGTTCCGACGCCGGTCCTCGTCCTCCGACACCCCGCAGAGGTGACCGGCGACATGACCCCTCGCGTGTCGGTCGTCGTGCCGTCGTTCAACAACGCCAGCTTCATCGAGGCGACGATGGACTCGATCCTGGCCCAGACCTTCGAGGACTTCGAGCTGGTCGTGGCCGACCATTCCAGCTCTGACGGGACCTGGGATCTCCTCCAGCCCTATGGCGCCGATCGGCGGGTCAGGCTGCTCCAGACCGAGGCCGGGGGAGGCGCGCAGCGAAACTGGGACCGGGTCACCGCCGCGGCCCACGGTGACCTGCTGAAGCTGGTCTGCGGGGACGACATCATCTATCCGACCTGCCTCAGCGACCAGGTCGAGGCCATGGACGCCAACCCGTCGGTTGTCCTGGTGGCTGCCCAGCGTGACCTGATCGACGCCAGGGGCGGCATCCTGGTTTCCGGCCGGGGCCTGGCCGGGCTCACCGGGCGTGTCCCGGGGAGGGTGGCGGCGCGACATACCGTCGTGGCAGGCTCCAACATCTTCGGCGAGCCTGCCTGTGTGCTGATCCGGCGCGAGGCCCTCGTCGACGCCGGCGGATGGGACGGCCGGCACCCTTACGTGATCGACGAGGCCACCTTCGCCAAGGTCCTGCTGACCGGCGACTTCGTCGGCATCGACAAGGCGCTCGCGGCCTTCCGGCTCAGCAGCTCGCAGTGGAGCGTTCACCTGGCTCGCGAGCAGTCCGGCCAGGTGGTCGGTTTCCACCACCAGCTGGCCGATGAGGCGCCCGGGTTGCTCAGCTCGGCGGACCTGCGGCGAGGTGACGCCATGGCACGGGTGATGGCCTACGTCCGACGTCTGGCCTACATCTGGGTCGGGCGTCGGATGCACGCGTCGACGCCGGCCGCGAGACCGTGAGATCCGGGTCTGCGCCGGCAGTGGCTGCACTAGGCTCACGACCGTGTCCGACTCGATGACCGCACCCGGGCGAACGCTGCACCGCGTCTCGGTCGTGATCCCCGTCTATCAGGGTGAACACACCCTTGGCGCGCTGGTCGAGGAGATCGCGCTGCTCGCGGTGCCAACCACCACCACGGACGGTCATGAGTTTCAGGTCACCGAGGTGCTCCTGGTGCACGACAGGGGTCCCGACCGCTCCGATGAGGTGATTCGTGAGCTCGCCGCAGCCCACGACTTCATCCGTCCGGTCTGGCTGAGCCGCAACTTCGGTCAGCACCCGGCGACCCTGGCCGGTATGGCCTCATCCGGCGGCGACTGGATCGTGACGATGGATGAGGACGGCCAGCACAACCCGGCCGACATCGGCAGCTTCCTCGACGTGGCACTGAGCCTGGGCTCGCAGCTCGTCTATGCAAAGTCAGTCAACGCCCCGCCACACAACATGCTGCGCAACGGCACCTCGCGGCTGGCCAAGTGGATCTTCTCCACCTTCCTGACCGGCAACAGTGACGGGGTCTTCCAGAGCTACCGGATGATCCTGGGTGAGGTCGGCAGAAGCGTTGCTGCGTATGCCGGTTCGGGCGTCTACCTTGACGTTGCCATGGGCTGGGTGGCCGGCCCCACCGCGTCGTGCCCGGTACGACTGCGCGATGAGGGGGTCCGGCGGTCGGGCTACTCCACCAGGGCGCTGCTGTCGCACTTCTGGCATCTGGTGCTGTCCAGCGGCACCCGCGCCCTGCGCCTGGTCAGCGCGCTGGGGGTGCTGTTCGGCGTCGGCGGCATCTCCTACGCCATCTATCTGCTCATCGCCCGGTTCACCACCGATGCCATCCCCGAAGGCTGGACCTCCACGATGGTCGCCGTACTGGTGAGCACCGGCGCGATCCTGTTCTCGCTCGGTGTCATCGCCGAGTACGTCGGTGTCGCGGTGAGCATGGCCATGGGCAAGCCGCTGTATCTCATCGTCGGCGACCCCAGGGACGGGCCGTTGGGGCGTCTGCAGTCCGGACAGGCGGGACAGCTGAGGTCCGGCCAGCAGGGGCAGGAAGAGCCCGGCGCTTCGTGACCGCAGTGCCTTCGGTGCCGCCGCTGACCTGGGTCATCGGCCGTGGGGGTCTGCTCGGCCAGAGCCTTGAGAAGGCCCTTGACCCAGCGGCGCGCTGGGTCCCGCCCGAGCCCGTCGCCTGGTTGGCGCCCGGTGCCGGTGCGTTGGACCTGCGCCGTCAGGTTGCCGAGTTCCTGCGTGCGGCCGGTGACCGGCCGTGGTCGGTGGCCTGGTGCGCCGGCGCAGGGGTCACCGGCAGCTCGCAGCAGACACTGCAGCTCGAGCTGGTCGCCCTGCAGGAGACGCTCGACGCCCTCGGTGAGGCATCACGTGGGAGCGACGGGGCGTTCTTCTTCGCGTCCTCGGCGGGCGGGGTCTACGCCGGGGTGGGTGCGCCGCCGTATGACGAGTCGTCCCCGGTCCACCCGCTTGGTGCCTACGGCCAGGCCAAGCTGGATGCCGAGGCCCTCATCGCCGGCTGGAGCCAGGCCACCGGCACCCCATCGCTGGTCGGCCGGATCGCGAACCTCTATGGTCCGGGCCAGAACCTGGCCAAGGCCCAGGGGCTGATCTCCCAGATCTGCCGGAGCCACCTGACCGGCCAGCCGTTGTCGATCTACGTCTCGCTGGACACCCTGCGCGACTACGTGTTTGCTCCCGACTGTGCGGATCTGGTGGTGGATGGGCTGGCGCGCTTGCGGCAGGAACAGTCTGTGACGGCGCCGGGCGTGGTCACCAAGATCCTTGCCTCCCAGCGGGCCATCACGATCGGTGCCGTTCTTGGCGAGATGCGCCGGATCTTCAAGAAGCCGCCGCGCATCGTGCTCGGGGCCTCGCCGACCGCGGCCATGCAGGCACGAGACCTGAGTCTGCGATCCCGGGTCTGGCCCGAGCTCGACCGCCGCAGCCTCACCCCTTTCGCTGTGGGTGTGGCGATCACGGCCGCGGACCTATTGCGCCGACTGCAACTGGGGGCAGTGGGGACGCTTTAGTCTGTCTCGGTCGTCGACACCGAGGCAGGTCAGGTCTTGGCCCCGCCCATCGTGCCGTCGAGGATCAGCCCGAAAGACGTCAGGGGAAACAGCCACTGCACCGGCTGGAGCAAGACCCTGTCCAGAAAGGTCACGATCGGCCCACACCACTTCGGTACGCGGTCATAGAAGAGATGTCGGTTATAGAAGTAAGGGACGATCCGGTACTGCGTCAACGGCACCCGACCGGCCAGCGTCCAGAGCGTGCGGTAGGAGTAGACCTGCGTGTGGTCGGGATGGGCCAGTTCGCGGCTCAGAAAAGCCAACATCA
>JBBRWQ010000134.1:0-6098 GCA_038249115.1 Actinomycetales bacterium
CCATATGACGCCGGCATCCTCGACGTGTTCGGTGGCATCGCCACAGTTCGGGTGCTCTCATCGGTCTACATGGACTACCTCCACGTGGCCAAGTTTGGGGATCGTTGGCTACTGGTGAACGTGCTCTGGCAACGGCGACCGGGCCGCTGAGGCCGTTGTGGAGCCCGCGGGCAGAAACTCGAGTCTGAGGTGATCGTCGGCCTCGAGCCCACCCGGTCGGGCGAGGTGATGCGTGCGGGTCAACGGATCCACTGGGAGCAATTCGGTGACGCAGACCAAACGGTGCTGCTTCTGCCGACCTGGTCGATCGTCCACAGCGACTTCTGGCGCCACCAGGTGCGACACCTTTCCACCCGGTATCGCGTGATCGTGTTCGACGGGCTGGGCAACGGTGGTTCGGACCGTCCCCTGGACCCGGATCTCTACGGGGATCTGCTCTTCGCCGAAGACGCCGCCCAAGTCCTGGACGCCTGCGGCGTCGAGCGCGCTGCGGTCCTGGGCTCGTCCCAGGGTGGTGCCTGGGCGCTCGCCCTCGCCGCGCGGCATCCTGACCGGGTCAGCGCCGCCGTGTTCATCGCGCCCAACGTGCCGCTGGCTCCTGGCCACCCCGAACGGATGGCAGCCAGCGACGGGTTCTTCGAGGAGCTCTCGGAGCATCCTGGTTGGGCCCGGTGGAACCGCACTATTGGCTGAGCGACTTTCCCGACTTCCTGCGGTTCTTCTTCTCCCAGTGCTTCACCGAGGCGGACTCAGATGAGGAGATCAACCACTTCTTCCGCATGGGGATGCAGACGAATGCCGAGGTGCTGTTGGCCACGGCCGGCAACGGCCGCGCGGACCTGACCGAAGGTCTTGCGCGCGCGTACGCCAGGTCGCTCCGCTGCCCGTCGCTGGTGATCCACGGCGACCACGACGCCATCACCCCCCTGGCACGCGGACGCGAGCTCGCAAGACTCAGCGGTGCCGGACTTGTCGTCATGGCCGGAAGCGGGCACGAGCCGCACTGCCGCCTCCCTCAGGAGACCAACGAGATCATCGACCGCTTCCTGAGAACCGCTCTCCACCGCTGACATCGCAACTCCGAATTGGGGACGCCTCGATCCGGTCGCGCCGTTGAAGTCAACCGGTCGGACATCATCGGGCCTCCGGCATACCTTCGAAGACGTCGGTCAAGAGTCGCTCAGGCTGGGGCAGTGGACGGCGAGCCCGATCCGCCCGTCGGGGACACCGGGCATGGGTACTTTGAGGGTGGTGTCGAACACCTGTAACCGACCGCGCGGTGCGCGCGAAAGAGCTCTTGGTTACCTGTCGCCCGGGAGCACGGCGAGGGCGTCGATCGAGATCAACAGCTCGTGCGGAAGATGGACATTGGCCGGTGCCGAGCGCGCCGGCGCCGGGTCGGGCATGTGCTTGGCGTACACCTCGTTAATTCTCGCGAAGTCATCAACCTGCGCGTAGAAGATCGTGGTCTTCACCAGATAGGCCATCGATGTGCCAGCGGCCTCAAGGATGGCCGCGAGGTTTTGAAGTGCTCGTTCGGTCTGCGCCTCGATCCCGACAGCAGCGACTCCCGTCGCCGGGTCGACGCCCACCGTCCCGGAGCAGAACACGAAGCCGCCGGCGACAATGGCCTGGCTGTAGGGGCCAAGCGCAGCGGGTGCCTGATCGCTGGATATGGCATGACGAGTCATCGGATTCACCTCTCGCGTTGCGTCCTGTCGTGCGCCGCGTCGTCGTCGGCTACGGGCGAGCGAAGCGGTTGTGAGGAGCGCCCAAATGCTCCCCTCACCCTTCCTGTTTCCGGTCTGGCTGGCGTCAACGACGAATGGCCGTCGGGGGCCACAGAGCGGGCTCGTCCTTACCGGCTGGAGATTATCTTGGTGCCGTCGGTTTGATCAAGGCGACGCGCGGTTCTTGAATGTCACCACCCTCGTGACGTCCCGTAGCCCGATCGTCATCTGCGACGACTAGGACTAGGCCAGTCGCCGACGCCCTTTCCAAGGTCGCCACGTCGCGGTGGAAGGTTCCACTTTCGGTGCTCTTGCGGGGCGATGATGGCCGGGGAATTTGGGCGGCGTCTGTTTCGTCAAAGGCCCCGGTCGCTGGAAGGGCGAAACGGTCAATGGCTCTCTGCACTCTCAGCGGGGCGGTATCCGGAACAGACGATCCGCATCGAGGTGATGCGTTCGCCGTCAGAGCTGTAGTACGCCTGTTGTTCCAGCACGTACGCCTTATCGTCGCGCCGGATGCCAAACCGGTAGGAGACGCGCTGCAGGTCCGCGACCTGCCCGACGCCGACCGAGCGGATCTCGTGGATGTCGTCGTCCGCGCCGAACCAGTGCTTCAAGATGATGTCGTCCACCGCTTCCCTGGGCGTCGACGCGGTCCAGTGCCGCCGCGGGGTCAGGGCCACGAAGTCCACCTCGTCTGCCAGCAGCGACTGGATCCGGCTGGAGTCCTTGGCTGCCACAGCGCGGGCGAAGCGCTCACCCACAGTCGTCGTCATTTCCTGTTCCCTCTCAGTAGCTGAAAGTGGTTGCCGGCTCGTCGCCGATCCACTCCCACATCGGAACCGTGCCGCCCAAAGTGGCGTTGCTCACCAGCACGGCATCATCGAGAGCCCGTGCGTTGAAACAGATCGGGCACACCAGGTAGGTCCCACCGGCTGCCTCGAACCTCTTGGCGAGTTCCGCCAGCGGGGGGCATCCTTCGCAGGCCGTACCGACAGCGACACCCGGCACCGTCAGCCGGACCGCTTCCTTGGTGAGAAACATCAGTGTTGACCGCCCGCCTTCGGCCGCGCCCACGGCTACGAGAAAGGCCACGGTGACCTTCTCCGGATCCTCCAGCCCTGTCGTGAGGCTGATCACTGCCTTGCTTTTCATCTCCTGCACCTCCTTGGGTTTGACTCTTCGTTCTGGCTGTATCGATGGTTACCGGCTTGGCCGTGAGGTGCATGAGGCATCTGCCTCATCTTGGAGGCCAGAAACATGCCCCGGGCGGGGCATTGCTGCTGTGGCTGGCAGGTGGCAGCCTGTTGAGATGGTGGCGAAGGAGGCAGATCGCGCTGTCGCAGCCCTGCCACGGCGCGCAGAGGTGCTGGCGGCGTTGTCACTAGCGCTCGACCTCGGGCTGGGCCAGCCGATGGAGCACATGCTCCGGTCGGCGATCATCGCCTGCCGTCTGGCGGACCGGGTCGGTCTGGACGCCGAGCAGCGCGCGGTCGTCTACTACTGCGATCTGCTGGCGTGGATTGGCTGTCACGCCGACTCCCACGAGGTCTCCGCGGTCTTCGGTGATGACATCGGCTACCGCGCCGCGACCTACCACGTTGACCTCACCGGGCTGCCGCTGCTGCGTTTCCTGACGCAGCACGTGGCCGAGGATCGACCGGCGATGCGGCGGGGCATGGCCCGCGCGGCGTTCATGGTGTCCGCGCGTGAGCAGATGACGACGATCATCGCGTCCCATTACGTGTCGGCCGGGCAGTTGGCGGACCGACTGGCGATGGGCCCGGACGTACGCAGGTCGCTCGGGTACTTCTTCGAACGCTGGGACGGGACCGGCCTGCCCGATGGGTCTGCCGGCGATCAGATCCCGGTGGAGATGCGGATCGTCCATCTGGCCGACGTCGCCGAGGTCCTGCTACGTGAGCGGGGCGCTGAGGGAGCGGTCGCGGTCGCCCGCCAGCGCAGCGGCACCCAGTTCGACCCGGAGATCGTGTCCGTGTTTGAGCGCTGGGCGCCCGAGATCCTGGCCGGGCTTCCCCCCGGTGACCCGTGGCAGGCGGCACTCGGCCAAGCCCCTGACTGGGAGGTCCGTCTCGGTCCCGATGAGCTGGACGACATGCTCGTTGCCATCGGCGACTTCGTGGACCTCCGCTGTCCCGAGCGGCACGGCCACTCGCGCCGAGTCGCGCGCCTGGCGTCTGAGGCTGCAAACGGCTACGGGCTGGCGCCAGGGGACGTTCGCACGATGGCCCGCGCCGGGTGGGTGCACGACATTGGCCGCCTTGGTGTCTCTACTGCGATCTGGAACAGCCAAGGCCCCTTGTCGTCAGCCGCCCGGGAACGGATGTTCCT
This sequence comes from Actinomycetales bacterium, assembly GCA_038249115.1. Taxonomy (GTDB): domain Bacteria; phylum Actinomycetota; class Actinomycetes; order Actinomycetales; family Dermatophilaceae; genus UBA4719. The sequence continues at coordinate 4,083 of JBBRWQ010000134.1, forward strand.
GTATCCGTATCTGACCCAGCGCATCGTGGGCCGGATCCCGGGGCTGGCGGAGGTGGCTCGGCTGGCGGGACTGCACCGGGAACGCCTCGACGGCTCCGGGTACCCGAAAGGAGTGGACGGGTCCTTCCTGTCCGTGCAGGCCCGGATCCTGGCCGCGGCCGACGCCTACCAATCGCTGACTGAGCCTCGGTCCTTCCGCGCCGCCCTGTCCGAGGATCTCGCGGCCCAACGTCTGCGACAGGGGGTACGGGAGGGCACGCTGGATCGGTCCGCGGTCGACGCGGTCCTGACCGCTGCCGGGCAAGAGATCCCGCAGATCGCTAACACGCCCAGCGGTCTCACGCCGCGCGAGCTGGAGATCCTCCGGATGGTGGCAGTGGGTCGCTCGAGCAAGGAGGTGGCCCAGGAGCTGGTCATCAGCGAGAAGACCGTCCGCAACCATCTTGAGCACATCTACGCGAAAGCGGGTGTGACCAACCGGGTCAGCGCCAGCATCTTCGCCCTCCAGCACGGGATCGTCCGGGCCGGGCAGGTCGGCCGAGTCCACTCCTGACCAGCCGCTGCAGACCTCCGTGTCTGAAACGACCAGTCAGCCGTCGTCCTTCGCCGCCTTCGCGCATCATTCAGCGCGTTGATGTCCAACATTGCCTCCGCGCGCATGCCTTACCCCAGCTTCCTCGCGTTCAACGCCGCCGGGGCAGTCCTGGCGCCGGCCGTTCGATGAGCGGTGGGCGATCTCCAGAATCTGGTCGCCGCAGCCGGTTCCGCTCGGCGCACATGCCGGCGGGATGACGGCCGGGAAATCCTTCCGCTCATGGCGCGATCCGCTCGTTCCAGCCATGGCCTGCGGCACGCGTCTTTGCGCCGCGAGTCGGATGAGTCCGCCAGCACTTTGACCGGATCTGCGTGATATGCGGACACCCTCTGAGGCGAGGACGATGGTGCCGTGGCACGGCCGACAGACCGGAGATCAAGATGACAGCAACCTGAAGATGACGCATAAAGCAATCGGAGTCGAGGTCCGACGTGGCACATACGACATCGCGGTTGACGGTCAGCGTGCCGGATCGCTCGATATGAACGACACGATCGAGATACCGGTCGAACCTGGACGTCACACCCTGCAAATTCGCAATGGCAGAAACTCCAGCCGAACTCAGACCTTCGAGGCCGCCGAGAGCCAGACCGTCGCCTTCCGATGCACCGGAAAGAGCTTTCTGCCGATCTTCCTCGCGTCCTTCGTCGTCCCAAGCCTGGCGCTCCCAAACGCCGTACTGATGCAAATAAGCCCGAGTATCAGCCGACAAGACGACTGTCGCCTTGGGCATCCCGTCGTCCGGTCATGCCGCAAGTCGCGCGTTCGCGGACGTGGCGAGAAGAGGACATCCGTCACCCGCCCGATTGACCCCAGGAAGGGACTACCAACCCGGCTTGCGCTCAGATGGGCATGCGGGTTGAGTGCTCGATATGGATTACCGCACGGCACGGTTGAGCTTGCACGCGGTCGACGAGCTGGAGGCACAGCGCATCCGCGATCGTGAACCCCAACCAGGCGACGCTTGGGCAGCCGACTACCCGTTCGAAGGAGACCTCGCTGCCATCGGCGGCTTTCTGCGGGCCACCGTAAAGAACGGCGAGCAGCGCCCGTTCGGCTACTACCAGATCAGGCGTCAATCCGACGGTCTGGTTGTCGGTGGCGTTGGTTTCAAAGGACCCCCCGATGGCGAAGTCGTTGAGATCGGCTACGGACTGGCGCCGTCCGCGCGAGGACACGGCTACGCGGCGGAAGCACTGGGAAGCCTCGTGCAGATTGCCGCCGATCTCGGCGTGACGACGATCCGCGCTGACACAGATCTTGACAACGTTGCGTCACAGCGCACCCTCGAACACGCGGGCTTCCACCAAGTCGAAGCCGACTCCGAGCTCTATCACTACGAGGCCCGTATCAGCCAAGTGCGGACGTAGACACCGCAACGCCCTCCTTCGGCTACGAGCGTGCGATCCCGCAAGACGTTC
>JBBRWQ010000135.1:0-6043 GCA_038249115.1 Actinomycetales bacterium
CGAACGGTGGCCACTGGCTGGCCCGGGTGCGGGACCTTGTTCTTCGCGAGCGGATCCCCGCCGGGGCGCGTAGTTGCCTGACGTGCCGATGGCGCCTACAGGGGCGTAGGACGACAGCCTTTGAGTCCCGTCGTCCGCTGGGCGGTGGGCGCGTCGGTGTCGGGATCCTCGCAGCCACCGAGTGTGGCCGAGGCTGATACGCCGATCGGCACAGGCGCGGAAGGACCCCGGCGAGACGATGATTGCCGCATGACCACAGACGCCGCGATCATCAGCACCGAGCACCCCGACGCCGTCACCTACCGGCGCGCAGCCGATGCCTTCCGCGCCGGAGACCTCGACGCGCTGGCGACCACCATCCACCAGGACGTGATCTGGCACCTGCCCGGGACCACGTGGATGGCCAGGGACTTCGCGGGCAGGGGCACGCTGTTGGCGTACCTGCGAGAGATCATGCAGCGCACCAACGGCACCTTCAAGCTGCAGGACGTGTGCGTGTCAGGCTCTGACGACCATGTGCTGGCTGTGCAGCGCTTCGGCGCAACGGTCGACGGCGAGCAGCGGTTCTTCGACGCCAGCTCGGTCATGCATTTCAGCGACGGGCGGCAGAAGGAGCGCTGGTTTCACATCCACGACCTGAGCGCCTTCGACGAGTTCATCGCTCGCTTCTAGCGGCGAAGCGGGTTGTCCTCCGGTCCTCCACCATGGGCCGAGCCGTCCGCACCGGCGGCCACCTCGTTCTCTTCCGGGCGCAACAGCGCGGTCAGCCAGGTGCGTCATACCGCGGCGAATGACTGTCAAGGCGCAGGGCCGCCGTGGGTGCGAAGACTTGGCCAGTTCCCGTCCTGCACGCGGAACGGCATCCGGTGATTGGTAACTGCCCTCGGGTACTGAACCATTGGCGCCGATAGCGGATGGAGAGATGGCAACTTGCCTGACAACGAGGGCGACGCTGATTACTGCCTTCGTCCCTCGACTTCGCGAGGGAGTTGCACCGATGTACCTGCTCTGCACCCCAAATCGCGAAGACGTCTACGGACCTGCTGACTGCCTGTTCTCGTGTTTCTTGCATGCTCGCCACGAGCTCGTCGATGACAGCGTTAAACCTCTGCATTTCCCACGACGGGTGCGATAGAAGGGGGGCGGATCCAAGCGGTCAACGCAACAGGAGCGGTCCGATCTGTTCTCAGGCGGCCTGCAACACAACGAGGTCCCACGGCGACGTCCGCCTGAGCGCGTCAGCCGGTGGGGCCGACCAGACCATTGTCGCGAAGGAAGTCCAGCAGCGCCGGCGTCGCCCCATCGAGCGCCTCAAGGTCGTTGTGGTCGGCGTCGGGAAGCACCACCAGTCGGCTGTGACCGGGGGCCTCGGCGTGGAGGCGGAAGGCGTCCGTGACCGGGACGGTGGCGTCCCTGTCCCCATGGAGCAGCAGGACGGGGGCGCGGACCCGGCCGATGGTGTGCACGGGTGAGAACGCGGCGAAGCGATGCCCGATGGTGTGCTCGATGTAGCGCAGCGCCAGGGAGGCCATCCAGCTGGGCATCACTTGGCGCAGCCGGCGCGACATGAACGTCTCCGGGTCGGCCATCGAGGCCAACGACACCACCGCGGCGACCCCACGGTCCCCGGCAGCCACGAACAGGCAGGCACCTGCGCCCACCGAGTGCCCGACCAGGACAACGCGGGCCTGATCGACCTCGGGCTGCCCGCGCAGCCAGGCTAGAGCCGAGCGGATGTCCTCGGCGAACGCCGGCATCGACGTGAGGGCGGCGTCGTCGCTGCGGCCGTGGCAGCGGGTGTCCAGCACGAGCACCGACAGCCCGGCGCCCAGCAACGGCTCGGACACGGGAAGCATGTCGGTGGCGCTGCCACCCCAGCCATGCACCACCAGGGCGGCCGCGCCGCTCCACCTGGCCCCGCCGTGACGCGCTGCCGGTGGCCGACGCCACCAGCCGCGGATGGTCGCACCATCGGCCGACCTGATCGCGACGTCGACCACGTCGGTGGGTACGGATCCCGTTCCAGGCGCTCGGCGCGGTGGACACCCGAAGCGCTGCTTGACCTGGCGGCCGGCGACGCCCAGCCCTACCCCGGCCGCCCCCGCGACGAACGCCGTACACAGCCCAGCCCTGGCACCCATGAGAGATCTCCGCCCTGCGTCGGCGCTGCGGCGAACAATCCCGACGGACCGCCGACAGGGCAAGCCCGCGGCCAGTCCTGGTCCCGCCGGATCATCCATACGCTATGCCCTGGGGAGTATCAACAGTGTGCCGGGTCCTGGCCACGACACCCGCCGGAGAGACATCGACGGCGCTCAGGCCCCCGGCGCCGTACACCGTGGTAGGACCACCAGTCCGCTGTGCGCTGCCGTGAACGGCTCAGTCCCCGATCAGTCTGTGGCCGTTGTACCAGCAGACCGCGCGGAGCCAGTCATCATCAAGGCGCGGCTCTTTGTCACGCAGCCGCGCCAGCGCCTCGAGCTGATGGGCATACGGGTAGGGAATGTTCGGGAAGTCGCTCCCGAGAACGACCCGATCGGGCAGCTCGGCAAGCCGCGGCAATAGGTCGTCAGGGAAGGGTGCCCCTTGTTCGAAGAAGTCCGTGAACACCATCGTGGTGTCCAGGTGCACTCGCGGGTACTGCTCGGCCAAGGTCAGAAACTCGGCATACTCCGGCGCACCCAAGTGCGCGACCACGGCGGTCAGCTGCGGATGTCGACGCAGCACGCCCTCGAGCTTGTCCGGTCCGGTGAAACCCACCCTCGGAACCGGGCCACTGCCGACGTGCACGACCACAGGGGCTGCAGCGTCCGCGAGCAGCCCCCACACCTCATCCAGCACATCCTCTCGCAGGTCGAACCCGCCCACTTGCGCGTGGATCTTGAACACTCGCGCACCCCGTGCGAGGGCCGAGCGCACCTGGTCGAGGACGCCCTCCTCGGGGAAGAACGTCGCGCTGGGGACGCAGTCCGGTTCTGTTGCCGACAGGTCCAGCGCGAAGTCGGTGAGGTCGGCCGCCATGCCCGGCCGGTGCGCGTAGGTCAGTGCGGTGAAGCGGCGGACCCCCATCTGCCGAAGGTGCGCCATTCGCCTGTTCTGGTCCCAGCGATACTCGATCGGCCAGGGCCGTCCAATCAATGGTCCGGCCTCGTCGAAGTGCGCCCATACCCGGCGCAACATCCGCTCAGGCAGGAAGTGTGTGTGGAGGTCGACCACCCCGGGCAGCCCGAGTCGCAGCCACCAGCTGGGCACGTCGGCGTCGACGAGCGGCTTCACGCAATCCCCTTCCGATAGGGCAGGGGCGGATTCTGGCGGTCATTGCAACAGGAGGTCGCCGATCAGTTCGATCGGCTTCTTGAAGGCTAGTCGTTTGCGGGGTCGGTCGTTGAGCTCCTGGGCCACCCAGTCGAGGTCTTCGCTGCTGTGCACGCCTAGGTCGGTGCCCTTCGGGAAGTACTGCCGCAGCAGGCCATTGGTGTTCCCGTTTGTTCCCCGTTGCCAGGGCGCGTGGGGGTCGCAGAAGTAGATCTCGATATCGGCGTCGACCGAGACCTGTTCCCACTCGTTCATCTCAATGCCTTGGTCCCAGGTCAGCGACAAACGCAACGAGTCGGGCAGCGTCTTGATCTTCGCAGCCAGCGCGTCGCGGACCTGCTCGGGCTTGTACCCGTCGGGCAGATGCAGCAATATCGTGTAGCCGGTGGCTCGCTCGACCAGGGTTCCGATCGCGGTCTGGTTCGCCTTGCCGATGATCAGATCCCCCTCCCAATTTCCCGGCACTGCGCGGTCTTCGACCTCGGGTGGACGCTGCGCGATATTGATCATGTTCGGGATCCGGTTCTTACGCTGGCCGACCTTGCGGCTCGGGCGACGCGGCGCCCGCCCCGTGCGCAAGCACATCGTCAGGTCACGGCGCAACGCGCCTCGGGACTGGACATACAGCGACTGGTAGATCGTCTCGGGTGACACCTGCATCTCCGGGTCGTCGGGGAACTCCACACGCAGCCTGCCGGTGATCTGCTCGGGTGAGTACTTCTTCTCCAGATCCTTCTCGACCTTGGCCCGCAACACCAGGTTCGTCGCCAGCTTGGCCGTCTTGGGCCGGCTCGCCCGCTCATAGGCCAGCGCGTGCGCCGTCGTGGCACGGTAACTCTTGGTGCCCTCAACGTTGCGCACCAGCTCACGGGAGATAGTCGAGGCAGATCGCCCGAGACTGCGGGCTATCTGGCGCACACCTTCCCCGCGCCCATGAGCGATAGCGATCTCCTCCCGCTCCGCAAACGTCAGGCAACGTCCCTTCAGGTCTCGTCCCCGGCGCGGACGCACACCGCCGGACTCCCGCAACCAACGCCGCCCTTTCCCCCGATACGTACCAGCCTCGGCCGCCGCACCAGTGATGAACTCACCGCGCTGCATGGCCGCCCAGAACGTCTGCACCACGTCGGTAACCATGTGGTCATTGACTTCACCATCAACTGCTCAACACCTCTCATTTGATAGGTGTTGCGATCACCGCGAGAACCCAAGGGAGGCCTTCCGAAAGGACAAGTAATCGCACGGCATCCCGGGCGCCTCGATGCGCATCGTCCCAGCAGAGCGCCACCGTCGATGCCCGACTCTTTCAGCGCCTCAAGAATCCGCAAGTGTCCAACGCTCATCAGCCAGAGAGGAAGCACGCTTGAACTACGTAACGTGACCAGCTCGGCTAGTCGATCAGTGGGATCGGCGTCGCCACCGCGTGACTACGCCCCTGCTCGAGCGGGTCCAACCCGGTTTACGCCGCGATCCCGAACTTCGAGCGGCCCGAGCCCGCACGTCGACGCACGACGGCTGCGTCTCGGACGACGGCATCGCGAGCTACCCGCGCACCGCGCCCGATCACGACGTCGGACCCAACCCTTGCCCCCGTTCCGATCCGCGTCCCGTCCTCCGCCCGCGTGCGCGGGCCCAGGTGCACGTTCCCTGCGACGACGACGTCTTTGCCGACGATCACGTCGTGATCCACCCAGCTCCCCGCTCCGATCCGAGAGCGGTCGCCCACCTGCGCACCGGCCTCGACGTAGGCCGTCGAGGCCACCGTCGCAGCCTCGTGCACCTGCGCCTGCGGTGAAACCAGCCCGCCACCGTTGGCGTGACGGACGTAACGCACCATGTGTCCATTGTCGTCCTCGAACTCGACACTCGCTGCCATGTATTCTCCCTTCTCGACCTGCGTCTGACTTACATAACGTCGTGAGGACCGCTAGGATTCCGGGGCTCCAGTGGTTGCAGAGTTTCTCGTTCTCAGGATCAGATTCCTACCGAAGCATACCCCTATGGGGTATCTGGAAATCTGGGGCCGCCCGCGTCGCCGGCGCGGCCCTGGAGGCCTTGGATGACAAGTGGGGTCAGCGGTACCCGGCGATCATCAAGCTGTGGCGCAACGCCTGGAGCGAGTTCATCCCGTTCCTGGACTATGACGTGGAGATCCGCAGGTGATCTGCTCGACCAACGCCATCGAGAGCTTGAACGCCCGCTCCCGCCGGGCGGTCAAGGCCCGCGGGCACTTTCCCACCGAGCAGGCCGCAATGAAATGCCTGTCCCTGTCACCCGGTCCCTGGACCCCAAGGGCACCGGTCAGACACGATGGGCCGTGCGGTGGAAGCCAGCCCTGAACGCCTTCGCCATCACCTTCGCTGACCGCATGCCAGCCGCCGAAGACCGCTGAAAATGAAAGCGCCAGTTACACCGTTAACCGGACAGTCCCACTTCCCCCCGTTACCACGCCGAAGGGACTTTGGCGCGGTGGGCGTCTGAACGTCAGGGGAGCGCGAGCTGTGTGATGACGACGAGTGCAGCACCGAGGATCGCGAACGTCAGGGCAGTCATCGCCACCCTGGCGCGCGTGCTGGGCTGGGCTGGTGGTGGTCCTGCGGACATGGAGTCCATCGTCTCGCGCCCGCTCGGCGCGGAGACGGGCTCCTTGCGGACCGTGAGCATCCCATGCTTCATGTGATGGGCGACGAGCCACCAGTTGATGGGGTAGGCGCACGCGAAACCCACC
>JBBRWQ010000136.1:0-5998 GCA_038249115.1 Actinomycetales bacterium
GCAGTCTTGGTAGCAGGCGCCTTCGCCGTGGCGGCCTTGGCCACTGCAGTCTTCGCGGCAGCAGTCTTGGTAGCAGGCGCCTTCGCCGTGGCGGCCTTGGCCACTGCAGTCTTCGCGGCAGCAGTCTTGGTAGCAGGCGCCTTCGCCGTGGCGGCCTTGGCCACTGCAGTCTTCGCGGCAGCAGTCTTGGTTGTAGCCGTTTTCGCCGTTGCGGACTTGGTGGCGGCCGCCTTCGCCGTGGACGTTTTGGCCGGCGCAGCCTTTGTCGAGGACGCGTTGGTCGCCGTGCTCTTGGTCGCCGTCTTCTTCGCCACGGCCTTCTTCGTGGCTGACGAAGTCGTCGACGCACGGGGCTTGGCCGCCGCGACGGCGCGGTGTGCCGTCACCGTATCCAGCATCACGTGGATCCCCTGCTCGTCCAGTGAACGCAACACTGCCTTCATCCGCTTGGGGCTGACCTCAGCCTGCACCAACGCAACCCGAAGCTGTTCGCTGTCGACAAAACCTTTGGTGGTGCCGAACCGCACCAGCTTCTGAAGTGCCGCGTGGGCGAACTCAGCGGGCACCTTGATCGGCGACTTCACCTTGACGGCCGCCTTGGCGCGCGGGATTCCTGATGGGGAGGAAACGTTCGACACAGTCGACACCGACTACCTTTCGTCGCGAGGCTGTTACAACGCGTGAGCCAATGGCCGGCGCTGGAGCGTCAACGGGGACCAATGGTGGGGGGGCGGGAGGAGTTCGCAGGGACCGGTCAGGCAGAGGCTTGCCGGTTGTGCGCATGACCATTGTAGACGCCCGGGAACGTGCTCATGCCTCAACCGCCACAAACCCGGGCACCTGAGCCGCCTGGCGCCGGGGCCGAGAACCACTCGACTCCCGCCCCGCTGGCTCCGGGACGGACCCGAGGAACGATGACATCCGGAGCAGACCGAACGGGGTATGCCGGTTGCCCGGCTCCCAGCGGGGTGACGGCTCAGTCCTTTGGGTCGGCCTTGACGGCGAGAACCGGGCAAGAGGCATCGAGCAGGATCCGCTGGGCGTTTGACCCCAGAATCAGCTTGCCGACCGGTGTGCGTCGACGAAGGCCGATCACGATGAAGTCTGCCTTGACTTCGTCGGCCACCTCGATCAGGTCCTCGGCGGGTTCGTTGCCCCGAACGAGCTGACGGACCTCGTGCTGGACGCCGACCTCGTCAAGATGGGCCTGGATGGCCACAAGCTCAGCCTCGAACCGTCGGGCTTCCTCCATGTCGAAGTCCTTGCCGCCACGGTTGGAGTTGATCACGATCAGCTTGGTGCGCCGCAACAGGCATTCTTCAGAGGCTCGGCGCAAAGCGGCCCGGCCTTCCTTGGTCGGCACATAACCCACGACAACGGCCACCTGAAACCTCCTCGTTCACCACGGAGCGGCGACACTGCCGCGCATGGTGACGCTACCGGATATCCGCGCTGCCGTCGTCAGCGGCCAACGTTTCGTGAAAGCGACTCGCGCACGATCTCGCCGACCTGACCGATCTCGATGAGGAAACCGTCGTGACCATGGTCCGAGGTAATGAGGTGAACCGGGCCCGAGCTAGCGCTGGCCTGGGCGATCTCATCCGACAGACGCGGCGGATACAGCCGGTCGGAGTCGACCGCCACGACCACAAGATCGGCGCTCACTTGTTCAAGCGCGGACTGCACCCCACCGCGTCCGCGACCAATATCGTGAGAGTTCATCGACTCGGTGAGCACCACGTAGGAGTTGGCGTCGAACCGGTGCGCCAGCTTGTCGGCGTGGTGGTCGAGGTAGCTCTCGACTGCGTAGCGACCGCCCCCGCCGAGAGGCTGTTCCTCACCCTGGGCCTGACGGCCGAAACGAGTGTCAAGCTCGGGCTCACTGCGATAGGTCACCTGTGCGATCCGGCGAGCCAGCCCCAGCCCTCGGTCGGGGCCCTGCTGCTGGTCGTAGTAGTCGCCATCAAAGAAGCTCGCGTCCTGGCGGATGGCCAACAGCTGCGGCTGGCACCAGGCGATCTGCTCGGCGGACGCGGCGGCGGTGCAGGCCAGAACGATGCATCGACGGACGCGTCCGGGGTAGCTGACAGCCCACTCCAGCGCGCGCATGCCGCCCATCGAGCCCCCGAGGACCGCTGCCCAGGCAGAGATCCCGAGTCGGTCGGCGAGCACTGCCTCAGCGGCGACCTGGTCACGGACGGTGACGAAGGGAAAGCGACTGCCCCACGGCCGCCCGTCAGGTGCCTGTGAGGACGGACCCGTGGTGCCCTGGCATCCGCCGAGGACGTTGCTGGCCACGACGAACCACCGATCGGTGTCCAACGGGCGACCCGGGCCGATCAGGCCGTCCCACCACCCCGGGGTCGGATGCCCCTCAGCGGTCGGGCCGGCGACGTGGCTGTCCCCCGTCAGGGCGTGTTCCACCATGATCGCGTTGTCACGCTCAGCGTTGAGGGTCCCCCACGTCTCGTAGGCGATGCGCACCTGCGGGAGGGAGGCACCGGTCTCAAGGTAGAGGCTGCCGATGTCGACGAAGCGCCTCGAACCGAGAGGGCTGCCCTCGCGCCAGGCGCCCGAGGCCCAGCCCGTCGCCTCGTGCTGGGGTGGGGACGGCGTCACAGGGCTTGGTGTTCTCTCTCGGTGACGCCTGAGGGTGACGGTCACGTTCAGCTCCCGAAAATCTGGGCCCGCCGTGGAGGTCAAGGCCCGCGCTTGCCTGCTCTGGTCCGAGCCGGCCGGGTCATCACCCGGGGCACCCCGCCGCGGAGGAGGGTTGCCGCCCAGCAAGCCGGGGCTTATTGCTGGAACTCGTGACCTGCATTCGACTATACGGATTCGTCGCGAAGAATGGGATGGGGTGTCCATCTTTTGGAACAGCCGCGTGCTGGGGAACAACGCCCAGGTGCGCTGAGGTGTTCACGCGGTTGCCCGCTCGGGCCGGATGGCCATATCCACCATCCGCTCGAGCAGCTGGGCCAGGCGGTAGTGCGGGTCGACCCGGAGCGCGCGATCGAGCGCTATTCGGGTCAGCGCACCATCCCCGCGCCACCAGGTGAAGGAAGCGAGCACGGTCAGGCTCGACACCGCCCACTCATCCGGAAGGGCAGCACACAGGTCGCACAGCCGGTGCTCGATCCGCTGCAGTGCCATCATCTGCTCAGCATCCCCACGGTCCCGGTCGAGCCGCGCCGGTGCCAGGAGAGCGCCACTGACCTGGTCGCACAGCACCGGGTCGATGAGCTCGGGGGGCAGTGTCCCAGGGCACAACCACGCGATCAGCGCGTCGCGCAGGTCCACGTCGGTCAGCGACACAGCGAGCATGGCCAGATCTTGCGGTGGCAGAGCCTGGATCGGTTGAGCCTGGTCCTCGTCGCAAAACACCCGCGACCAGACTGCGATCTCGCTCGCACGACATTCGCGGAGTCCTTGCTCCCTCTCGCTGAGCTCGACCTGCCCGTCATCAGTGGCCTCGCGCCGCAGCTCCAGCCACTCGCCCGCCAGCGTTGACACCGCTCTGGTCGACAAGGGGCTGCGGATTTCCACCCGATCGGCCAGCGCCGAACGGTCCGGCAGCGGGCAGACACCCCGTCCGACGAACTCAGCCACGGCGGGCACCTCGCTCGGGGCGGGCAGCTCCAGACCCTCAGGCGGGCAACAGTCCAGGTCGCAGTCCAGATCGAACCAGCGCCCGCCCCGGACGACCATGCGGTCGTTGATCTCGATCTCGCTGGCTGTGCAGACGACTGTCATCTCGTCGAGCATCGGGCGACTCTCACCCTCGCGTTCTTCGAACCCGATCAGCAGCACGGCTGCCGGCGCCTCCTGCAGAAGTGGACCGATCATCGCGGCCACGGCGTCGCGAACGTGCTCGGGTGGCGGGAGGTCAATGCGCTGCACCAGTCCCATCCGCCTGCCATGCAGGCTCACCACCACGAGGCAGTCACGGGGATGGAAGCCAAGCTGGTAGGGCAGTACGGCCAACACATCGGCAGGTCCGCTCAGGTGAATCGTTGTCGTCATGAGTCGACTCTGGGGGCCACGAAGCCGTGGCGACATACGCCTCCATCGGCGTGTGGATGGCCGGTCCACTGACGTCACCCATGTGCACAAGCCGGAGAACACAACGGCAGCGCAGCCTGCCCAGAAGGTCAGGAGATGACGTGCCCTGGCACGGTGCGGTCGCGGTCGTGCTCCCAGCTCAGGAACGACTCGGTCTCGTTGATCACCGACGCGGCAATCCAGCCGATGACCACGGCGTCGTCACCAAGACCCAGGATGGGCAGAAGAAGCTCCGGAACCAGGTCGATGGGCGAGACGACGTAGAGCAGGGCCGCCGTGAGCATCAGCAGACGCCCGCGGGTCGTTCCGGCATACTCGCCCCTGATCGTGGCCCTGACCAGTCGAGGGAGCGAGGCCAGGCGGGCTCCGAAACCAGGTGTGCCCGGGCGGGTCGCGGTGCGAACTGCCATGGCCAGGGAGCGAAACGCTCCCCAGCGCATCGGCCTGCCTGCAGCCATTGCTCTCCCTCGATCGAGGCACTCCCGTGCCTGCCAGATTGTCCAACGCACACGGTATGACGGGTGGTTCCGCGGGTGTTCGCCGCCTCAGGAGGCCAGGCTCGCGATTGGCGGGAACTCCTGACGCGCGTGGTCAGCGATCCGCATGAGCAGGTAGGTATCCACGCCGGCGCCGATCACGCCACCGGCCAGCGGCACGGCCTTGCCGAGCCGGGCCAGCGACTGCCTGCCGACCTGGGTGAGCAGCCGGAACCCGACCGCCTTGTTGACCGCCAGCAGCACCGGGCCCGGAAGTCGCTGGACCGCGAGATCGGCCAGAACGCCGGTGCGGGGGAAGCCGGCTTTCCTGAGCAGATCGTCAGCGTCAGCGCCGACCAGAGCCAGCAGTATGGCGGAACGCACTTCGGGCTGTCGGATGTCATAGCCACGGATCGAGGCGATGCCGGCAACCATCCGCGTCGCAACCAGGTAGAACTCCAGAACGTTGGCAGGCAACGCAATCGGCATCACAAGGAAGCCGCCAAGGCTGGTGACGAAGCCACCGGTGGCGGCGAGCAGCAGGTGTGAACGGACCATCGCGTCGATGGCGCCCTCGGACTCGAAGCGCTCGGCGATGGCGACGTCCGCAACCATTTGTGCCGAGTCGAACGAACCGGTGCCGTCGATACCGACGTCCATCAGTCGCTCGACCATTCGAGCAGCTGCGCCCACCGCCCCGCTGTCGTCGACCTCGGCTGCGCCGGTGGCGTCGCGGGTGGGACGATGGCTGTCGCTCTCGTTCCGCTTGTCCTTGCCGAAGATCCCCACGAGCGTCCTCCTGTTGACTATCCGACCTGCCTGCCAACATTGGATCATGTTGCTGGCCGACGTCGTGCGCGCATCGAACCAGGTGTCCGGGACGAGCTCACGCAACTTCAAGGTGTCCTTGATCGCCGACCTGCTGCGCCGGTGCGCTCGGGAGGTCACCGAGGGCGCATCGCCGGCGGTCGAGATCGGGCTGGCGACACGCTACCTCGCAGGGTCGCTTCGCCAACGTCGCACGGGCATCGAGCTGTCGCCATTCTTCCAGCGGACATCACGGTCCGGCCTGCCGGAGCCGCCGGACGTTGGCGGCGTGACCCTGTCCGAGCTCGACACGGTCATGCAGGACGCGAGCGGGAGGGCGGGCGTTGGTTCTTCTCGGCTGCGAGCCGACCTGTTCCTGGACCTCGTCCGCCGGCTCACCACCGAGGAGCGAACATTCGTCGTAGGGCTCCTCAGGGGTGGGCTGCGCCAGGGGGCACTCGAGTCGGTCGTCATGACCGCGGTTGCGGAGGCCGGCGCGGCCGATCTTGCGGAGGTACGTCGAGCCGTAGCCGCCCAGGGTGATCTCCCCGGCGTCGCGCAAGCCCTTCTCGTGGACGGTCCAGGAGCACTGGACCAGTTCCGCCTGACGGTCGGCCGAGGCGTCAGCCCGACGGTCGACCAAAACCCTTTCAGGA
>JBBRWQ010000137.1:0-5983 GCA_038249115.1 Actinomycetales bacterium
CGCTGGGCTGGGGCCCCAGGCCGCGCAGGCTTGCCTTGAGTGCGGTGCCCAAAATCTTCCACTTGGCGGCGTGCCGAATCGTGATGACCTCGAATGCGCCGTCGTCGGGACGCTCAATCTCGAACGGTCGGAACCGGGCGAACGCGCGCACCGTGGTGACCAGTTCCCGCAGCGAGCCCTTGCCGCCCTTCTCCAGACCCAGAGCCACCACCGGACTCAGCCTCAGCCCGATGTAGGAATGGGCGTACCGCGATGTGCCGTCGACGACCTCGTTGTAGCCACCATCACCGCTGACCGAGATGACCAGCGGCCGCCCCGTGGCTGCGGCGTCACTGGCGAGATCCCGAGCATGACCGCCATGCTGGGTCGCCGCCAGCTCCTCGGCTGGTCGCGTAGAAGGCCACGGCCGCGGCAGCCGCAACGTTGAGCGAGTCCACTCCCCCGCCCATCGGTATGCGGACAATGGCATCGACCGCGGAGAGGGTGGCCTGGCGCAGGCCGTTCCCCTCGGTACCGATGATCAGCGCGAGCTTCCGGTGGCGTTGAGCCGCCAGATCGTCAAGCGTGATGGCATCGTCACTCAGGGCAAGAGCAGCCGTCGTGAACCCAGCCTCACGCACCAGGTCGATGCTCTTGGGCCACTGCGGTATGCGGGTCCACTGAACCTGGAACACCGTCCCCATCGAGACCCGGATCGACCGCCGGTAGAACGGGTCGGCGCAGCTCTGGGTGATCAGGACACCATCGATCCCCAGTGCCGCGGCACTTCTGAAAGCCGCGCCCAGGTTGGAATGATCGACGATGTCCTCGAAGATCGCGATGCGAGAGGCATTCTGCAGCAACGACTCTGGGGCCGAGAGGACCGGCCGGTGCATGGACGCCAAGGCCCCACGATGCAGGTGGAATCCCGTCATGGCCTGGATAACCGCGGCCTCAGCGACGTAGACCGGAACATCACTGGACTCTGCCTGCTCGACGAGGTCGGCCAGGTCCGTCAGCCATCGCTCGCCCATCAGGAATGACCGCGGACGATGTCCCGCGCCGAGCGCCCGCCTGATGACCTTCTCGCTCTCCGCGAGATACAGACCGCGCGCAGGTTCGAGCTTCTTGCGCAGGTTGACGTCGGTCAGGGAGAAGTAGTCGCTGACCCGATCGTCGGTCGGGTCGGTGATCTCGATCGGCATATCAGGCGGCTTTCATCGGAAGCGGGGCAAGGCGGCCAGTCGATTCTCGACCGAGGCCGCGAGCGACCCGATCACGGCCACACCACGATCTTGAGGATGGCCCCAACCCCGATCACGACAATCAGCACACGCAGCACCTGGGGGGGCAACCGCCGTCCAACCCTCGCTCCGGCATAACCCCCAGCGACCGAGCCCACCGCGATCAGCGCCACCACCATCCAGTCGATCCTGTCCCAGGCCACAACCACGAAGACCACAGCCGCCACCGCGTTCACGACGGTGACAAGAACGTTCTTCATCGCATTGACCCGCTGCAGGCCAACTGTCATAAGAACGCTCATGATGCCCACCATCAGGATCCCCTGTGCTGCCCCGAAGTAGCCGCCGTAGACCCCCGCAGCGAAGACTCCGGCCGTCAGGACCACATGTCGACCGAGGCTGTCACGGTCCGGATGACGTGCCGCCGCCCAGGTCTGGATCCGCGGTCCGAGCAGGACCAGCACGAGCGCTGCCGCGATGAGTAGCGGGACGATCGCCTCGAAGGCCGACTCGGGCAGCGTGAGCAGAAGCACCGCCCCGGTCACCGCGCCGAGGAGCGATGCCGGCGCCAGACGACGCAGGGTGCTGCCCTGGCCGACCAGCTCCGCGCGGTAGCCATGGACCCCCGCGAGGCCACCTGCAACGAGACCAACGGTGTTGGACATATTGGCGACCACCGGCGGATAACCGAAGAACAGCAAGGTGGGGAAGGTGATCAGGGTGCCGGACCCGACGATGGTGTTGATGGTCCCGGCGGCCATTCCCGCCGCGAGCAGCGCAAGAACTTCATACCAGGGCACCCGGTCACCCTAGGCGACTGAGCTCGTCGCGGCAGGGATGGCCGGGTACCTCGTGGCGTGGTCGTGCAGATGCGGCCGTTGGAGCGTGCCGAGCCGGGGTCAGACCCCGGCTCGGCCTCATCGCTCAGATCTTGTCGTCGCCCGTGGTGTGCAGCTCCGAGTCATGAAGCGCGGATGCCTGGTCCTCCAACGAGTCTGCCGCCGGCCGCCCAGACGTCGGGATCCGGCGCTGGCTCGTGGTGGCGTGCCCTTCGGCCTCTGCGGACGCGCCGGCCGCCTGACCGCGGGCTTCGGCCAACGCCTTGGCCGGATCCTCCAGGACGGTCTCCTCGAAGGCATTGGGGATCACCTCGCCGGTGTCGACCCACTTGTCCGAGGGATCCTCGGCATCCTTGCCGCCAAGAGCACTGCCGATCCCCTTCAGAGCCTCGGTCAGCTCGCTCGGGATGATCCACAGCTTGTTGGCATCGCCACGGGCGAGCTGCGGGAGCACCTGGAGGTACTGGTAGGCGAGGAGCTTCTGGTCCGGCTTCCCACGGTGGATGGCCTCGAACACCTGAGTGATGGCGCGCGACTGGCCCTGAGCCTCGAGGATCCGAGCCTGGGCAGATCCCTCAGCCCGAAGAATCTGGCTTTGCTTGTCGCCCTCTGCGGTCAGGATGGCCGACTGCTTGACGCCTTCGGCAGTGAGGATGGTGGCGCGGCGGTCACGCTCGGCGCGCATCTGCTTCTCCATCGAGTCCTGCACGGACCGTGGCGGGTCGATGGCCTTGAGCTCGACGCGGTTGACGCGAATGCCCCACTTGCCGGTGGCCTCATCGAGAACACCGCGCAGCTGGGCGTTGATCTGGTCGCGGCTGGTCAGGGTCTGCTCGAGATCGAGGGAGCCGATGACGTTACGCAACGTGGTGACGGTCAGCTGCTCGATGCCCATGATGAAGTTGGCGATCTCGTACACCGCCGACTTGGAGTCGATGACGGAGTAGTAGATGACCGTGTCGATGTTGACCACCAGGTTGTCCGAGGTGATCACCGGCTGAGGCGGGAACGAGACGACCTGCTCACGCAGGTCGACGCTGGCTCGCACCTTGTCGACGAACGGTACGAGGAAGTGAAGGCCACCTTCGAGGGTCCGTGAGAACTTGCCGAGTCTCTCGATGATCAATGACACCTGCTGCGGCACGATCTTCACCGTCCGGAAAATGACGATGACGGCGAAGATCACCAAAAGCAACAGGACGAACAAAGCTGCGTTTCCAGATGACACGGACTACTCCGATTCCCGACCGTCCGCGGCGCTGCTCACGATCGCGGTGGCCCCCTCGATAGAAACTACCTGGACCTCTTGTCCGGGCAGGCATACGGCGGAGCCCGGGGCCGTGCGTGCGGACCAGGTCTCACCGCCAAGCTTGACTCGTCCGTCGTGCTCCGTGACGGTCTGCAACACCAGCGCCGTGCGACCGACCTGCGCGACCGCACCGATGCGCCCCGCACCTTCCGGCACCAGGAAGTGGCGCTGGGCGATGGGTCGAACCGTCAGGAGCAGCGCCGTCGCCACCACCACCGCCGAGATCACCTGACCTGCGAACGGGGCGCCGGCCGCAGCCACGACAGCCCCGGCCAACGCGCCTCCCGACAGCATCAGGAAGACGAAAGTGACACTGGCCACCTCGAAAGCCCCCAGGGCCAGGGCCAGTCCGAGCCACGCCAGCCAGCTGTTGTCACTGAACCACGACATACCGTTCCCTTCCGTACTCAATGATCAATACCGTAGTCGTCATTGGGCTGTACTTTCCGGTATTTCGACCTGGTGGCCTTGTTATGGGGGCGTGCTGCCGGGCGGGACAACCTGCGATGCGGCCCGTGCCGACCACCGCTCACCATGACGCTCAAGCACCAGGGGCATGCCGAACGTCCGCGAAAGATTCTCGGCGGTCAACGTGATCTCAACTGGCCCTGCCGCAACGATGCGGCCCTCTCGCATCAACAGCACGTCGGTGAACGAAGGCGGGATCTCTTCCACGTGATGGGTGACCAGGATCAGCGCGGGGGCCTCGATATCGGCGGCCAGTGCAGCCAGGCGCGCCACCAGGTCCTCCCGACCGCCAAGGTCGAGGCCGGCGGCCGGCTCGTCGAGCAGCATCAGCTCGGGGTCGGCCATCAGCGCCCGTGCTATCTGAACTCGCTTCCGCTCCCCCTCGCTGAGGGTGCCGAAGGTTCGGCCGCTCAAGTGAGCAACGCCCAGCGCGTCGAGCAGAGAGGCGGCACGGGCGTGGTCGAGCTCGTCGTAGCGCTCGCGCCAGCGCCCCACGATGCCGTAGGACGCGGTGACGACGACGTCCTTGACCAGTTCGCCGCCGGGGAGTCGCTCGGCCATCGCCGCGCTGGAAAGGCCGATTCGAGGCCGAAGCTCAAAGACGTCGACAGCGCCCAGCACCTCTCCGAGAACCCCTGCGACCCCTCTCGTGGGGTGAATCCGACCGGCCGCCAGCTGCAGGAGCGTGGTCTTGCCGGCCCCGTTAGGCCCGAGCACGACCCACCGCTGGCCTTCCTCGACCTCCCATGTGATGTCGTCGAGCAACGTGGTGTTGCCACGGACCACACTGACGCCGGCGAATTCGAGGACGTCGCTCATATTGCCTGACCCTAGGCCACTTCCCAGCACAGCAGGTCAACACCTCCGTCGCTGCCACCTACAGTTGAGCGGTGTCCGTGCTCCCCGTGTCGGTTCGACTCGCGCTGTGGGCGACCGCCGCGTATGCCGGGCAGCTGCGGGTCGAGGACGTGGTGGACCGGGCCCACCCCGACATCGACCATGTGAAGGGCGACGTCGACCGCCTGTCGCTCTGGCGAGATCTGGGTGAGCGCGCCGTCCTCGTGGCACTCCCTCGCCCCGGCAACCTCGCCGGTATGCCGCGTGGTTCCCCCGAGTTCATCGCCGCCGCCACGGATGCGGGCGAGTGCGCCTATGTGCCCAGCATCGGCGCAGCGCTGGTGCCGACCGTTGAGCGCTTCGGCCCTGCCGGCGACCAGGGCACCCAGGTCACCTGGACGGCATACGACTGCGACCCCGTTCCGGCGCACATCCTGGAAGCGCTATCCCTGAACGAGATCGAGCTGCGACTGCGACAGGACCTGCTTGCGGCGACCGACCGCATCGATGCACTGGACACCAAGCCGTGGACCGCGACGTTGCGCTCGCTGGCAGACGACCTCCCCGCGAGAGTCTGGGGCCTGCCTTCCGGGCTGCCTCGCCGCGCCCAACGTGTCATGGGGACTTGCGCCCAGATCGGTGTCGCCACAGATCTCGGCCTCACCATCCACGCCGAGTCACAGGTGCTGACGAGCCACCTGACCCAGCAACGCCGTCAGCTCCTGAACGACCTCTCCGCCATCGCCGACACGGCCATGGCGGCCGCCGCGAGCGTCGCCGCCTTGTCGATCGCCGGCCTACGCCCCGGCCACACCGACCACTCCTAGAGCGAACGTATCGTCCACTCGCCCACGCTCAACGTATTGCGTGGAGGATCCGGTCGATGGCCTCGTCGGGGAAGAGCTCACGAGGATAGCCAGCAACAACCTGGGAGCCGTGATACCTCATGTACACGAAGTTCCCTCGAACGGTCACGGACTTGATGCCCGCGTAAGCCAGGCGAGTCGAGGCGATCGGGTTGCGGACGACCATCTCGTCTTCACCGAAGCCGGACTCCAGAACGGCTCCGTCGAAGATGCGCGGATTCGGCCGGGAGCGATAGGCGTGCCGGTGCACGATCTTCCACGTGCCGTCCCAGGCACCGGACAGAACCTGACACGGCAGAGCTGCCTGTATCCGCGGCCCAGTTGAAGTCGGCCTGCGCCCTGGCCACACGACCTCTGGGCGATCTCTAGCCGAGCACCGACTCGTAGACCCTCATCGTCTGGTCGCCGATGGAGGACCACGAGAAGCTCTCCACCGCTCGC
>JBBRWQ010000138.1:0-5800 GCA_038249115.1 Actinomycetales bacterium
CGCGATGTTCGCGCTGTCCGCGTTCGTGATCGGTCCTGCGATCGGCGGCTCCAGCGCCAACAACAACTCGGGCACCAGCACCAACGCGCCTTCACCGGCCGAGGAGCACGCCAGTCATCACCCAGGCTAAGCGAGCAGGCGTGGAACATGAGCGAGAGCCTCGTCCGACCGACCGCAGCGATCCGCATCGCCGAAAGAGGAGACCATGACATGAACAGCCCACAGGGCGCGGCGATTACGGTTGGTTTCGCGCACGACGGCTCGGGGCCGATCGCGGCCGACCAGGGTCGGTGAGGGCATGAATCAGGACTACGGGCTCTGGCCGCTGGTGGTGCTCGACAGCGTCGTGATGATCGTGTTCGCGGCCAGTTTCTTCCACCCGCGCACCAAACGGGACTGGCGGGCGTTGGGTGGTTTCTCGGCGTTCATGGTGGCGCTGTTTACCGAGATGTACGGCGCTCCGCTGACCATCTATCTGCTGTCCGGCTGGTTCGGTTCCCGGGTCCCGGCCCTCAAAGCCACGCACAGTGGCGGGCACTTGTGGAACGACCTGATCGGCTGGCAGGGCGACCCTCACATGAGCCCGTTCCACCTGGCCAGCTATGTCGGGATCGGCGGTGGCCTCTGGCTTATCGCCGCAGCGTGGCGGCACCTTCACGCCGCGGCTCAGCACGACCAGCTCGCCACCACCGGCCCGTATGCCTGGGTGCGGCACCCGCAGTACCTGGGGTTCTTGCTGGTGATGGCCGGATGGCTGCTGCAGTGGCCGACGATCCCGACCCTCGCCATGTTCCCGATCCTGGCCGTCGTCTATGCCCGGCTCGCCCGCTCTGAAGAACGCGAGGTCGAGGCATTGTTCGGCCCGCAGTGGACCGCCTACACGACCCAGGTGCACCGCTACCTGCCACACCGCCCACCCGAGCAGCGACCGGACCCACCGGTCGGGGGTGAGGAGGCCCAGGCCCTCAGCAAGGAGAACCGCCATGCAAGTCCCTAGCGCGGTGGATGGCAACCAGGCCAGGACTGCTCGCCCGACACCGGTGCAGCCGGGACTTGGAGACGAGTGCCGTCCGTCCGACAGATATCGCGATTGACAGCATGGCGAAGGACAGCCTCTGATGACCGGGCCGTGCGGGACTGGTGGGATTGCCGCCGAATGCCACCGGCACCACGGCATGCACCTGAACGTGGTGCTATGTCAGGGATACCCCCTACCCCCATGGGGTATATTTTCTTGGTGTTGAGCCTGCCCTCCCGGTCGCTGAGCACCGATGGGCGGTTCTGGCTGGAGAAGAGGCTGTGATGCTTGAAGGAGCGCCGCCGGCAGCACGTGTCATCCCGTCGCGCCGTCAGGTCCTCGGGGTCCAGAGCGTCAGCAAGGCGTTTCGTCGCGGGGCACCGTGGCATCGCCGGACGTTCCCGGTGCTGGATGGGGCGACCCTGCATGTCGACGCGGGAGAACTCGTCGGGCTCGTGGGGGAGAACGGGTCGGGCAAGAGCACGCTGATGCAGATCATCGTGGGACTGATCGGCCGCGACGGTGGGGCCGTCGACCGACCGCCGCGCCTCGGCTACTGCCCACAGTTGCCCCTGCTATGGGACAAGCTCACCATTGCCGAACACTTCGAGCTCTTCGCGCAGGCCTACGGTCTCGATCCGGTGGCAGCGCGGGGCTCACGCGACGCCCTCCTCGAGGAGCTGCGGTTCGAGAAGTACCTCGGGTACCGCGTCGAGGCGCTCTCCGGCGGCACCCGACAGAAGCTCAACCTGGCGCTGGCGCTGGTGCACCAGCCCCAGCTCCTGCTTCTCGACGAGCCCTACTCGGGCTTCGACTGGGAGACCTACCTCCGGTTCTGGGACATGGCCGAGCAGCGCAGGCGGGACGGCATGGGGATCCTCATCGTCAGGCACATGCTTTCGGAGCGGGAGCGCCTCACGCGCGTCTACGAACTACGCCAGGGGCGGTGCGAGATCGCATGACCCGCACCGCCACCTTCGCCCGTGAACAGCTCCGGACGCCGTTCACGCTGGTGCTGCTGGTCGCGGTGCCGGCGTTCTTCGTGGCCGCGGCGGCCGGCGTTCTGAGCGACTTCGCTCGGGCCCTGGGCGGTGGCCTCGCCGGCGGCGCCTCCGCGGCCCTGGCGACCGGCTGGGCGGCCGCCTTCGTCTCCGGGAGCCTCGGCTTCTTCCAGGCCACCTCCTCCCGCGGCGCCGACCGGCGTCTCGCACTGGCCGGAGCGGGAGCCGGGCGAGTGGCCGCCTCACGGATCACGGCCTCGCTCGCGCTCGCCGTCGTGGCCGCCGCCGCCGGGCTCGTCGCCCTGCTGATCCGCCAGGGCGTGGTCCATCCCTGGCACGCTGCCGCCGCGGTCCTGGCCTTCGCGCTGATCTACCTGGCGGTCGGGATCCTCATCGGTGCGGTGATCAGCGGTCCGCTGGAAGGATCCCTCGCGGTGGTGTTCGTGTTCCTGCTCGACGTCTTCTCGGGACCCGGAATGGCCCCGCACGCGGCGTTCTACAGCGTGAGTCGCAAGGCCGCCGACCTACTCATCAGCGCCGCATCGGGCCAGTCCTCGCCCGCCTCGGACTGGTTCTCGCTCGGCGGCGTCGTGGCGGTCGCGTTGTCCAGCTCGTTCGCCGCCTTCGCCTACAGCGCCAGGAGCCGAGGATGAGCCGCGTCTCCGTCGCCACGAGACTGGACTTCCGCGAGCAGGGTCGCCGCCCGCTGCTTCTCGTCCTGCTCGTCGGCCTGCCGTTCTTCTTCGTCACCCGCTCCATCGCCCTCACGGCACCTCTGCCCCGCGAGGTCGAGGTTGCCGGCGGCGGCCACGTCCTGACCACCATGCGCGACATCCACGGCGCGGTGATGGCCGCCATCACCGTGTCCTTCCTGGCCGCGCTGCTCGGCGTGTTCGTGATCCAGTCCGTCCGGCAGGCAGATCGACGACTGGTGGTGGCCGGGTTCCGTCCCGTCGAGGTCCTGGTGCCACGCCTTCTCGTGCTCGGTGCAGCCAGCACGCTAGTGCTCACCGTCTCCCTGGCCGTCACAGCCCTGAGCTTCCAGCCGAAGCTGTGGATCGCGTTCGTCGTCGGGAACCTGTTGGCCGCGATCAGCTACGCGATGCTCGGCGCCCTCGCGGGCGCCGTCCTCGGCGGACTCGGTGCCACCTACCTCATGCTGTTCGCCGCCATGCTCGACATCGGCATCGTGCAGAACCCCATGTTCGGCACCGGCGCGCCACCGACCTGGGGTACCCTGCTCCCCGGCTACGGCCCCGGTCAGGTCATCGTCGACGCCGCGTTCTCCGACCACTTCGACGCCTGGGCCGCGCTCGGGGTCGGCATTGGCTGGGCCGCCATCCTCGTGGCCGGCGTCGTGGTGGTCCTGGCCCGTGTCGTCGGGGTGGATTCGCACGCCTCGGGGTAACCGGTACCGGCGCTGGGGCCACCATGTCAGAGTCGCTTCGCCATTGTGGATACCCCGGTTTGGTCACCGGCAGGGGATGCTGATGGTTCGGGTGGGGTTGGCTGGGGAACTTCGAGCCACTTAAGGGTCAGCGCGTTGACCGCCACGAGGGCAATCGATCCGGCCATCGTGATCGCCGCGATCTCAGGGACGCTGGGTGCGTCTGCCACATTTGGGCGGGACAGGTCCGGAGGCCCGAAAGGCTCTAGGTTTGGGAGGAGCCGCAACAACAGCTGCAAGGGAGTGTCCATGTCCAAAGACCAGCAGGCCCCGCGACCGGCCGACGCCTTCGTCTCGTTCGGTATCAGCGGGGACTTGGCGCGCAAGATGACCTTCGTCTCGCTCTACCAGCTTGAGCGCCGCGGGATGCTGGACTGTCCGATCCTCGGGGTCGCCGCAGAGGACTGGGCCGATGAGGACCTCCGGAAACGTGCTGCCGAGTCGGTGACCGCAGCGCTCGGCGAGGAGAAGGTCGACGAGGCTGCGCTGAGTCGTCTGCAGCAACGGATGACCTATGTCGGTGGCGACTTCACCGAACCGGCGACCTACACCGCCGTGAAGAAGGCTCTCGGAGACGCCACCGTGCCGGTGTTCTACCTGGAGATCCCGCCCTCGCTGTTCGGCACCGTTGTCCAGGGACTGGCCACCGCCGGTCTCACCGAGCAGGCCCGGGTGGTGGTCGAGAAGCCGTTCGGCCACGACCTCGAGTCTGCGCAGGAGCTCAATGCCAGGTTGCGGGCCATTCTGGGGGAGTCGCAGCTCTACCGGATCGACCACTTCCTGGGGAAGCTTTCGGTGCAGGACATCCTTCATCTCCGGTTCGCGAACACCGTGCTGGAGCCGCTGTGGAACCGCAACTACGTCAGCAGCGTGCAGATCACCCTGGCCGAGGACTTCGGCGTCGAGGACCGCGGCAAGTTCTATGACCCGGTCGGCGCTCTGCGCGACGTCGTCCAAAACCATCTGATGCAGGTTCTGGCGATGGTTGCCATGGAGCCACCGGCGCGCAGCGACCTGGACTCCCTGTCCAACCGCAAGCGCGACGTGTTCGCCGCGATGCCCGCAGCCAACCCCGACCACTACATACGCGGGCAGTATGACGGCTACCAGCGCGTCGCCGGCGTGGCCGATGGCTCCACGACGGAGACCTATTCGGCGATGCGCCTGGAGGTCGACAACTGGCGCTGGTCGGGCGTGCCGTTCTTCATCCGCGCAGGCAAGTCCCTGCCGCTGACGCAGACCGAGGTGCGCCTGATCTTCCGGGCCGCGCCTGCTCTGGGTTTCTCCGCGTCCGACGAGGCGGTCGCTCCCAACCAGATCGTCCTGCTCATCGATCCACGGGCCGGTGCACGCTGGGTGCTTCATGCCAAGCGGACCGACGGGCCCGGACTGCGGCCGATCGATCTGGACGTGGATTTCGGCACGCATGGTGAGCGTGTCCCGGCGCCCTACGAGGTGCTGCTGTACGCGGCGATGCAGGGAGACCAGAGCCACTTCAGCCGTGAGGACTCGGTCGAGGAGACCTGGCGGATCCTGGGCCCTTTGCTCGACCTACCCTCCGAGCCCAGCCCCTACGCCCCAGGGTCCTGGGGGCCGGCAGCGGCCGAACACCTGACTGCAGAGTTCGGTGGCTGGCATCAACCCTGGCTGCTGTCGGGAATCTGAGGGCCTAGCCACGCGGTTTCAGGCTGCGCAATTCCGCGCGGGTCCAGCGCTTGGCAGCCATGGCTTCAACATTTGCGACTGACTCAGGTGCACGGGACTCCGAGGATCGTCTTACAAATCGTTTCGACGAACTCCTTCGCAGTCCCGAGCTTGCACCCCGCGAGGGAGAGTTGAGAGCGTGAGAATGCTGATGGGATTGGATGGCGCTGACGCGCTGCTGCAGCCTAGCCGCAGGTCATACCGCGACCGCTCGTCAGGTCGGTGGGCTTCACGTCCAAAGAGCTTTCGGTTCGAAGTTCCGTGCAACATCTCACGGCGAATAGGGGTATATGGCGGTCAAAAAAAGTCACTCACCCGGCCCGCGGGCACGGTCTCGAGAATACCAAAGCTGCAGGTCACCCCTGAAGGAGCGTGGCCGTGTCAAGCCGCTGGCGACCACAGGTTTGGGCTTCTTCGACCGCGGCGCACGAACAATGTGGGTGGGCGAAGACATCGCCCGCAAGTAACGCTTCGCGATCGCCTTCGTGACTGCCTGCCGCTGCCCCATCGTCAGTCCCATCACCTGGGCCTACCCGCGACCCCGACCCTGGTCCCGCAGGCGCGCTCCTACCCGCGCATCCGCAAATCAGTCAACGCGTCATTTTGTGGGGCATCTCCCTGTCGTAGTAG
>JBBRWQ010000139.1:0-5574 GCA_038249115.1 Actinomycetales bacterium
CACGGCCAGCACCCGCGTCATGCGCGTGCTCGAGCTCCGCGGGTCGTATGCCGGACGTCGCGTGACCACGAAGGAGGACCAGATGGACCAGGATTCGCCGGCGTCGGTGACACCATCCGACGCTGCCACACCCGACCTAGCCCTCCTCGTTGCCACGCGCCGACGCCTGCACGGCATCGCTGAGTGCCTGATGGCCGGACCCCAACGACGGGCCGGTGGTCGATTCACGTTGCGGGTGACGCCGGGCGGCTTTGCCACGACCGGTGCCCCGGCGCTTCGCCTGGACGGCACCGACCTCGTTGTCGAGGAGAGCAGGAGGGTGGCCGTCGCCGGGACATTCGCCGAGATGGCCGAGGCGCTGGACGTCGAATTCGGAGCACCACCGGACGCCTACCCCGACGGCAGCGAGGCAAGCCCGGGCGACGACACCTCGCTCGATGCCGCGTCGGCTCGGCTCATCCAGGACTGGTACCTGATGGCGGACGCGGCGCTCAGGGTGTTGGCGCCGCGGCAGACGCCGATCCTGTGGCCGGAGCACTTCGACGTGGCCATCCTGCTGGATGACATCTCCTATGGCGCCTCGCCCGGTGACGCCTTCCATGACGCGCCCTATGCCTACGTGAGCAGCACCGAGCACGGCGCCTCGGACTTCTGGAACGCGCCTTTCGGTGCGATCCGCAGCCACCGGCAGATGCGCAACATCGATGACCTCGTGGCCTTCTGGCGCGCTGCGCAAGCCCTGCTCGATGCCCGCGGCTGAACATCTGGAGGCTGGGGACCCACCCGAGTGACGAGGTCACCCAGCGTGCCGGTTTCATGCCTCC
Organism: Actinomycetales bacterium; assembly: GCA_038249115.1. Classification (GTDB taxonomy): domain Bacteria; phylum Actinomycetota; class Actinomycetes; order Actinomycetales; family Dermatophilaceae; genus UBA4719. The sequence goes on from JBBRWQ010000139.1 coordinate 825, forward strand.
CAAGCTGAGCGCCGGTTTGCTGCTCGACCGTCGTCGCGACCAGGACAGCGCGAGCGTTTTGGCCCGTTCTCAGTCGGAGGTGTCGCGGCGTACTGCTGCGCGGACCAGGGCCAGCGTCCGCTCGGTCACCGCGTCCAGGGAGGCGCCCGACTCGATCGCGCCCATTGCTGCCTCGAGTACGCCGCCCAGCAGCTGAGCCGTGAGCTCCAGCTCCGGGGTCCCCAGCTCCTCCAGCGCGCGCAGGAAGGGTGCGGCCTGCTCGTGGTGCAGCTCCCTGAGCCTCGCCAAACACTCGTCGGGCAGCTGGGCTGCCGCGAGCGCCGCCGCCGGCCGGTGCGCACCGTCGCGGGCGAGGCGCAACGACACCCGGACGTAGGTGTCCAGCTGCTCGGCGGGCCCGTTGTCAGATTCGAGAGCGACCCGCAGTGCCTCGTTCGCCCGGGGGAACGAGTCCTCGATGACGGACGCGAGGATGTCGGCGCCGGAGGAGAAGTACTGGTAGACGCTCGGCCGGGCCAAACCAGCTGCGGCCGCGACGGCAGCCGGTGTCACGGCGTTGACGCCGCCCTCGACAAGGAGCTCGGTCGCAGCATGAAGGAGGGCATCCCGCTGGCGCACGCGGTGCTCAGCGACGGTCGGGGCGGAGATCCTCGGCATGCTTCCTTTTCGTTGGTGGTGGATCACGGGAATGGGTTGCAGGGCGGGACGTGTTACATGATACTGACATCACTGTCAGTATCAAGGCTGAGCAGTGTCAATCGTGCGAGACCAAGGAACCAACCGTGACCGACGCGCCCTCCAGCATGACAGCCGACCCCGCGCTGAACCCCAAGCGCTGGAAGGCGATGCCGATCATCGCGCTCGCCGTGTCCATCATCATCATGGACGCCACGGTCGTGAACGTGGTGCTTCCCGTGCTGATCCGGGACATCCACCTGACCGCCTCGGATGCGGAGTGGATCAACTCGGTATACGCCCTGGTCTTCGCCTCGCTGTTGATCACCCTAGGCAGGATCGGCGACATCTTCGGACGCCGCAGGCTGCTCATCATCGGCATTCTGATCTTTGGCGTGGCGAGCGTCCTGGCCGCCATCTCCTACTCGGGCAACACGCTGATCGCGGCCCGCCTGCTGCAGGGCGTCGGCGGCGCGATGATCCTGCCCGCGACACTGTCCACCGTCAACGCGCTCTTCACCGGACGCGAGCGGGGTATCGCCTTCGCGATCTGGGGCTCCACGATCGGTGGTATGGCGGCCGTCGGGCCGGTCGTCGGCGGATGGCTGACGACCAGCTACACCTGGCGCTGGGCCTTCCTGATCAACATCCCGATCGTGCTGATCGTCCTGGCCGGCGCGCTGCTCTGGGTGCCCGAGACCAAGGACGAGCACGTCGAGCGCAGGGTGGACTTCCTGGGTGTCGCCCTCTCGATCGCCGGCCTGGGCGGGATCGTCTTCGCCCTGATCGAGGGTCAGCGGTACGGGTGGGGGCAGACCATCGCGCCGCTCACGATCGGCGGCTTCAGCTGGACCTGGTCGATCTCACCGGTGCCCGTCTCGCTCATCCTGGGTGCGGTCCTGATGACCACGTTCGTGTTCGTCCAGCAGGCCAAGGCTCGCTCGGGCAAACCGGCGCTGCTCGACCTGTCGCTCCTGCGCATCCGCAGCTTTCGCTACGGAGCCATCGCGGCGCTGATCGTGGCACTTGGCGAGTTCGGCATGCTCTTCGCGCTGCCCCTCTTCCTGCAGGGTGCGCTCGGCTACACGGCTCTGAAGACGGGTCTGCTCATCCTGGCTCTGGCGATCGGAACCTTCCTGATCTCGGGCGGGACACCTCAGCTCACCCAACGCTTTGGTGGTCGGGCCGTGGTGCGCATGGGGCTCTTCCTGGAGGCTGTCGCGGTCACCGGGCTCGGCCTGAGCCTCAGCCTCACCGCGAGTGGCACGGTCCTGGCCGCCTGGCTCTTCCTCTATGGGGCCGGTGTGGGGATGGCCACCGCGCAGCTCACCAGCGTGATCCTGATCGACGTCCCGGTGGCCCAGAGCGGGCAGGCATCGGGTCTGCAGAGCACCGTTCGCCAGCTGGGTGCCGCCCTCGGCGTCGCTGTGCTCGGCACGCTTCTCGTCTCGACCCTGGGCGTCGCGACCGCCAACAACCTCAGCTCCGTTCCCGGCCTCCCCGATGTGGCCCAGAACGCGGTCGTCAAGGTCGTCTCGGGGTCTGCGGGCGCCGCGATCCCCGAGATTGGGAGGATGCCAGGTGGTCAGCCCGCCCAGGCCGCGGCCGAGTCGGCCATGGTGACCGCGGCCCGGATCACCACGCTCAGCGCTGCGGCCATCATCCTGCTCGGCCTGCTCGCGACCATTGCCTTGCCGCCCATGAAGCCGCGGGACGGTGAGGACGCAGTGGATTCCGTGCAGAACCTCTCGGCCCCAGAGGTCGCGCTGGAGTGAGTGGCCGGCGAGCCACGTGCACGTGAGGATCGTCCCGGCTCTTCGCAAACGAGGGTGTAGCCGGGCGTGAGAGTGGTGGGCGCGTCGGACCGGGTCTGGGCGAGCCGCCGTGCGGTGCCGCCGAAGGAGAACCCGACAAATACCAGGCCGTCGGGCAGGTCGGCCACGGCCCGGTCAGCGCGCTCGCGGAGGACCTCGCCCCCGATGCTCTGGGTGCGCGCGACGCCGTCGGCGATGGTCGCCGGACGTTCGCCGTCGAACAGGCCTGGCGTGTGCACGGTTTTCGCCTTGGCGATCGCCATGAAACGCCCCATAGGCGAGCCGGTCAGCCGGTCAGATCGTCACTGATCCTTGAGGTTGCGGACTTTCTCGGCCAGACGTTCTGTCTCTGGCTGATCCTTGAGCTTGCGGACTTTCTCGACCAGTCGTTCCGTATCTGGCCGATCCTTGAGCTTGTCCATCGCATCGACGAATCGCCCCGTCTGCTGTGACAACTTCATCTGTTTGTCTCCTTGACTGGTCGAAGGGACTGGGTACTGGAAGACGTCATCGAGCGGGACGTTGAGCGCCAGTGCGATTCGGAAGGCCATTTCGAGGGACGGGGAGTACCGGCCCTTCTCGATGGCGATGAGGGTTTGGCGCGTCACACCGATACGGCTTGCTAGTTCTGCCTGAGTCATCTCGCCTTGGGCGAACCTGAGTGACCGAATCGAATTGGTGACTTTGGTTGGCTTGACCATGCCTTGAAACCTCGGCGGGTAGAGGACGATCTTGATGACAGAAGGAAATGTATGGCACGCCAGACGTCATGTCAAAGAAACTGTTCACGATCGAGGGTGTAGTTGGGGTCTGAAGCCGCCGGTCTCGAGCAGTGATCGGGCGATGTAGTTGGTCAGGTTGCGGAAGCCGAGCGCGGAGCCGCGTAGGTGTTCGAGTCGGCCGTTGATCACCTCCGCCGGCGACCAGCTTGCCCATCAGTACTCGTCCCTTGGCGCGGTCGGGATGGCGTTAGGCCGTGATCATGGCCTGGTAGATCCCCCAGGTCACCTCGACCTCGACGTCATAGGCGGGCGAACGTGGTCAGATCAGGGGCAGCGAAGGTAGCGTCAGGCACGTCGAGGTCTTCCGGCTGGGCAGTGTGACTCTCTCGTCCCGGCCATGGTGGTCTACGTGCTGTGGGACTTCGCCTTGCGGACCGGTGGTCTCGGGGACACCGCGCACCGGCTCTTTCATGGACCCCACTGGTTCATCAGGGGCTGTCGCCAGCTGAGGGGCTCATCTTCTGGCTCATGCTGATCGTCACCGTCGCCGCCGCCTGGCAGATTGTCCGGGCCAAGAATGCAGCCACCCCGCTTTGCCTCTCCCCCTTGACGTGACCTCCGCGAGGTGAGTGGCGATGGCAGACACACCAGGCCCCCTCAACCGCGGGGGCTTGCGAACATCCGCACCTGCCGCGAAGAGCTCTCCCAACATTGGCATTTGCCGAGCCCCGTTCCGGCCTCGTCCCAAGCCCCGCAGTAGGCTTGAAAGCCCACGAGACAGGCCCGCCCAGGCATCGACGCGCCGGTCCGGGGCCCCGGACTGATGGAGGTCGTCGAGGTCATGCCCACCGATACCCGAGGCGCGCAGCTGGCGCCGATCCGGTTCGAGGCCGAGCTGTCCACCCTCGACGACACCAGCCTCGTGCAGTTGCCCGAGGCGGCGAGCAAGCAGCTGCCGTCGCGTGGGCAGGTGGCCGTGCACGCGACGGTCGACGGTCACCCGTTCGAGACCGTGGTCGAGCCGGATGGGCGCCGGGGCCACTGGGTCCGCGTCGACCGCCCCCTCCAGCAGGCCGCCGGGATCGGCCCCGGGGACACCGCCGAGCTGACCCTCGAGGTGACGCCGGAATGGCCGGAGCCGGACGTGCCCGAGGACCTCGCCGCCGCCCTGGCCGCAGCACCCCCGAGAATCCGCGACGTCTGGGAGGACATCACTCCGATGGCCCGGTGGGAGTGGGCCCGCTGGGTCCGGGCGACCAGGAACCCCGCGACGCGGCAGCGACGGGTCGAGGTGAGCATCTCCAAGATGGACCACGGGAAGCGGCGACCGTGCTGCTTCGACCTGTCCTCGTGCACCGACCCGGACCTGGCCAGAAGCGGCAAGCTGCGCGAGCCGTCCTAGGCGGCTCGTCCGCCGGCGGAAGCCCGACCGTGCGCCAGCCTCGCTCAAGGCGCCCACGCGATAGTCACCGGAACCACAATGCCCCATGATTGTGAGATGAAAGTCGAGTTGCTGTACTTCGACGGGTGCCCGAGCTG
>JBBRWQ010000140.1:0-5506 GCA_038249115.1 Actinomycetales bacterium
CTATGTGTCCCCACCCGGGGATCTCGCATGGCACGGGGACTCTCCCGCACGGGGTAAACGGCGACGTCAGATTAGCACTCGGGCAATTCTGCGACGTCGCCACAGCGGTGCGGATACGACGGTGGCCCGGTCCCCATCAGGGAACCGGGCCACCGCCGACGTTAAGGAGTCAGCTGATCTTGCGCGCCTGCCGTCGGGATGTGAGCTCGTCGCCGGGGTGATCTGCAGGGGCTTCATCCGCCGCATGATCGCCGGACAATGACTCGCAGGGCAGTGATGCGAGCTCGCCCTCGACCTCGCGCCAGACGCGACCCAGGGCAATGCCGAAGACACCCTGACCGCCCTGGAGCAGGTCGATGACCTCGTCGGCAGAGGTGCACTCGTAGACGCTGGCGCCATCGCTCATCAGGGTGATCCGGGCCAGGTCCTCGACCCCACGCTCACGAAGCTGGCTGATCGCCACGCGGATCTGCTGCAACGAGACTCCGGTGTCCAGCAACCGCTTGACCACCTTGAGGACCAGGATGTCGCGGAAGCCGTAGAGGCGCTGGGTGCCCGAGCCGGTGGCGCTGCGAACCGAGGGCTCCACCAGGCCGGTGCGCGCCCAGTAGTCCAGCTGTCGGTAGGTGATCCCCGCGGCGCGGCAGGCAGTGGGCCCGCGGTAGCCGGTGTCCTCCCGCAGCACGGGAAGGTCATCGGTGAACAGCAGCCCCTGCGCGGCGATCGGCACGAAACCCGTGCCATGCCGTGCTTCTCCGGTGGAGTACACGCTTACCTCCTCGTAACTACAGCCTCGTTGTTTATGTTGACGGTACGGCGGGCGGGAGGTAGGCGTCAATCACCGGTGCGGGTCAGGCTTCGGCGTGTCGCGATACGCGCCAACCATAAACGTGTAGTAGAGAGTCACTCCTGGGCAGGGGGCCAGGTCTCGACGGGACCTGATTCGCCCGGGTTGTCGAAGTCTTCTGCGGACACCTGGTCGAGGAACTCGCGAAAACGCTCGACCTCGTCATCCTCCTCGTGCGCAATCGCCACGCCGGCCTCGTCCAGCAGACTGTCCTCCACCAGGATCGTGGTCCCGGTGCGCAGCGCCAGGGCAATGGCGTCAGAGGAACGTGCGCTCACTTCGACGGCGCCATCGAAGACCAGAGTGGCGTGGAAGACGTTGTCCTTGAGCTCGACGATCCGGACCTCGACGAGCTCGTGCCCGAGCGTTTCGATGACATTCTTGAGCAGGTCGTGAGTCAACGGGCGGGGCGGGACGACTCCTTGCTGGGCATAGGCAATCGCCGTGGCCTCGGCCGCGCCGATCCAGATCGGCAGATAGCGTTCACCGCCGCGCTCGCGCAGTAGGACGATGGGCTGGTTGGTCGGCATTTCGACGCGCACACCCAAGACATCGAGTTCTCTCACGTCGCCAACGCTACTCGCTTATCCGGCGGCAAGCCCTGCCTTGACCAACGCCGTATGCAAGGCGATGCACTCGGCCAGGATCTGCGCCGTCGGATCGTGTGGAGCCTTGCCGCTGGTCCCCCGAGCTCGACCGCGGATGGGCGAAAGGACCTGCTGAACCAGCCCGATCTCACGGTCAGCCGCGGTCCGGAACGCACGGAGATGGCGTGGTTCGATGCCGTACGCCGCGAGGGCACCTGCCGCCCGCGCGACCGTGAGCGCCGGCTCTCCATAGTGCCCACCGGAATCGGGGCGCAGCAGGCCGTAGGTGGAGAGAGCCTCGAAGGTGGGCTTGTCGAGACCTGCGGCCTCGCGCAGCTCGAGGTCGGTCATCCGGAGGCCGCTGCGCCGGCGTAGCGATGAGGCTCCGGGCAGGTCGGGGTCAGTCGTCAGCACCGGGGCCTGCGGACGGGAGGGTGCTACGTCGCCATCACCCGGCGCGAGCCCGCGGTCGAGCTTGTCCAGGGCGTCCGCGATCACCTTCAGCGGCCAGAAGCGATCGCGTTGGGCGGTCAGGATGTATCGCAGTCGTTCTACATCGCCGGGCGAGAACGTGCGATAGCCGGAGCTGGTGCGTTCGGGCCTGAGCAGTCCCTCGGCCTCCAGGAACCGGATCTTGGAGATGCTGATGTCCGGGAAGTCCGCCTTGAGCGCCCGGAGAACCGCCCCGATCGTCATCCGCTGCGGAGTGGCAGGCGGGCTCACTCGCCCTGGTCGGGACCGGTGGTCACTTGGCGACACCGGCATAGAACACGAGGCGGAACTTGCCGATCTGGACCTCGGCGCCGGTCCTGAGGGTAACCGCGTCAATCCGCTCCCGGTTGACATAGGTGCCATTCAGCGACCCCACGTCGCGAACCAGGAAGTCGCTTCCTTCACGACCGAAGGTCGCGTGCTTGCGCGACACGGTGACGTCGTCCAGGAAGATGTCGCTGTCGGGGTGTCGACCGGCGGTAACCTCGTCCGAGTCGAGCAGGAACCTCGCTCCGGTGTTGGGCCCCCGAAGGACCACCAGCAGCGCTGTCCCGGGGATCAGCGCGTCAACGGTGGCCTGGTCCTGGGCTGATAAGCCGATCTCCGCATCGGTTGGAGGCTCAGGCGGGGTGCTGACGCCGGGCAGCCGCATGGTGGTGGGATCGCCCGCCCGTCCATACGCTTGCTCGCGCTCGTTGTCGGTCATGACCTGCGCACCCGCTTCCCTTGTGCCTGCGACTCTGTTGCGATTGTTGTGGCGACTTGTGGAGAGACAACCAACCTAGATCAAAGATCGAGGGTGCAGGGAAGCCTACGTGGAACCGGTTGGCGTCAAGGCGCGGAACCTCCTGGCTCTGCTGACCCCGGCGCCATCGGCTGCTGATCGTCAGCCCAGCAGTGCCTGGTAGGCCTCGAGGTCCAGCAGGGTCTCCACCGAGCTCGCGTCGTTGAGCTTCACGTCATACATCCATCCCTGGCCATAGGGATCGGAGTTGACCAGCTCGGGAGCGGACTCCAGTGACTGGTTGACGGCGACAACCTCACCGGACAGCGGCGCGTAGAGGTCGCTGACCGACTTCGTCGACTCGACCTCGCCGCAGGAGTCGCCGGCGCTGATGGTGTCGCCCACGGATGGAAGGCTGACGTAGACGACATCGCCGAGCGCGTCCTGAGCGAAGGCGGTGATGCCGACCCGGATCACGCCCTCAGACTCGGTGCGCACCCACTCGTGCTCGGGGGTGTAACGAAGGTTCTGCGGATACTCCAGCTCGCGCATGCCACTCCTTGGTTGACTACGGCGTCGCGGCGGACGCCGGTGACGGTACGGGGCGAGCGTATCGAGGCTCGCGCAGCGTGTGCAACGCAGCCACCGTCAGATCGGTCTGCTGCTTGATGAAGATGCCGGCACCGAGTCCTCGCACCGTCTCCGACAGCCCTCCCGGGATCTCCATCGCGGAGGACAAAGTCTGTGGATCGCCAATCGCCAGAACTTGATACGGCGCGGCAACAAGCGTTCCATCGATCTCGATCCCGGATCCGGCCTGTGTCAGGTACGAGCTGGCGACCACCCGCACATCTCCCACCTGTATGGCTTCAGCCCCCGCGTCGCGCAGTTCCTCGATGGCATCCAGCAGCCGATCAGGCGTCACCTTGGCGTCCGGGTCGTAGATCGTCATCGTGATGCCGGGACCGTGCGCCTGAGTCGTACCGGCAAGGACTTTGAGGACGTCGAGTCGTTTTTGCGCTGCTTTGAGCGCAGCGGCGCCACTGGTGCTGCCACTGATCAGCTCATCCCGAGTGGCCTGGAGCTCGCGGGCGTTCTGGTCAAGGCGTGAAGCCTGCTGGGTTGCGTTGTCCAAGATGGTGACGAGCTCGCTCTGTCGCAACGACCCCAGGTCCTCAACCTGGTTCTGGCGGACCTGAGTTGCCACTGCGAACCCGAGCAGGATGGCCAGCGATGCCGCCAGGGCGTTGGCCTTGGTGGCCCGGGGACGGGCCATCAAGGCCAGTCGATGCCAGGCCGTGCTGTCGGTGGGTGTGGTGGGTGTGGTGGGTGCCTCCGGCGGCAGGTCGGAGTAGCTCATGCGCGGAACAGGTGTCGGCGGATGGATGCCACGTTGGAGAAGATCCTGATCCCGAGAACGACGACCACCCCGGTCGACAGCTGCGATCCCACACCCAGCTGGTCGCCGAGGAAGACGATGAACGCAGCCACGATCACGTTCGACAGGAACGAGACCACGAACACCTTGTCGTTGAAGATGCCGTCCAGAACGGCGCGCACTCCCCCGAAGACAGCGTCGAGGGCGGCGATGACGGCGATGGGCAGGTACGGCTGGACCGCAAGGGGCACCGCGGGGTGCAGGAACAGCCCGACGGCGAGACCGACCAGCAGTCCAAGAGCAGGAATCACGGTGAGGTCTCCGTCGGTTGCGGGGCTGTTGTCCTGGCGGTCTTGCTGGTGGTCGGGAGTGGAGCCTGCTTCGTGACCGCGGACTTCACGGGTTGGGCCTGTTCGAGGGACAGTGCAGGCTCGCCGGGGACCACGACGGAGTCATGTTCCGTGATGTCGCCGCGGATCTTGTAGTTGAGCCTCAGCGCCTGCAGATAGCTTCCCCCGTCGGTGTCAGCGAACTCCACGCTCAGGCTCCCGGGTCCACCGATTGCGGTGATGACATAGGGGCGGGTGAGGGGCCGGTAGTCCACCAGGATCGCAGCGCCCGCAAAACGGATGGCTGCACGCGAGGTGAGCCGGTGACCGTTGACCGAGATCGCCTCGGCACCGGCTTGCCACAGGCCGTTGACGATGATCTGCAGGTCCCTCGCCTGCACTTTCCCCTGGTCAATTTCGGTCGAGGTTCCGGGGTTGACGTTGGGGTTCTTGGGATCGGCCTGACGGTCGGCATCGTCCAGGGTAAGCACGAGCCCTGGACCGGTGACGGGCACCGTCCCGGCCGCGATCTCGAGACGCGCCAGCTCGGCGGCGAGCCCGGTCTGACTCTGCTGGCTCAAGGCCGCGGCCTGGGCGGTGTCGATCTCGCTGCGGACCGTGGTGATGAGGCGGGTCTGGGCCTCGACATGGGCACGCATCGCCTCGATCCGGCTCACCAGGTAGGCCTTGACCTTGATGGCGCTGGTCTCCGGCGCCCGCAGGGACAGGGCTGAGGTCGCCAGCAGGGCCCCGATCAGCAGGGCCATCACGACCAGCATGGGGCTCCGTCGCCCTGTGGCGGAGGGAAGCCCGGATTTTCTCCGGCTGTCGGCCGCCGCCGCGTAACCGGGGTCAAGCGGGTGCTGCATCATCTCGGTGAGCAACGTCATCGACTGATCAACCCGGTCCGTCGGGGCTGCCGGATGATCGCTCACGTGACCAGCCTGCTCGCTCTGGCGGCTCGCACGACGTCCCGTGCCTGAAGGGCATAGAGGATTCCGGCAACCCAGTAGAGCGCCGTGCCCCACCAGACGAAGGCCCACCCGATCGGCAGTGCGATCGTGGAGAACAGGCTGGAACCTTGCCCCAGAAGGATCACCGGAAAGGCCCAGAGCAGGTCGAATGTGGCAGCCTTGCCGATGAAATGCA
>JBBRWQ010000141.1:0-5285 GCA_038249115.1 Actinomycetales bacterium
GCGGTGGCCGCCTCACATCGGTGCAACACGCCCAAAAGGGCCGGGGTTACACCACGTTAATGGACGCAACCTGATAGTGGGGTGGTGGACCCACTGGTCAGTCCATCTGGCACAGTAGCGGGATCAGGTCACCGACGCTTTTTCTTCAACTCCATTCGGGTGCTGCCGAACCTCAAAGGTGTTGCAGGCGTCACTTGCGGCGAGCTTTCTGGTTCGCTCTCCGCGACGGTTGGTTGTGGTCCACCTGGTCGACTCGGAATTGTGAGCCTCGCCGGTTTTGTAGGCCGGTCGGCCGCGGACTTGTCATAAGTACCCGTAATCGGCCAGGTCGGGAGTCCGGTCCGCGATTTCGCGGTTGGCGGCGGCAAGCGGAAGCGCCCCCCCAGTACCGGATCGCCCGGACGCTGAGGGGCGCAGGTGCGCGCGTCCGACACGCCTGAATATTGGCTTCGATGGGCACCACCTCTGGTGCGAGTGAGCCCCACTGTTCAGATGCGTGATTCGTATCGTTCAGCCCCACCACCGGCGTGGTTGAGCCCCACCTGAAAAGCTCCTCCCACCATGTGACGGACACATGGTGGAAGGAGTACCGGTAATGGTACGGAAGATCAAAGCGAAGCAGATCCTGCAGCTGCGTAATCAGGGGTTGTCGCGACGGGCGATCGAGTCTGCCCAGGGTATGTCCCGGCACAGCATCCGAGCTGTGCTCGATGCGGCAGAGCGGCTCGGTCTCGGCTGGGACGACGTCGCTGAACTGTCGGAGGCCGAGGTGTATGCGGCGTTGTTCCCCGGTCGCGGCGTCCACGAGAGTGTGTTTGCCCAGCCGGACTGGGGCCGGGTGCACACCGAGCTCGCCCGGGTCGGGGTGACGCTGAAGCTGCTTCACCAAGAGTATGTCGACGCGTCGGCCATGGCGCAGGCGACGATGAGCTACGACCGGTTCTGCCGCCTCTATGCCGAGCACGCCGCAGTCTCGGGGGCGACGTCTCGGGTCGGCCACAAGGCTGGCCGCAGCATCGAGGTCGACTGGTCCGGGCCCACGATGCAGCTGCTGGATCCCACGACGGGCGAGATCTCGAAGGTGTATCTGTTCGTCGCCTGTCTGCCGTTCAGCCGCTACGCGTTCGTGGAAGCGACCCTCGACATGCGGCAGGAGTCGTGGCTGCGCGCCCACACGGCGATGTTCGACTTCTTCGGTGGCAGCGTCCCACGCCTGGTGCCGGACAACCTGAAGACCGGGGTGATCTCCCATCCGAAGGAAGGCGAAGTCGTTCTCAACGATTCCTACCGAGAGATGGCGGCGCACTACTCGGCCGCGGTGCTCCCCGGCAGAATTCGCCACCCGCGCGACAAGAGTGGTGCCGAGAACACGGTCTCCCATGTCGCGACCTGGGTCATCGCCGGGCTGCGGCAGGAGACGTTCACCTCGCTGGCGCAGCTGCGCCTGCGGATCCGGGAACAGATGGATGCCTACAACCGGGAGCCGTTCCAGAAACGCGTCGGGTCCCGCCTCAGCGTCTTCACCGCCGAGGAAAAGCCGCTGCTGCAGGCGCTGCCGGCGGCACCGTTCGAGATCAGTACCTGGTCCTACAAGCGGAAGGTCAACGCCAACGCCCATGTGGTCTGGGCGCGGAATTTCTACTCCGTCCCCTTCAGCCATATCGGCGCGCTGGTGGACCTGCGGGTCACCGAGACGATGCTGGAGGTCTATCGGCGCGACGAACGGTTGGCCAGCCATTTGCTGCTGCCGGCAACGACGAGTAACCAGTATCGGACGAACGAGGCCGACCTGCCCGAGGGGCGCAGCTTCCAGGCCTGGGACCGGGCCCGGATCGAGGAGTGGGCGGCGCGGATCGGGCCGGCGACCGTGACGGTGACGGCCAAGATCTTCGAGACGGTGTTCATCGATGAGGCCGGCTTCGACGCGGCGCTGGCGGTGCTGCGGCTGTCGCGCAAGTTCCCTCCGGCGCGGCTCGAGGCCGCCTGCGCGCTGGCGCTGCGCGGACCAGTCCGCTCTCCCCGCTACGCGCATCTGAGACCGATCCTCGACACCGGGCAGGACAAGACCGGACAGGTCCCCGAGCCGGCACCGGACGATGGCGGCTATGTCCGCGGCGGCGCCTACTACGCCGGAGGGCACAAGTGAGCGCCCTGGACGGGGAGACCAAACGCAAGCTGCGCGAGATGAACGCCGGCGAACTACTGCAGGCCATCGACACCCAGGACGCGATCCTCAGCATCGGCCTGCCCTTCGAGGACCGGGTCCGGCTGGCCGTCGACGACGCCTACTCCGCCTTCACCCATGCCAAGGTCGAGGGCCTGATCCGGCGGGCGGGACTGCGGTATCCGAACGCGGATCTGCGGCGCATCGACCTGCTCGACGAGCGCGGCCTCAACCGGCAACTGCTGGCCCAGCTAGGGACCTGCTCGTTCGTCGCCCGGCAGCAGAACGTCGTCTTCCAAGGGTTCACCGGGTCGGGGAAGTCGTATCTGGGCTGCGCGATCGCTAAACGGGCCTGCGAGCACCGGATCCGCGCCCACTACGTCCGGATGCCCGACCTCGAGGAGGCCTGGGCCGCCGCCCAGGACGCCACCGGCGGCGCCGGGAAGTTCCTCCGGAAGTATGCCGCGTTCACGCTGCTGGTCATCGACGAGTGGCTGCTTGACCGGCCGACGGAGTCGATGCGGACGATGCTGCTGGAGTTGATGGAGCGTCGTTACGGCGAGACGTCGACGGTGTTCTGCACCCAGTATCAGCAGAAGGACTGGCACCAACGCCTCGGCGCCGGAGTCCACGCCGACGCGATCATGGACCGCATCATCCACAACACCACCTGGGTCGACACCGGCACCTTCAACATGAGGGAACAAACCGCCCTCGCGACCGCGTAATCCGTGACGGAGAGCACCGGTGGTGCTGAGCCACACCACCGCCGGTGCTCTTCCGCACGAACGGTGGGGCTCAACCGCACGATCGGGTGGGGCTCAAAGGCTCGAATACTCAACGCCGGTGCGACACGCGATCACCCCCGGTCGAAGAAATATTCTGGGAATTTTCTGAACGTCCGTCCAGTAAAACGGAATTCAATTTCTGACGGACATTTTGCGGGAAACGGAGACTCCCCGCGCGCATTTGCCGATCAGTTCCGCAGTCGTCCCGGCCCGGTTGGGTCGGGAAGTCCGGGTCGGCTTCCGGCGGCCTCGCGCCGGCCGCCGCAATCTCAGGCGATCAGGTTCCTCGGCGGGCCGGGCATCCGCATGGCGGCGCGCAGACTGGACATCGACACACGGCGCGATGCCTGGGACGCGAGCACCGGACGAGCTTCGCGGATTCCCGTCCGGATTCCCGGCAATGATCTGTTTTCAGGACCCGCCAAAGACCACTTGTCACTTTTTACCGTTTCTATACTATCCGCCCGCGCCCGTGTCATCGGGGGTCAGCCGCGCGGTCTGCTTGCTCTCAACCGACGGGCTAGCGTTCTCTGAGTTGCCCCCGAATCGATGGAAGACCAGAGAAATGAGACCCATGACGTCCGCACCGGATCCGCACGACGATCCCCGCGACCTCGACGAAGCCCGGCATGTCGCCGCGCACGCCGTGGCCCATCTGCACTTCGGGCAGCGCTTCGGTTCGCTCGGCGCCCACGCCGCCGGCTGGTGGGAAGTGATCGACCCGATCTGGGGACCCGACCCGGTGACCATCTCCCGGGTGTCGCTCGCCGGAGCCTGCATGGCCCTGGCGGTGGACCTGATCGAGGACGGCGAAAGCCCCGGTGTGGGTCCCTGGCTCGAAAGCTGGCGGGACGACGTGGCCCACCACTCCCACGGATACCGACACGACATGGTCGCCGCCCGCGGCGGTGTCGCAGACGCTGCATCGTGGTCGCTGGCCTTCTGCCGGCTCAATTTCGACCTGATCGACGAACTGGCGATGATGTTGGTCCGGGCCGAGGCACCGGTTGACTACGCCGCCCTCGCCGCACGGTTCCGCGGCCGGGCGGTCGACGTGGACGCGGATGCGCTACAGGCGGCCGAGTTCGACTTCGCCGGCCAGACTCTGGCCCTGGAGCGCGTCGACGACGCCATGGCGGCCTACCTCGCTGCGGACGGAGCGAAGTAGATGTCAGTCATCGGTCCTGACTTGGACCGGGTCCTCTCCGCCGGGCTCCTGGCTGCCATCAGCGGATTCCTCAACGATTTCGGGGCGGCCAGTGACCTGCCGGCGCTGGCCTGGACGCTGGACTTCGAGTACGACGCGGGCATTGACGGGACGCACCCGGGCGGTCGCGCTCACCCCGACTCCGAAGCGCTGTGCGCGTCCTGGGCGGACCTGTTGGGGCTGACCGAGTGGGACTTCGTCCCGGGCGACGTCTTCCGCAGTTGGACAGGGGATCTCTCACAGTGGAAGATCAGGGTGTCTGCCGTCACGGACCAGGATCTGCACCAGTCCGAATGCCCGGACGATCGCGAGTAGCGACCAGACCAGGGCCGACTCTGCGCTCGCACCCGAGCGAGACAGAGATTCTGCGCTCGCCGTCGCGAATGCCGCCGCGGCTACCCGGATCGGGCAGGTCGGCCCGCACGAATGGGGAGACCGCTGGATGATGTCTCCGCATTCCTCGCCTGACAGGTGCAAGCCGCCGGGGCTTGCCTGGCACGGCGCACCTGCCGACGCCTGAAGGCAGAGTTCGTTCGCCTCCTGCCCGGGTCGATCCGATCATCGGCTCGGGAATCGGCCGCGGGGAATTGCCAGTCCCGCGGTGAGCAAACGGGTCCGCTGGGACGCCGAGTTGCGCCCTCCAGCGGAACAAACGGTCGAACGTGCCCGTTATCCGGGGGGATGTCACCGTGGGCCAGACCCGGTCGGCAAAGTCGGGAGGTCCTCACCAGCACCGCGGGGCCCGCTCTTGGACGCGAGCCGACAGAGATGTCGGAGCTGCGTGAGAATATTTATTCATGAATGAACGTGCTCACACGATTCGTCACGACGGCAGCCACACGGCGCCGTGATGACGCCGCAGTGTGAGGTCATTCGGGAGTCAATCAGCGAGGTGCGGTGCTGTTTAGCTCTTGCTGGTATCGACCGTGAGTCCAGTCGCAGGCCGACCTCGCAAGGTGTTGAGGTTCATATCGTGTTCGATATTCGTGGGCGTGGCACTGTGACGTGCGCCGTCGATTGTGAGGTCCGATGACAATGACGACCCGGTTGTATCTGGATGTTGACGGCACGGTCAGCCCGATTGGGACCAGTCCGCCGGAGGGCAGCGGTTGGGCTGTGTGGGGGA
>JBBRWQ010000142.1:0-5169 GCA_038249115.1 Actinomycetales bacterium
AAAGACGCGAAGATGGCCAAGCGCCTCGCGGACGAGCTCGAATGGGTGCGCTCGAATGCGAAGGGCCGCCAGTCCAAATCGAAGGCGCGGCTCGCCCGCTACGAAGAGATGGCGGCGGCTGCAGAGAGCACCCGCAAGCTCGTCTTCGAGGAGATCCAGATCCCCGTGGGCCCGCGCCTGGGCGCCCAGGTCATCGACGCCAGGAAGGTCAAGAAGGGCTTCGGTGACCGCGTCCTGATTGAGGAGCTCTCCTTCACCCTCCCGCGCAACGGCATCGTCGGCATCATCGGCCCCAACGGTGTGGGTAAGACCACGCTGTTCAAGACGATTGTCGGACTCGAGCCGCTCGACCAGGGTGAGCTGAAGATCGGCGAGACGGTCGACATCTCCTACGTCGACCAGAGCCGCTCCGGGATTGACCCGAACAAGTCGCTGTGGGAGGTCGTCTCCGACGGTCAGGACTACATCCAGGTCGGCAAGACCGAGATTCCTTCTCGCGCCTACGTATCAACGTTCGGGTTCAAGGGCCCTGACCAGCAGAAGAAGGCCGGCGTACTCTCTGGTGGAGAGCGTAACCGCCTCAACCTGGCCCTCACCCTCAAGCAGGGCGGCAACCTGTTGCTACTCGACGAACCCACAAACGACCTGGACGTCGAAACCCTGGGCTCGCTCGAGAACGCGCTGCTCGAATTCCCCGGTTGCGCCGTGGTCATCACTCACGACCGGTGGTTCCTCGACCGGATCGCCACCCACATTCTGTCTTACGAGGGGACCGACGAAGACCCGGCGAACTGGTACTGGTTCGAGGGCAACTTCGAATCGTACGAGCAGAACAAGATCGAACGCCTTGGTCCGGATGCCGCGAAGCCGCATCGCTCCGCGTACCGCAAGCTGACCCGCGACTAGGGCCCGCGATGAAGCTGCACATTCCGGTGAGGCTGCGCTGGTCGGACCTGGACGCCTACGGCCACGTCAATAACGCCGAGCTTCTGCGCGTGCTTGAGGATGCGCGCATCCAGGCGTTCTGGCCGGATGAGGACGGCGCCGGGCCCGGTGCGTTCGCCGGCACCGCGGTGCTTGACGGGCGACCGGGCGCGGCGACCCTGACGCTGATCGCGCGAATGGAGGCCGAGTACCTGGCTCCGATTCCGTATCTGAGGCAGCCACTGGACATCCGTCTGTGGCTCGGCAAGCTGGGCGGCGCCAGCCTCGAAGTCTGTTACGAGGTCTGGTCGCCGATCGGACTGGAGCCGGTGGTGCTCTTCGCGCAGGCGAGCACGACGATCGTGCTCGTCGACGCCGCAACCGAGCGGCCGCGCAAGATCAACGACGTCGAGCGTAACGCCTGGACGCCGTATCTGGACGAGTCCATCCGGTTCACCCGGCGCTGAGTTGAGTGGAGTTGAGTTGAGCCACCCCCCGATGATCTAGCGGGGGTTCTCGGTGAAGACGCCCTCCCAGACTGCCCGGCTGCCGGACTCGCCGGTGAGCACGGTCTGGTAGGTTGCCATCCCGCCGATACCGACCGCGAGCAGCACCAGGATGACGGCGACCGAGCGGCGTCCTGCTCTCGGTCTTTCGCTCGGCGCGGTGTCGGAGCCCGCCCGACGGTCGGCCAGGAAGTACCAGAGCCAGATGGCGATCGCGAGCACGCCGAGGGACAGCGACCAGGGCCAGAGTGAGTTGCCGAGGGTCGCATGGGTCTCGATCAGCGGGGTGCGGAAGACACGCTCCTTGAGCCACTGGCCCGCCGTCATGGTGAGCGGGACCAACCCGATGATGGCCAGACCCATCAGTGCAATGACGCTGCCGAGACGGCGCCGCGCCGTCGGCCACACTGCGGCGAGCAGCACGCAGAGCGCGGTCACCGGCACAAGTACGACGACCCCGTGAACCAGAAGAGCGTGCAGCGGCAGCCCGTTGACGTTGAAGATGTCCACAGCACTACACGGACGTGATCGAGTCTCCGTCTACCGTGACCTGGAGCGCCGTCAGCGCCGTGGGCGCGGGCCCGGCGGTGACCTCCCCGGTGCTGGCGTCAAAGCGGGAGCCATGACACGGGCAGACGTATTCCTTCGCTTCAGCATCGGGCGTGACGACACACCCCTTGTGGGTGCAGATGGCGCTGAAGGCAACCACGGTACCCGCGGTCGGCTGGGCAACGACGATCGGCTTGCCGTCGAGGGTGGCCGAGATGGAACCGCCGACAGGGACATCGGCGAGCTTGGCGATCTCGGCGTTCCCCGTGCCGCCGTCGCCTGCCGCCGGGGTGCCCGTATCCGTTGTCGTCTCGGTGGCCGCCGGTTGAGCGCTGCACCCGGCAAGGGCAACAACGGAGCCGCCCCCGACCATAATCACGGTGCGACGGGAGATATCCGTTTGCAGTGTCATGGTGCTCCTTCGATAGTGGGTCCACGATATGCGTGATATTGGTAAATACGAGGCGGCACGCCGTTCGGTTCACGTGGCACCTGAAACGACGACACGTCCCTTCGCGTTGGCTACAGGAGGAGAGTCCGATGGATGCTCGCACCGAACTGCTTCGGGCCCTCGTCGACGAGCATGCCCCTGCCCTGCGGCGTTTCGTTGTGCGGCTGACGGGCAATGCGGCCCTCGCCGACGATGTCGTACAGGAAACGCTGCTTCGCGCGTGGCGGCGCCCGCAGGTACTCGACCAGTCGGAGTCTTCGGCTCGGGCCTGGCTCTACACCGTTGCCCGCAACCTGGTCATCGACGAACACCGATCGGCCCACGCCCGCCACGAGATCGCCACGGATCGGGTGCCGGAGCGGGCAACGCCGGACCAGACCGATGTTCTCCTCTACTCCTGGCTGATCGCTGACGCCCTGGAGTGTCTGTCGCTCGAGCACCGGATCGTCATCATCTGCTCGTACTACCGCGGCCACTCGGTCGCGGAAACCGCCCGGCTGCTTGACATTCCAACCGGCACGGTGAAATCACGCCTGCACTACGCGCTGCGCGCCTTGCGCCTCGCGCTGCAGGAGAGGGGAGTGACCGCACGATGATCGCCCCGAGTGACTCCTACGTCGCGTGGGATGCTGCCTACGTGCTGGGCGCACTCTCCCCGGATGATCGCCGGGACTTTGAGCGGCATCTCGGAGGGTGTGAGGCCTGTTCCCGGGCCGTCACCGAGTTGGCGGGCCTGCCGGGACTGCTGGCGGCCGTGCCGTTGGAGCAGGCGCTCGCCGGTGAGGGCCGCTCGGGGGACTATTCGGGGGACGACGCGACTCTCCCGGGTCTGCTGGCCGCCGCCCGCAGGGAGCAGTCCCGCTCCCGTGGGTTGCTGGTCTCCGCTCTCGTCGGGGTCGCGGTCCTCACGGCCATCGTGGCACTCGCGGTGACCGGCTGGGTGGGTCTGGCGGGACTGCCAGGGCAGGGTCCCGTCGCCGAGCCGACGGCATCCGCGCCCGCGGCGACGCTGGCGATGCGTCAGGTGGTGCCAAGTCCGCTCAGCGCCGACCTCCGCCTCGAGGTGCAGCCGTGGGGAACACAGATCATCACCAGGTGCAGCTACGCGCAGGTTGAGGGGGCCACCGGCGCACGCGGCTACGCACTGTATGTGACCGATAAAAACGGTGAGGCGAGCCTCGTCGCGAGCTGGATCGCTGCGCCAGGCACGACCGTCACGCCGGTCGGCACGACTAGCCTCACCGAGGCGGACATCGCGACCATGGACATCCGTTCGGTGTCATCGGGGAAGGTGCTGCTCGAATCCCGCCTCGAGCCGTAGGGCAGCGCCGTTAGTCGACCTCTTTCGGCAGGCGCACCATGCCCTCCTGGGCGACGGTCGCCAGCAGGAGGCCGTTCCGGCTGTAGATGCTGCCGGTGGAGAGCCCGCGGCCGCCCTGGGCGGTCGGGGAATCCTGCACATAGAGCATCCACTCGTCGACCCGGCCGAAGCGGTGGAACCACATTGCATGGTCCAGGCTGGCGACCTTGAGGCCCGGCGTGGCCCAGGCCACACCGTGGCGGCGCATGACTGGCTCCATGATCGAGTAGTCGCTGGCGTAGGCCAGGGCTGCTCGGTGCAGATCAGGGTCATCGGGCAGCGGGCCCATGGTCTTCATCCATACGGCCTGGCGCGAGGTGTGCTCGCCGTCCACCTTGAGGTAGATCGGCGAGGGCAGGTGACGCATGTCGAACGGCCGCTCGTTCGCCCAGTAGCGGGCGATGGAGTGGTCGACGAGGGCCAGAGACTCCGCCGCCGTGGGCAGGGAGTCGGGGTCAGGCAGGTCGTCCGGCATCTCGATCTGATGTTCCAGACCCTCATCGTCGTCCTGGAACGACGCGATCATCGACAGGATCGGGTGCCCGTCCTGGTAAGCCTGAGTGCGGCGGGTGGAGAACGAGCGGCCGTCGTGGATGCGGTCGACCGAGAACGTGATCGGCTGGTCAACGTCGCCGGGGCGCAGGAAGTAGCCGTGCATGGAGTGCACATGGCGGTCGTCGGGCACCGTGCGTATCGCGGCGACCAGGGACTGGGCGAGTACCTGCCCGCCGAAGACGCGGCCGAGCGGCATCCACTGTGACGCACCGGTGAAAATGTCCTCGCTGGTGCGGGCGCCCGTGTCGGTGAGGTCAAGGGCGGCCAGAAGGCCTTCCATCGGCAAGTCCATGTGGCCTCCTCAGGCGCGTGACGGTTCAGGTCGGGGCGTCGGTGTGACGCACACCGTACCTTGGTAGTTTAGGAGCAGATGAGTAAGTCATTTTCTCTCCCAGATTCCCTGTCCCTTCGCGACCTCCAGGTCTACCTGTCTCGTGCCAGCCGGGTGGAAGACGGTTCTGTGCGCCTGATTCAGGCTGCCGGGGTGCTCGCCGTCTACACCGCGATCCTCTATCCACGTGGTCTGCTCGATTCCAGCCCGACCGTGCTGGGCCTGCGCACCTTCGCGCTCACCGCGCCGGTCGAGCTCGACGCGGTCGTTCCCGTGCGGTCCCTGCTCGACCGCCTCGCCCGCCTCACCGCGGCCGTTCAGGCGGAGAAGGTGCCGGTGTCCGTCACCGTGCCCCTTGAAGTGACCACCGTGACCTGGGCCGGCATCTCGCCACCCCAGGGCGGTTGGACGCTGCTCGGTGAAACGGATGCCGCACTGCTCGACGGCGCCGCCCAGGCCGGTATCGAGGAGGTCGCCGCCGTCATCCCCGCCG
>JBBRWQ010000143.1:0-5122 GCA_038249115.1 Actinomycetales bacterium
CCGTTGTCGATCTACGTCTCGCTGGACACCCTGCGCGACTACGTGTTTGCTCCCGACTGTGCGGATCTGGTGGTGGATGGGCTGGCGCGCTTGCGGCAGGAACAGTCTGTGACGGCGCAGGGCGTGGTCACCAAGATCCTTGCCTCCCAGCGGGCCATCACGATCGGTGCCGTTCTTGGCGAGATGCGCCGGATCTTCAAGAAGCCGCCGCGCATCGTGCTCGGCGCCTCGCCGACCGCAGCGATGCAGGCACGAGACCTGAGCCTGCGATCCCGGGTCTGGCCCGAGCTCGACTGCCGCGGCCTCACCCCGCTTCCTGCCGGGATTGCCGCAACCGCAGCTGATCTGCAGCGCAAGCTCCAGGCGGGATGGGCAGTGAGCGTCGATGTCTGAAACCCAGGATGCCGATGTCCGCGGGTCCGGACACCGCTGTCCCGCCTGTCTGAGCCAATCACCGACCGACGTGCTGTCAGTCCGCGAGAACATGTTCGGCCTCGCGGAGGACTTCGACTACTCGGTGTGCGCCGACTGTGGCAGCCTCGCCCTGATCTCGATCCCCGATGACATGTCGCCCTACTACCCGACCAACTACTACTCGGTGGATCTGGACCCCGAGCGGGCTCTGGGTGCTCCGGGCGTCCGGCAGTTCGCCCAGCTGGTGATCGGCTCAGTCCTTTGGGGCCACGGCTTGGTGGCTGGTGCTGCCACGTCCGTCATTCCGCGGCGCCAGTTACGGACCCTCGTCTCGGTGCTCCGTTCCATCGGGCGGGCCGGCCTGGTCAACGGGAAGCAGACGCGGGTGCTCGACGTGGGGTGCGGTTCGGGCATGTTGGTGTTCGCCCTCGGTCTTGGCGGCGTCAAGGAGGTCACCGGCATTGACCCGTTCATGTCCGCCGACCGGGACCTGAGTACGGGCGGGCGGTTGAGGCGACAGGACCTCAGCGAGGTCGAGGACCGCTACGACCTGATCATGTTCCACCACAGCTTCGAACACGTCCCCGAACCCGAAGCCAGCCTTCGGGAGGCACTGGGACGTCTCACGCCGGGGGGCCGAATCCTGATCCGGATGCCGACCCCGTCATGCCACGCCTTCTCGACGTATGGCGCCGCCTGGGTGCAGCTGGACGCTCCCCGTCACCTCGTGGTGCATTCGCGGGCAGGAGTGGCCAGCCTGTGCGAGCGGGTTGGAGCGAGCGTCGTCTCGGTTGATGACGACTCGACCGGTTTCCAGTTCTGGGGCAGCGAGCAGTACCTGCGCGGCATACCGCTCATGGACAGTCACTCGGTGATGGTGAAACCGCGCGATGCCCCGTTCTCGAAGGCGCAGCTTCGGGGTTGGGAGAAGCAGGCATTGGTTCTCAACAGAGAGCGTCGAGGCGATCAGGCGGCATGGGTGATTGCTCCCCTGCCGACCGACCACGGGCGCGTTGCTCCCGAGGGGACCTGAGCCGGCCTGAATTGCGCCGGGCCAGGCACGCCGTTAGGTCAGGTTGACGGTGAAGGCCGGTCCGGTGGCGGCCCGGACCACGCGCTCGGTGACGCCCGGCGCGAGCTCGCGCAGGACAAGCCCGTTGTCGGTGACGTCCATCACGCACAGGTCGGTGATGATCCGCTGGACGACGCGTTTGCCGGTCAGCGGCAGCGAGCACTCCTGGACGATCTTGTGGCTGCCGTCGCGGGCGACGTGTTCCATCAGCACGATGACCTTCTTGGCGCCGTGGACGAGGTCCATCGCCCCGCCCATGCCCTTGACCATCTTGCCGGGGATCATCCAGTTGGCGATGTCGCCGTCGGCGGAGACCTGCATGGCGCCCAGGATCGCGGCGTCGACCTTGCCACCGCGGATCATCCCGAAGCTGGTCGCGGAGTCGAAGAAGGAGGCGCCCTTGCGCAGGGTGACGGTCTCCTTGCCGGCGTTGATCAGGTCCGGATCCTCTTCCCCGTCAACGGGATAGGCCCCGACGCCGAGGATGCCGTTCTCGGACTGAAGGACCAGCTCGACGTCGTCCGGGACGTATTCCGGCACGAGGGTCGGCAGCCCGATGCCGAGGTTGACGTAGTCACCATCTGAGAGCTCAGCGGCGGCACGTGCGGCCATCTGCTCACGGGTCAGAGCCATTACTGGGGACCTCCGTTCAGTGCATCGGGCTTGGGCTGGACAGTGCGGCGTTCAATGTGTTTCTCGGCGGCTTGCTCCGGGGTCAGCGGCAGGACCCGCTGGACGTAGATGCCGGGCAGGTGCACCGCGTCGGGGTCGATGTCGCCTGGATCGACCAGGTGCTCGACCTCGGCGATCGTGATTCGCCCCGCCATCGCAGCCAACGGGTTGAAGTTGCGGGCGGACTGGCGGAACACCAGGTTGCCGTGACGGTCGCCCTTCCAGGCCCGCACCAGGGCGAAGTCGGTGCTGATCGCCTCTTCGAGCACGAACATTCGTTTCTCGCCGTGCCAGTCGAGCTCGCGCGTCTCCTTCGCAGGGGAGGACTTCGTGATCGACCCGTCGGGGGCGTATCGCCACGGCATACCGCCGTCTGCGACCTGGGTGCCGACCCCTGTCGCGGTGTAGAACGCCGCTATGCCAGCTCCACCGGCCCGCAGCTTTTCGGCCAGCGTGCCCTGCGGGGTGAGCTCGACCTCGAGCTCACCCGAGAGGAACTGGCGTTCGAACTCCTTGTTCTCACCCACGTAGGACGCGACCATGCGACGGATTCGCTTGTCCTTCAAGAGGATTCCCAAACCCCAGTCGTCGACCCCGCAGTTGTTCGAGACGGCTTCGAGATTGGTGACACCGCTCTTGTGCAGTTCGGCGATGAGAACGCTCGGAACACCGCAGAGGCCGAAGCCACCCACGGAAAGAGTAGAGCCGTCGACGATTCCGTCGATGGCTGTGGCAGCGTTGGAGACGACTTTGTCCATGCCGTGGACTCTAGCGGCCCGGCCGCGGGGGTCGGCAAGGACAGGGTATGAACGCACATTGGGTAAAATGGGACTTTGGAACCAGAGGTGATCCCGGCGCCACCGGGCAGGCCATCGAACAGACGTTGCCCATCTGGCGCGGCGGGACGGGAGAACTTCGGGTGACGGCTCCGTCGCAACGCGTTGACCCTGCCCCGCGCGCCCAGGGAGCCCCACGAGCCCCAGGCCCCTCGCGTGCCGAGCGCGTTGCCGAGCGAGCCAGCCGCTCGTTCATGCCCGAGATCCAGGTATTGCGTGCGGTGGCGGTCACGCTGGTCGTCCTTTACCACTACTGGCCTGCCACGGTTACCGGTGGATATGTCGGCGTTGATGCGTTCTTCGTCATCTCGGGCTACCTGATCACCTCTCACCTGCTGCGTGAGGTGGACCGGACCGGGACCGTCAGGCTGTGGGCGTTCTACGCCCGACGGGCACGCCGGCTCCTTCCGGCGTCGATCTTCGTGCTGCTGTTCGTCGCACTGGGGACGTTCCTGCTTCTTCCCAGCGACCTGTGGTCATCCACCGCCCATGAGCTGGCCGCCAGCGGTTTCTACGTCCAGAACCTCTGGCTGGCGTCCAAGGCGGTGACCTACTCGGCGTCCAACGACGTCGCCTCCCCGATTACGCACTACTGGTCCCTGTCGGCCGAGGAGCAGTTCTACCTGGTCTGGCCGAGCCTGATCATCATCTCCTGCGTGGTCGCGCGCAGGTGGCTGCGCGGGCGCACCACCACCACGGTCGGGTTCACCCTGCTGGCGGTCACCGCCGGCTCGTTCGTCTTCTCGGTCTGGGCCACCCAGGCTCACGGGGCCGCCGCGTACTTCATCACCCCGACTCGGGCCTGGGAGTTCGGCACCGGGGCTTTGGTGGTGCTGCTGATGCGAAGGTGGGTGCCACCCCTTGGGCTGGCCGTGCTGTTGCGCTGGGGGGGTTTGGCCGGGCTGCTGGCTGCCGCCTGGCTCTTCACGGGTGCGACCGCGTTCCCCGGGTATGCCGCCGCGTTGCCGGTGGCCGCCACGGCCGCCATCATCGTGGCCGGGGATACCGGCGGGTCTGATCCCAGCTACGTGCTGTTCCGGCTCCGCTCGGTCCAGTGGGTCGGTGACGCGTCGTACTCCATCTATCTGTGGCACTGGCCGCTGCTGATGTTCGCGCCCTACCTGCTTCGCCACAGCCTCAGGACCCCCGAGCTGCTGGTGCTGGTTCTGCTCTGCCTGGTCATCTCGGGGTTGAGCAGGCGCTTCGTCGAGGACGGCCTGCGTTTCTGGCCGCGGCTGACCCGGACCCCTCGGGCCACCCTGCTGGCCGCTGGTGTCGGGATGTTGGTGATCGCCTTGGTCTCCGGGACGCAGGTCTACGCGGCCGGTGCCCGCGAGCGGCAGATAGAGGCGTTGCTGGCCGACGCCGCGAATAGCCCCTGCTTCGGCGCGCTCTCGATGGAGAACCGGGCCAAGTGCCGAGAGGCCATCACCGCGCAGCCGGTGGCCACCATCACCAAGGCGGATGCGCCGTGGGCGCCGCAGCCGGGCTGTCGTGGCACGGGCTCGAACCCCACTGTGCTGACGTGTTATTGGGGCAAGGGCGAGCCGAGCCGGGTGGTGGCGCTGGTCGGTGACTCCCATGCAGAGCACTGGCGGGCTGCGCTGCACGCGATCGCCAAGGCCAAGAACTGGAAGGTCATCGAGGTGTTCAGCAGCGGGTGCCCGGCGACGGCCGCCAGGAGTGTCGTCTTCGAGCGCCGGACCCGCGACGGCGACCTCTGTCTCAGGTGGACCCAGGCTGCCACGGCTGCGCTCAAGGTCATCCAGCCCGACGACATCATCACCACCGCATACGTCCAGCAGAACGTCTTCGAACCGGCCGACTCGGGCCCGGCCGGGTTCACCACGGTCTGGCGGGAATGGTTGCAGTTCAGCCGGGTGACTGTGCTGCGAGACATCCCCACGTCGGCGAACCGCAGCAGCCCCCAGTGCCTGGCCGTCAACGCCGGCAAACCGCAAGCCTGCGCCAACCCGCGCTCCACAGTCCTCATCGACGACGACATGATGCGGGCGGCCCGCCCCATGCGTGGTGACATCAACCTGGTCGACCTCAGCGACTACTTCTGTGACGCCAAACGCTGCTACGCGGTCATCGGCGGGGCGAGCGTCTACTACGACTTCGACCA
>JBBRWQ010000144.1:0-4902 GCA_038249115.1 Actinomycetales bacterium
ACCGGCAACGAGGCTCCCAGGGCTGGTGATCTTGGTAGGACCACCCCGTCCTACCGGGGCCTCGTTGCCTTTCCTGCCCGACACGCCGATGTCACCTGCGTCACACCAGTCACATCAGCCACGACTTTGCCGACCCCCTGGGTCTGCACCCGGCCGCGGGACATCCCATACGGGACAAGGGGTTTGCGGGCTCTTCGCCGCTGAGGGTGGTCATGGGGTGGCTGGTCGGGCTCGGCGGTAGGTGCGTTGGCCGTTCGCAGCCAGGAGCATGCGGAGCCGGTAGTTGGTGAAGTTGCGGTAGCCGTGGCCGAGGCGGCGGGTCTTCTCGATGATCCCGTTGATGGCCTCAGTGCCGCCGTTGCTGACTCCACCGGTGTCGAAGTACGCCAGCACCTGGGCCCGCCATGCGCGCAAGGTCCGGCCGAGGCGGGCGACTTCGGGGATCGGGCAGGTCGCGAACGAGGCGATGACTTTCTCGGCGATCGCCCGCCCGGTGGCGGGGTGGGTGGCGTGGTAGATCGAGCGCAGCTGCTGGTAGCAGTGCCAGGCCACGGTGACCTCGCAGTTAGGGTCGCCGGCGTTCAGGGCCGCGTCCAGGCGGGCGACTTGGCGGCTGGAGCGGGTGTACGCGGCGGTGTTCATCGACGCGATCATGGTCAAGATCCGCGACGGGCCGGTCGGTAACCAGCCGGCGTTGGCCGTGATCGGTGTCGACCTGGACGGGCTCAAGGACATCCTGGGGATGTGGGCCGGCGACGGAGACGGGGGGTCGGCGAAGTTCTGGCTGGCGGTCCTGACCGAACTGAAGAACCGCGGCGTCGCCGTTGTGTTCTTCCTGGTGTGCGACGGCCGGAAGGGGCTGCCGAGCTCGGTCGGTGAACGCGATCTGGCCGATGGCCACCGTAAGCGCCGCCGGCAGCGGAGCGAGATGGGGTGGTTGGGCATGCGGCCTCCGCCGGTCCCTCCCGCCGCCCCCATCTCGCTCCGCACCAAATGACAATCAGCAGTTGGGGCCCGAGCCGCTGCCTAGGCCAGGCGTCCTCGCTTCCGATGTGATCCGGCGACGGTTACGCCTCGGCAGCATCTGAGCCGTCGGAGGCGAGTCGCCCGCGGCCCAGAACGCTCGCGGTAGCCAGCATGAAGGCGAGGCTGCGACGCACTTCTGGCTTGCCGGCAATGCGCAGCAATCCCAACACAGAGGGCGGCTCTTTCATGCGGCTAACCTGGTCGCCCGCCATGCGGGCCGCGTTACTGACAGACCAGTAGCCGCCCAAGGCTTCATCGAATGCACCCATGGAGTGCTCGATCATGTGAGTGTCCGCTATGTCTACCACGTCCGCCAGTATCGACATAAGCTCGACGACTCGGTTTAGGCGACCGCCGGCCAACAGGGGCTCCAGTTTGTTGATCAATTCCTCCAATCTCGCTGAAGCGGCTTCGGACAACGGGTCGCTGTCGACCAGCGTCTCCAGAGCGGTGTGTGCGGCAAGTTCTTCAGTAGTCATCGGGATCTCTCTTCTTAGGTCGTATCTGGGTCTGTGCCGGATCAGATGAGGCCGCGGACTGCCGCCCAATAGCCACTTCGATTGAAACTCGCGCGCAGCAGGCTGCCCAGTTTGGTGGGAGGAGCCGGCTGGACTTCCTGCTCATAGTCGTACCAAAGTGGCATTCCGTGATCCAGCCCCATCTGGGCAACCGCCGTCACCCGACCGTCGTATGCAGCGGTCGGATGGCCGAAGCGAATCTCCGACGCAATGTTGTTCACCACCACCGGCACCTGCTGATGAACCGAGCCACCCGCCTTGCTGATGTGCAGATCAACTGTGTCGCCCAACACGTACGCGTTCGCCAGCCCCTTGACCTTCAGGGTCTCCGGATCAGTCGGCAGCCAACCTTCTTCGGCCATTGCCATCGATATCCCAGAGCTAACTACAGCATCTACTGCCCTGATCGGAGGCGTCGCCATCAGAATGTCGAAGTCATGGGAGGCTCCCTCTTCCGAGTAAGCCACTTTTGCGTCAGGGTCCACCCGATCAAGGGTGAAGCTCCGCTCATACTTGATGCCCATGCTATCGAAGATGGAGGGCAATACCTTAGATGTTGTTTCCTGCAGGAACAGCCCGTCCGTCACTATCTGGGCAACGGTGGGATATGTGTAGAGAATCTCCACCTTGTCCCGCACTCCCCGTCGCCGCAAGAGGTTGTCCGCCATCAGTGTTGTTTCCAGCGGAGCGATGCCACACTGGTGAGGCACGTTGGGGGTCTTGGGAAACGATACCGTGACGAGAATTCGCCCCTTCTCGATGGTTCGCAGCTTGTTCGCCAATTTCAGTGCAGACCGATACTCGTAGAAGTGATCGCCGCCTTCTTCCAGCCCCTCGATGCGTTCAGGCGCTGACAGGCAGCCAGTCGATATCACCAGGTAGTCGTAGTCGTACCACCTTCCGCTTCGACCCTGTACCCGGCTCGCGGCGAACTCGAAGTTATCCACGGCATCCACATGGAAATCGATCTCCGGGCGCAACAGGTCCCGTTGCTTGCGTCGCATCTCGTTCTCGAAGAACATGTTGAACGCCGCGTACAAAGAGCCTGGCTTGTAGTAGTGCCACGGTGAATTCGACAGCATCGTGATCTTGGCCTTGCCATTTACGATCTCTGGATAGAGCTTAGTAATGAGGTTGTTGGCGGTCATTGTTCCACCGCTGCCGCCGCCTACTACGAGAATATTGTTTGTCAACTTGCACCTCTTGCTGTTGTTAGAGTTGTCACCCCCGAACGGTCCGTTCCCAGGGACATCGACGACATAGCCGGCCCTCAGCACCCGCGCCGGGCTGCCCCCAAAGATGGCGAGGTAGCTGTTGGCGGGCGTGGTCTGGGCGCCGGACGAGCCGTTCCACTTGTTTAGCGCCATATTTCGGTTCACGAAATGTGCCATTCGGCATGATTCCGATACGGGGCGATATGTGCCGTTCGAATGACCCGAGGTCTGAGGTGTTTCTCGCATGTCACGACAGGCAGCGCACCATGGCCGACAACAGACCCTCCACCACCGGCCACAAGAACCAGCGGTGGCGTCACGGTCAGGCTGAGCGACCGCAAACGCCAATCCACCCACGAGTTGCAAGCAGGAGGTCCCGGAATGAGACAGCGCTCGTCGGGGTCTGGAATGGGTGTTTGTGCCCTCCACGTGCAACGAGCCAGGTCTTGCATCGGCTTCAGACTCGCCGATTTCGGCCCAACACCCGTCAACTCCTGCGGATTCGGCCCAACCCGCTGACCCCCCATGAGGTGTCCCGGCTGCGAGGAGCCCGTCGGGCCGGGCCACCGCCGCGACCCTCGAGCGAGCCAGCCACCGTGCAGCGCCGAGCATCCGCAAACGGGATGGTCCTCGTGTGCCGTCAGCCGGTCTCACTTGGGTGATCCACGCAGGGCAGGTAGTCACCGTCGCGGTCTCCGAATCCACCATTGCCGACGGACTCGCTCACGCCAGCCAACCCCGGGCGCCTCCCCGCCGGTCAACCGTGCCATGTTCGGCGGCAACTCCAGTTCCTCCAGTCCCGATCAGACTGGGTCGAGCGTGGCGACCCGATCGCGTCCGCCCTGCTTGGCCAGGTACACGGCCTCGTCGGCGCGCTGCATGGTGTCGTCAAGGGAGTCCGCACCGGTGAACAGGGCAACGCCCACGCTCATGGTCGGTGTGACCGTCCCCGTGGAGACGACCACCGGGGCTCTGACGGCCTCGCGGATCTTCTCGGCAGCTCTCAACGCACCGGCCAAGCCGTCGACGCTCACCAACACGACGGCGAACTCGTCACCGCCGAGCCGGGCCACCACGTCCTCGGCGCGGGTCGCGTGCGTGACCGGTTCGGTGACGGTGCGCAATACCTCGTCCCCCGCCGCGTGGCCGTACCGGTCGTTCACGTCATTGAAATCGTCGAGATCGCAAAAGCGCGACCGCCATCGTGGCCCCGACCCGGGGGGTGCGGGCCGCCACCCGGAGCAGGATCTCACCGAGACCGGCCCGATTCACGACCCCCGTCAGCGGATCGTGCAGGGCTTGGTGCAGCGCCAGTTCGGTGGCGCGGGTGTGCTCGGTGACGTCCACGAAAGAGGTCACGATCGGGAAGACGCTGTCGCTTTCGGTGGCCCGCAGTGGCTGGCTGACGACCCTGTGCCACGCCACCTGGCCGCCGGGCCGAGCCCAGCCCCCCATGTCCCCGACCACCGGGCGCCCGGTCGTCCGCGCCACCGCATCCGGCATCCCCGACGGGGGGATTCGTGAACCGTCCTGCCGGAGGAACACGATCCGCTCGGACAAGGTGGACAGGTGCCGGCCGAGCAGCCCCGCGGAGGCATGTCCTGTCAAATACTCGGCGGCAGGGTTCATCGACACCACGCGACCGTCGGCGTCGGTAACGATGACGCCGTCCTGCAGCGATTCCAGGGTGGCGCGGTAGAGCTCCTCGGTTTCGGCTAGGACGCGACGGACCTGGACATAGTCGGTGATGTCCAGGCAGGACCCGACGAAGCCGGCGAATGCCCCGTCGTTGTGGAACCACGGCGCGCCGGCGTCGAAGCGTCGAAAAGCGTTTGAGCGCAATACGATCGAGAACCTCACGCCTGATCGAGTACACCAGCAAGATCAGTTCGCGCTGACGAAGCGGCTGGCGAGCGACCCAAGACTTTCACGTTCACGGTGTCGCCCCAGGCTCACGCCGTGCCCACGGTGTGCCCTAGCCTGCGGTAAGTCACGGCTAGTCGCAATACCACTTAGTTAGTGGGTTTGCTGGTAGTGTCGGCTCATGCCAAGAGTCGGTCAGCTGAAGCCGTCCTCTGTTGACCGCCTACCGGATCGGATCGCGGTGGGGGTGTTGACGGCCACGTTCCCGCCGGCGTTGGTCG
>JBBRWQ010000145.1:0-4892 GCA_038249115.1 Actinomycetales bacterium
GGATGATCGCCTCGGGGTGGTCCCACCAGGAGGCGCACCACCGGGTTGAGGAGCCTGGTTTCCAGGCGTACGTCTGGGCGAAGTGGTGCTCAACCCAGTCCGTGAGGTTGTCGTACAGGGGCTCAAAGGGTTCCTGTACGGACTCAGGCTCGGTGTGCTCGGTCATGGCGCACCTACTTGGTTGTTGGCCCTGGCGGTCAGTGCCAGCAGGGCGGATTCGTGGGCTACGGCGATTTCGTCGGCGCGAGGGCGTCGGAACCACGGGACCATCGAGACCATGGCCACAGGGCGGCCGGTGACCAGTAGCAGCCCCTGCCACTTGGGCAGTGCACTGATCTGCGAGACGGCCATGATGTCCTCCTTGCGGGTGCTGGTCGACGTCGAGCGGGAACGGTCGCCGCTGCTGTAGCTGCGCGCGGTGACGTCGCGTTGGCCGATGAGTCGGGACAGGCGCCCGGCGAACTTGTCGTCCTGGATGCCGGAGCCGATCACCTTCACCGTGGAGGCCCCCCACAGGGCTTCCATGCCCTTCTCACCCCAGACGGACTCTCCCTGGGCCCAGCTTTGCAGGATGGTCATCAGCTGGATGCCCTGGGAGCCGGCGAAGCTGTAGAGCTGGGGGAGTCGCCTGATGCGGCAGATGTTGGCGGCCTCGTCGAGTACCGCGACCAGCGGCGGGTCGAGGCGGCCGCCGTTGCGTTCGGCTTGAGCGGTGGCGGCTTGGAGGACCTGGTCGGTCACTGCGGCAACCAGCGGAGCCGCGGAGATGCCATCGGCGTCCTTGGACAGCAGGTAGATCGTCTGGCGGGCCAGGACGAAACCGGCAGGGTCGAAGACCGCAAGGTCGCTCTGGGGGGTGACCCACGCCATGATCGCGGCGTCTTGCAGGCAGGCCGCGGCCGTGCGAGCCGTCTCGTAGATCCCGTCGCGTGTTTCGGGTGCACCGCCTTGGCGGCCGGCGATGGATCCGGCGACCGGGAAATGTCCGGCCGCGCGCAGGAGCTCGACAGGCTCGGGGTTCACCGGGTTGGTCAACCAGGTGTAGACGTCGTGCAACGTCCGGCCCGGGCTGCAAGCTGCGGCCAGGATCAGACTGGCGAGCAGGTCGTGGGCGGCTGAGGACCAGAAGTCTGCGCCCCTGGAGTCATCGCGGGCGCCCTGCATGAAGTGCTCGGCCAGGGCGTTGGCGCCGGCGACGCCGCGCACACCGCAGAGCAGGTCGAACCAGATCGCCTGCGGCTCATGCATGATCCCCATCGGGTCGAACAAGCCGGCCGGGCAACCGGTGTCCTTCTGACGCAGCTCGCGGGTAGCCAGAACCAGATCCGACTTGTTGGCCGTCGCGATCACCGCACCCGGAGCCTCAAGAATCGCGGGGATAGCCAGTGCAGTCGACTTACCTGAGCGAGGCGCCATAAAGGCGACGAGTACGTCCTCCCAGGACATGTGCAGCCACTGCCCGCCAACCATCAGCTTGAACAGTCGCAGGCCGCGATCCTGCGGCGGCACAGCCTTATTGGAGCGCAACGACGGCCGAAGCGCCCGCGCCTTGCTCTCTGCCGGCTTGGCCGACATCTCCTGTAGGTCCTTACCCGTGGCCATTGCCCGCTGCGGGGTTCCAGAACCCTTGAACAACGCCCTGAAGGCCACAGCTATCAGCACCAGTGCGCCGATCATGACCAGCGCGATCACACCGACACAGACCCAGAGCAGAACCAGTGGCACACCAGGTAGCGCGGCCGCTGGCCCACGCCGGATGACGTCGACAACCAGAAGCGGCGACCAGGTGGGAGCCGCGCCAACGCCGCCCAGATGCGCAGCCAGCCAGCCGCCAACCCACAGTGCACCGTCGCCAAGCAGGACGATCGCCGCCGCCGCAGGAATGAGGAACCAGATCGTCTCGGAACCGGTCGCCGGACGGGAGGTTGCCGCGCTCACCGCGATGCCTCCCACCTGGTGTTGGTGTTGAGAACAGACAGGCCTTCATGGGAGGTGAGCTGGACATGGAAGGGCACCCCGGGGGCGTGACCGATCTTGAGCAGGAAGTTGCCGATCGCCCCACCGTCGCCGCCGAGGCCGGCCGGAGTGGCCCACCGGTTGACCATCTCCTTCTCCTTCTCGGTGAACGGCACAATGTCGGCCAGTCCCCCCGGAGTGCCGTCGTCACGAACGAACTCCTTGGCCGGCAGCGCACCGATCAACAGAGCACCGGCGCGTTCGATGTAGCCCTGCGCTTTGGCACGGTCGACCTCGCCAAGTGCGTCCAGGTCCCGCGCGCTGTGGGAGATCATGGCCTGCCCGATGCCCCACGTCCGGTTGAGCCGGGTGACGGCGTCGATCCGGTCAACCATGCCCGCGGAGGTCCTCATGACCTTCCACAGCTCGTCCAGGACGAGGAAGTAGTGCGTGGGCTCGACGAGGCCGGCGTCGGCCATTGCCTGCCGGGCCTCCACGGTCGAGAAACCCTCCGACCAGGTCAACAGCAGCACCGCGGCGAGCAGTTTGGAGTCGGACTCGCCGATACCGGAGACGTCGACGACGATCGCCGGGGCGTCCAGGTCCATCGCGACCGTGGTCTGGTGGGCGAAGACCTCGCCCATCGGCCCGCGAGTCAGGCCCTTCAAGCTCATGATGAGCGGGTCGACGGCCGCGTAGTAGCGGGTGGAGTCCTGCCGGGCCAGAACCACCTCGGCGACCTCGGTAGGCGAAGACTCCAACAGTGCGATCAAGTCCGCGATGACCGGCGGGCGTTCGACGTGGTGCTTGTCGTTCAGGATCACCAGTGCCGCGGTAAGGGCGTTCCTCTCGGCCTCGTTCAAGCCGGCGCCGCGCGCGATGTGGATCAAGCCCTCCAAGGCCACCAGCTGCCGCCCGAGCGCCTCCTGTCGCATGCCCGATGCCAGAGTGCGCGCGCGAGCCGCGGCGCCGCCGCCGCAGGCTGTGCCGGCAGCCTGGATGTGGTCTGCGGCGGCGAAGATGTTGCCCGGCGTCAGCGGGTTCCAGCGGCCTTCGCCGCGACCTAGCCGGATCACCTGCCCGCCGAGCTTGCGAACGACCTCGACGTAGTCGGGCTTCAAGTCCCCCAGGATCAGCGGGCGGATCCCGCGGGCCGACATGCCGATCAGCATGTGTGCGACCATCGTCGACTTTCCCTTGTGCGGCAGACCCAGCACGAAGATTGAGGGGTTGTCGCAAAGCCGTGGCCGCGCCGTGAACCACGCGATCGGGTCGAAGCACACCGTCGAGGAGTTCAACAGGTTCGTGCCCATAGGCACGCCGATCATCGGCGTACTGCCGCCGATCGCCCACGGGTACATGCCACACGCCTGGACGGTGGTGGCCAGGAACTCCGGTGGCATCTGCAGGATCGCTGCCCGCCCGCCGCCGGCGCCGGGCACCCCTTTGGTGCCCGCACGACGGATCAGTACGTCCTCGCTTTGCCAGTCTTGTGTCTGCGCCATTGCCGTCATCTCCCTCTACGAGTTCGTCCGTAGCCACGCCAACGCAGGGTTTCCCCAGGCCGGCAGGACCACGCCCATACCCAGGCCGGCCGCGAACCCGGCGGCCTGACCCGCATACATGCGACGCAGACGGATCCGCGAACCCAGTGCTGTCTGCTCAACGGCACGGACCGCGGCCGCAAGCTTGGCCGGATCCTGCACTGTGGCCGTAACGATCATGGACAGGCGCGTGACCCCGGCCCCGGCAGCCTCCTCGCCGGCCATCGCCTTGGCCTGTGCCAGGTCCTGGGTGTCAGCGGCGTAGGCCAGCCCCCGGCGACGACCTGTTCGCGAGATCGCCGTACGCAAAGACCTGTCCACCACCGTGGCGGACTGTGCCGGGTCCAGGGGCCGGTAGGTCAGGGCCACCCGTTTCCTGGCCACGTCGGGGTGCGGTGCCAGCAGCCCCTTGAGGACGTCGGCTGTTACTGCGGACTTGGGGACGTCAACCATCTCCCAGACCACGGACAGCCCCGAGTCGTGCCGGTAGGAGCTCCACGACTCGACCGCGGCCGTCGGGCCGGCATCACTCCAGCGCACGTCGGGCTCCCCTCCCCCGGCGCGCAGCACAGCGATCTTCTCCGCAGCCTCGGGGTCGTACGCGCCGCGAATGAACTCCGCGGCGTCATCGACGGTCATCAGCCGGGTCCATCGCGCGCCGGAGGCACGCAGCTCCGCGCGCAGCTCGCCAAGGCGGCGGCCGATCTCGACAGCCATCTCGCCCGGTTCGCGAGAGACCGTCGCCTCGTCTTCGGATCGGCGCCGCCCGAGCAGGCCTTCACCCTCGCTGCTGACCTTGGCCTGACCGGAGTAGGTCAAGGCCACATGGGCGTGCGTCTGCGCGCCACCGACCGGGTACGTCGCGGCCGCCTCGGCCATCATCGCCTTGGCGAACTCCGGGGCGTCATCGCGGGTGATCCGGGCGACCTCGGCACCCAGGCGGGTGCCCGGATCAGGGGAGATGTCGAACACTGCGGTCGCACCGACCAGGCCGGGTTCGAATCCCAGGTTGGTCAGGAAGCGTGCCCACTCATCGACACGGGCATCGACGGTGGCCGGGTCGACGAGCTGCACACCCTCTGGCTCAAGGGCGATGCACACCGTGAAGTGAGCGCGCCGCTTGATGTGCAGCATCGCGGCCCTCTCCCCCATGGCCGAGGCAATATCTATGGCACGGGTTGATGCCAGCAGGCCAGGCAGGCGGTGCTCACCGCGGACGACCGACCCAGCCAGTCCCGAGCGGTAGACGTTCGACCCGCCCCACTTGCCGAACGTCCAGGCGAAACGGCTTCCCAGGATCTGCCACCCGGTTCGGCCGGCCCGGTTCTTGAAGACCATCGGTGCCCCGGCGCCCGCGAGCACCACGAACAGGACGGCAGCTGCCGCCCATCC
>JBBRWQ010000146.1:0-4885 GCA_038249115.1 Actinomycetales bacterium
GGACGGCGTCGAGAGCGCCTGGCGCGTGGTCCAACCAGCCCTGGACAACCTAGGACAGGTCCATCCCTATCAGCGGGGAACGTGGGGTCCGGTCGAGGCCGATGAGCTGCTCCAGGGCGGCCACTGGCACGCCCCGCAGGCTTCGTCCCCTCAGCAGGTTTCTGACCAACACACCCACCCGTAAACAACGAGAAGGAGATCTTGTGGAGACCTACGACGTAGCAGTCATCGGCATGGGACCCGGCGGTGAACACGTCGCCGGGACCCTGGCCGAGCGCGGCCTGAGAGTCCTCGGTATCGACAACGGTCTGGTCGGCGGCGAGTGCCCCTACTGGGGGTGCATCCCGTCGAAGATGATGATCCGCGCCGCGAACGCCCTCGCCGAGGCCCGCCGGGTGGCGCAGCTCGCTGGCAGCACCGCCGGTATACACCCGGACTGGGCGCCGGTGGCACTCCGGATACGCGAGGAGGCCACCGACAACTGGGACGACCGGGTCGCGGTCGAGCGCTTCGTCGGCAAGGGTGGAACATTCGTCCGCGGTAAGGGCCGACTCACCGGCCCAGGGCGGGTCGACGTGGACGGCGTCAGCTACGCACTCACCCGGGGTGTCGTGGTGGCTACCGGCACCAAACCCGCGATACCACCGATCCCCGGGCTGGACCAGGTGCCCTTCTGGACCAACCACGAGGCGGTGGAGACCGAGGAGCTGCCCGCTTCGATGATCGTCCTGGGCGGCGGAGCCATCGGGTGCGAGCTGGCTCAGGTGTTCGCCCGCTTCGGTGTGCAGGTCAGCGTCGTGGAGGCCGCCGACCACCTGCTGCCGATGGATGAGCCCGAGGCTGGCGAGCTGCTCCAGGGCGTGTTCGAGTCCGAAGGCATGCACGTCCACGTCGGTATGACGGCCCGCCGCGTCGACAGCGACGGGGCTGGCGTCGCCGTCGAGCTCGACGGCGGGCTGGTCCTGCATGCCGAACGCCTCCTGGTGGCAACCGGGCGCCGGGCCGACCCCGCCGCCGCAGGTCTGGACACGGTGGGCGTGGACCCTTCAGCCAGGGTCGCCCCGATCGACGAGCGCTGCCGCGTCGCCGACGGAGTCTGGGCGGTCGGCGACATCACCGGCAAGGGTGCCTTCACCCACGTCGCCATGTATCAGGCAGGCATCGTGATCGGCGACATCCTCGGCGAGGGCGGTCCCGCAGCCGACTACCGGGCCGTGCCCCGGGTGACCTTCACCGACCCTGAAGTGGGCTCGGTCGGCCTGACCGAGCAGCAGGCCCGCGAACGTCTCACCTCGGTCCTGGTCGGGAGCACCAGCGTCCCGAGCACCGCCCGTGGGTGGATCCACAAGGTGGGCAACGAAGGCCTGATCAAGCTCATCGCTGACGCCGATCGCGGGGTGCTCGTCGGGGCCACCGCGATGGGCCCGACCGGTGGCGAGGTCCTCGGAGCGCTCACCGTCGCCGTGCATGCCCAGGTCCCGCTGGACACCCTGCGGTCGATGATCTACGCCTACCCGACCTTCCACCGCGGCATCGAAGACGCCCTGCGCGAACTGTGATGACCACCCAGGATCGAACCCGTCGGCCCGTTCCTGCTGGCATCACCGAGAGCTCGTTCGTCATCGAACCCGGCACAGTTGGCCGGAGCAACAAGCGAGTTCGCGCCGTCAGCTCCGGCGACCTCGTGGTGGATTCGCGATCGCCGAATCTCATCGACCGGTGGTCCTGTACGAGACCGGTGTTGTTCCGCGCTACTACCTTCCACGCGTTGACGTGCGGATGGGCTGGCTGACCCTCACATCCACGACCAGTCACTGCCCCTACAAGGGCACCGCAACGTACCGGAACCTTGCGGTCAGCGGATCGGCGGGCCCTAGTACTCACCTCGTGTGCCTCCTCCGATGGAAGCATCGCAGCAGCCCGGAGGGTTCCGGGACCATGAGCACAACACCCGAAGTGTGCACCACCCCCGATGTCGTCCGTCCGGTTGCTGACGTGTACTGGCGCCCGGGCTGCCCCTATTGCTCCGCGAGTGGTGCAGCCCGGGTGAACCACGCGCGACCCCTGACACCGACCGAGGGTGAATTCCCACTCACCCGCTCTCCCACGGCGCCGAGAATGGGGCCCGCAATCGGGACAGCCGGCGCGGTGCTGGCAGCGGATGCCGTCAGCAAGGCGTGGGCGATGCAGCAGGTGTCCTCAGAATCAGCAGCCTCCACGGCGATCGTGCAGCTGCGTCACGTAGCCAACTCTGGTGCCTCGTTCGGCCTGGGAGCCCAGCACCCCCTTGTTGTGGTGGTGGTTGCCGCCATCGCCACCGTGTCCGTCGGCTGGTGGCTGACGAAGGTGGACAGCGCTGGTGAACGCCTCGCCGTGGCCGTGGTCCTCGGTGGCGCGTTGGGCAACCTGATCGATCGACTGGCGAACGGCGCGGTCACAGACTGGGTGGGGATCAGCTGGTACCCGGCGACGTTCAACCTGGCCGATGTGGCCATCAGAGGCGGGGTGGTGGTCGCCCTCGTGGTTCGGCAGGTACACCACCTTCGGACACGACCAGCAGGGGCAGCACTGACCTGACCGTCGGGTTGCGGCCCGCGGTGCGAGTACCTGCACTCTGAGCTCCAGGCGCGACTTGTCGTTGACGAATCTCGCTGGAAGGGAAGCAACTGGTCACCGGCCTGGGTTTCCGCAGTGCGCCGCGATCGCTGCGCATGATGCACCGACCAAGGAGGACACGATGGCTACCAACACTTCAACCCAGACAATCCCTGCCACCACGACAAAGGACAGCCTGACGCAGGCCGCGAAGCTGGGGGCTCTGCTCGGCGCGGCCGCTTCCCTGGTGATGGCCGCCTTCGCGATGATGGCCGCGGCGACCTACCAGAACTCCGGCTTCTTCACCCCGCTCTATCACATCGCTTCGACATTCATCTCTCCCAGCACCTTAACGACGTCGATGGAACACGCCATGACTGGCAACACGTTCTTCTTCTCGTTCGGCCCGGCGGTGCTTGGCGCGATGATCCACATGATGATCGGCGCCATGTACGGCGCCATGTTCGCGATCGCAGCGGTGCTCCTGCGGCTGCGCGGACCGGTCCTGATCGCGGCCGGCGCTGCGTGGGGTGCCATGGTCTTCGTCATCAGCTCCTTCATCGCGCTCCCCGTCGCGGCTGCGCTGTTCAGCAGCGGCGACCAGATCTCACAGATGGCTTCGAAGGTCGGCTACGGCACCTTCCTCACCGAGCACGTGCTCTACGGGCTCGCGCTCGGAGTTCTGCTTGCCTCACGGCGGCTGTTCGCCCGTCCATCCTGACGATCCGATTACGGACCCGCGTTCAGGGGTGAAAGCCGGTGTCGGGCTGGCAGGCTGAATCGATGCTCGGCTGATCGGCCCAGCCCAGCCAGTTCTGGCATACCCCGGAGGTGGGGTCCGCAGTGGACATATGGCAGGAGTGAACGTGCGACATCGTGTCCTTGGTGGACGCGGCGCGTCGCGGGCAGCCGGAAGAACACATTCGCGAAGGAGCCCCCAATGTTTGTCAGTGGAGAGAAGAACGAGGTCAGGACCGCCCCAAGCGACCGGGCGGTGAGACAAAAAGCCGACTCTCGGATCCGAGCACGGGCGGCCGCTCGGGTTGCCGGGCTTGTCGCGGCCTCGACGCTGGTGCTCGCTGCCTGCTCGGCCGGGGGCACCGAACCTTCGGGCGGGTCGTCGGACCCATCCGCCAAGACCCCTGCAGCCTCTTCCGAAGTGCGGTCGGAGGCGTTGTCGTTCACGGCGTCCACATTGGCAGGCAAGAAGATGGACGTGTCGTCTCTGGCAGGCGAGCCAGTCGTGCTGTGGTTCTGGGCACCTTGGTGCACCATCTGCCGCGCCGAGGCGCCGGATGTTGCGAAGGTCGCCGCTGAGCTGGATGGGCGGGTCAGATTCCTCGGAGTTCCAGGGATCGGGCAAGAGGATGACATGCGCGCGTTTGTGAAGGACACCGGCACCGGCGGTTTCGATCACCTGGTCGACTCCGACGGAAGCCTGTGGCAGCGCTTCGGGGTGGTCGCCCAACCTGCTTTTGCGTTCGTGGCACCGGACGGGTCGGTCCAGGTCTTCGCCGGCGCTCTCGGCGGTGACGCGCTTCGCGAAGGCGCCCAATCGCTGGTCGTCAAGGGCTAGAGGGCACTCGTCGTGGAGCCCGCAGCCCTGGCCCTGGCCCTGGTCGCCGGTGCGGTCGCAGTCTTCAACCCATGCGGTTTCGCCGTACTGCCGGCCTACCTGACCATGCTCGTGGCCGCACCAGCTAGACCGCCCGGCCAGCGGGCCGCCGCAACCCGAGCAGTCCGGTTCACCACCGGGATGACGGTCGGTTTCGTGGCCGTGTTCGGGTCCTTTGCCTTGGTCGTGGCACCCCTGGCGCTCTCCATCGAGCGCTGGCTGCCGGTACTCACCGTGGTGATCGGTGTGCTCCTGATCGCCTTGGCCGGCTGGTTGCTGGCCGGCGGCACTTTGGCGGGGCCGCGCCTGAACAGGAAAGGTCAGGCCCCCAGCCTGACCTGGGTGTCCCAGATCGGGTACGGGGTGACCTTCGCCCTGACATCGCTCTCATGCACGGTCGCCCCGTTCCTCGCCGCCATGACCAGTGCGCTTCGCGGCGGCAGCCTGCCCGGGGTCGTGGCGGTCTTTCTCGCCTACGCGCTCGGCATGGGCGCCGTCGTCGGTGTCCTCGCCCTTCTTGCGGTCACCGCTGGGAGCACCGTGACGACCAGACTGCGCCGCGCAACCCCCCTCATCTCCCGGCTCAGCGGCGTCCTGCTGCTCCTGGCCGGGGCCTACGTGGCGTGGTACGGCTGGTTCGAGCTGCGCGTGCTCGCGGGGACCACAGTCGAGGAC
>JBBRWQ010000147.1:0-4878 GCA_038249115.1 Actinomycetales bacterium
CGTCCACCCGACCCGAAGTGGCTCGGCCGCCAGCGAAGCGGCAACGCCGTTGCCGGAGCGGACGATTCCCGCAACCACCACCTGCACGTCGCCACCGGCAGGGTTGCTCGTGATCAATGCCACCCGCTGGTTGTCGCTGGCCACCCTCAACGCCAGCACCCTGCGTTTGCCCAGCCACTTGGCCGAGATCTCACGCGGTTCGGCGTCCTTGACTGGACTCAGCGACGTGTCGATCACCCACACCTTTGTGGCGCCGCCAGCCTCCCCTGCGACCCATAGACCGTTGAGCGAGTCGTACGACGGCTTGGTCAGCTTGCTGCCAAACTCCGCCAGCTGGAACAGCTGATTCCCTTGCCAGCGTGCCAGATCGGCGCGATCACCACCTATTCCTGCGATCTCCTTGCCGTTCCACGACATCGCCAAGGAGACCCACCCCGCGGGGATCTTGGGCAAGGTGGCGTCGGTAGCCGGCTTGCGCGGTTGGTCCTGAGCCTGCGGGCGATCTGGGGACACCCTGCTCAGCTCCGAGCCTGCGCGCAGAACGGCCGTCTTGGTCGAGGTCGGGGTGCCGATCTGGTAACCCAAGGTTGTCAACACTGACACGCCAGCCGGGATCCCAGGCAGGTCGAGCCGGGCCCCTTGGACCTCGAGCGAGACCTGGATCACCGACGGCACCTGCAACAGCGTGTTGACGAACTGGGCCCACATCGCCCGTCGCTGGTCAGGGTCAGCTGACAGGGCCAAGGCCGACAGGTCCACGAGCGCACGGCCGGACTGGATCGGCACAGAGTCCACGGCCAGCACCGTGCGTGCCGGAACGCCGGTCTGCACGGCGCCGGTCAGGTAGGGCGGCACCGGCGCCAACTGTGCACGGGCCAACGTCGTGGCCAGCCCGGAGGTGATCGGGAACCACCGCCGGTCTCCCACGATCGTCCGCGCAGACTTGGAGACATAAGCGATCGTGAAGGGCCGATAGATTCGGTCCAGATCTCTGGCGCTCAGCCACAGGCCAAACCCCTTTGGTGGCAGTGCGATTCGCCAACCCACACCAAGTTTCTGCATCCCGAAGGTGGCTTGCACCGAGGTCCCAGCCGGAGTCTCGCGATAGCGGCCGGTGTCGTCGACCTCAGCGACGATCGACGCTGTCACCCGCACCGTCGTCGGAGTCAGCAGCTCGACCTTGAGCGCCGAGTCTTCGGCGTAGACCTCAACTCCGGAGTCCGGGAGCCACTGGTCCTTGACGTTCGGGGTGAAGAAGGAGCGGGCGATCGCGTGGTCATCGTCGAAGCTTGCACCGGCGCCGGCTCGCAGAAAACCACGCACGATCTGATCCGGGGACGCGCCGGGCGTCGGGCCGTCCGGCTGCACCCGAATCGGTTGGCCGGCGGTCTCCCCGATCTGCGAGCCCTGTTGCACCGGGCTTTCGGTGGGCAGTCCCCCGCAAGCGCTCAACGCGACGGCCACCACCAGTGCGACCCACGCCGCTCCGGGTCGAGCTGGTCTCATGTCTCCGCACCCCCTGCGGCAGGGACCGGCTGGCATGCCGTGCCCTGCGTCTGGGCGGCTTGGGCTCGTTCCTCGTCGGACGTGAGTGGTAGGGGTGAACGCTCGATCGGGACGCCACTGCGCCGAGGCAGCGTGAGGCGGAAACAGGAACCCACGCCCGGCTCACCCCAGGCCTGCAGCCAACCGTCATGCAGTCGGGCGTCGTCGTGTGAGATCGCCAGTCCCAGCCCGGTGCCCCCGCTGGTGCGAGCTCGGGCAGGGTCGGCTCGCCAGAAGCGGGTGAAGACCAGGCCGGCCTCCCCCGGACGCAGCCCCACCCCAGAGTCCCGCACAGACACGGCAACCGCGGCCTGGTTGACGCCGAGCCGGATCACCACCGGCCGCCCCTCACCGTGCTCGACGGCGTTGATCAGCAGATTGCGCAGGATCCGTTCGACTCGCCTCGGGTCGATATCGGCGACGCAGGGGCCTTCGGTCGCGATGACCTCCAGACGGCTGCCCCGAAGGGCGGCCAATGCAGCGACCGACTCGACGGCGCGTTCGGACGTGTGCCTGAGATCCGTGGCCTCGAGATCGAGGACCGCCGCACCTGCGTCGAAGCGGCTGATCTCAAGTAGGTCCGTCAACAAGGACTCGAAACGGTCAATCTCGTTGTGCAGCAGCTCTGCTGACCGCGCGACGGATGGGTCGAAGTCCCCACGGGAGTCGTGGATCAGGTCCCCCGCCAGGCGGATCGTCGTCAAGGGAGTGCGTAGCTCGTGGGACACGTCCGAGACGAAGCGCTGCTGCACCCGCGAAAGATCCTCCAGCTGGCGGATCTGCTTCTGCAGGCTGTCAGCCATGGCGTTGAAGGACTTGCCCAGCTTGGCGATGTCGTCCTCGCCGTGGGCCCGCATGCGTTCATTCAGACGACCGGAAGAGAGGCGTTGAGCGACCAGCGAGGCCCGGCGTACCGGATCGACGACCAGGCGAGTCACGACGAAGGCGACCGCACCCACGAGGAGCACCAACGCCATACCACCGAGGGTGAAGGTCCTGCCGACGACCTGCAACGTCTGTTGCTCACGATCGAGGGGAAACACGAAGTACATCTCGTACTGCCCGGCCACCGGCAAGGTCACTCGCGACCCGATGATCACCGCCGAGACTGGCACTCCCTCGGGTGAGCTGATCGAGATGAGCTGCACCTGCTGGTGGCCCGGGTCTGCCGCGATGGCGTCGCGCAGCTTGGCCGGCACCTTGGGGAGCCCCACATCGCTGGAGAGAACGGTGGGAACGCTCGCGGCATCGGTGTTGTTCTTGGCCCGGGTCAGGATCACCTCGCGTGACTGGTCTGCCCCAGGGGAGGCCGCCTGCCCCACGACGTCGAAGGCGAGCTGGGTGAGACTGACCGCGTCCGTGCGGCCGGCGGAGTCGAACCGGGACTGTGCGGCGCTGGCCTGGGACGCGGCTTCGGCGCGGGCCGTCTGGATGCGGTCGCTGACCAGACCATCGGCAATGCGTTGATACAGATAGGTGCCCAGCAGCAGGACGACGATAAGTCCGAGCAACATCGTTGACACGATGACCCGGAACTGAAGGGATGCCCGCCACAGGTGCAGAAGCCAGCGGACTGCCGACGTCAGCACGGAGCGCACAAACCTCGCCAGCGTCTGCAGCCATCGCACGATCCGCGCACGCGCAGTGGCCAGCCGTGACAAGGTCACGCTGAACAAGCGAGTCGGCGTGGACATGACCTAAGCAGGACCCGCCTTGTAACCGACGCCGCGGACCGTCACAACGATCTCGGGGTTCTCGGGGTCTAGCTCGATCTTGGAGCGAAGGCGCTGGACGTGGACGTTGACCAACCTCGTGTCGCCGGCGTGGCGGTATCCCCAGACCTGCTCAAGCAGCACCTCGCGGGTGAACACCTGCCAAGGCTTGCGCGCCAGAGCGACCAGGAGGTCGAACTCCAACGGTGTCAGTGACAATGCCTTGTCATCGCGCTTGACCAAGTGGCCCGCCACATCGATGCTCAGGTCGCCGATCTGGAGCCCCTCGGGCTCAGGCTCGTCGCTGCGGCGCAGTCTGGCCCGCACTCGCGCGATGAGCTCCTGCGGCTTGAACGGTTTCAGGACGTAGTCGTCTGCGCCCGACTCCAGACCGACCACGACGTCCACGGTGTCGGTGCGCGCCGTCAACATGACGATCGGGGTGCCTGACTCGGCGCGGATGCGGCGGCACACCTCGATGCCGTCGATCCCCGGCAGCATCACGTCCAACAGCACGATGTCCGGGCGGCTCTCACGAAACAAAGCCATCGCCGAGGATCCGTCGGCGCAATGCACGACGTCCAGCCCCTCGTTGCGCAGCACGATGCCCAGCATCTCGGATAACGCCAGATCGTCATCGACGATGAGTACGCGATGCTTCACCAAATGTCCTTCCACCCGAGGGATCTCCACCGGGAGCATCGTCCCATACCCAACCCTCGCGGATCGTCACCTGTCGGACGCAAGGCAACCCTCAGGTCGGCATCACTCGACGAGGCGGACCGGGTCACCTATGACGCTGGCTGTCCAGGAGGTGGTGTCCATGGGTTGCGAACCGCTGCCGTAGTAGAACGCCAGGCGCACCCAGCACCCGGTTGGGGATGCGTCGGTGCAGGAGTAGCCAGCGGGTATCGGAACTGCGATGGTCTGCCACCGGGCGTTGAAGCTGCTGCTGACGTTGATCTGGCAGTCGTTGAGCGGGCCGATCTGCACGCCGGCCCCGGTGCAGTCCGAGAATGTGCCGCCTGTCTCCGACGGTGGGAGCACGGTGATGGTGCTTCCGTTCTTCGCACCGTCACCGACGTCCCACAACGACACGTTGAACAGC
This sequence comes from Actinomycetales bacterium, assembly GCA_038249115.1. Lineage (GTDB taxonomy): Bacteria > Actinomycetota > Actinomycetes > Actinomycetales > Dermatophilaceae > UBA4719. The sequence goes on from JBBRWQ010000147.1 coordinate 4,366, forward strand.
TGCCCCCTGGCACCGGTGGGGACCTTGGCCAAGAAGAAGGTGGTGGTCCCGTTGGGGGTGTTGGCGTACATCGCCATCTTGGTGTACCCCGCCACCGCGATCGCATCGTTCTCCGCGGAGGACGTGCCGTAGGCGCGGAGGCTGAACCGGTTGTGACCGCTGGCGAGGTTGTTGCCGACGTCGTTGGTCTTGACCTGGATCATGTAGACGCCCGGCTGGGCGTTGGCGATGGTGCACAGCGTCTTCCACTGTCGGAAGTTGGCAGCGACATCCGGCCGGTACGCTGCGCCGGTCGTGTCCAGCGCAGCGTTTAGGGGACCGGTGTACCCGGCGAAGGTCTGGGTGCAGGTGCCGCCAACGGGTGGGAACGACAGGGGGTCCCTCGGGTTGGGCCCTGGGGCTCGCAGGGTGAACTGTTTTTGAAGGTCACCTGTTCCACCGAATGGTATATCGCCGGTGAAGTATGGGCTGATGACCTCCTGTTACCGCGCAGACGGGTCGCTCACGACGGTA
>JBBRWQ010000148.1:0-4876 GCA_038249115.1 Actinomycetales bacterium
CCCGACGAAAACCTCGCGCCAACCCCCGCGTGGTCAAACGCAAATACACCAAGTGGCACGTCAAACGATCCCGCCACCGCAACTGGCCTCAACCCAATCGACCACCCGAAGAAGCCGTGGTGATCTAATTGAACGGTATTGCACTTAATCCCTATCCCGACCAATGGGGCACCATGGTGAACGGGCCGGTGCGCGCCATCGAGGCCCGAACGGAATCTCGTTCAATGAAGAAGGAAACCCATGCACTTTCGAAATCTCGGTAACAGCGGAACCATCGTCTCGACGTACGGCCTGGGAACCATGACGTTCGGCGCTGAGGCCGACGAGATGACGTCGCACGCCATCCTTGACGACTACGTCGGCGCCGGTGGCAACTTCATCGACACGGCCGACGTGTACAGCGCAGGCGTCTCGGAGGAGATCGTCGGGCGCTGGCTGGCAGCCCATCGGGCGCAAAGCGAACAGGTCGTGACCGCGACGAAGGGGCGCTTCTCGACGGGTGGGGGTCCCAACGACCTCGGCACGTCCCGGCGCCACCTCGGTCGCGCGCTCGATGCGTCGTTGCGGCGGCTGGGCGTGGAGCAGCTCGACCTCTATCAGATGCACGCCTGGGACGCTGTGACGCCTCTTGAGGAAACGCTGCGATTCCTGGACGACGCCGTGCGTAGCGGCAAGATCGCCTACTACGGTTTCTCGAACTTCCTCGGCTGGCAGGTGACCAAGGCCGTGCACGTGGCGCGCGCCAACGGCTTCACGCCACCAGTGACGCTCCAGCCGCAGTACAGCCTGCTCGTGCGGGAGATCGAGTCCGAGATCGTACCGTCATGCCTGGATGCGAACATCGGTTTGCTGCCGTGGTCTCCGTTGGCGGGCGGCTGGCTCACCGGCAAGTATCAGCGCGACGCGGACCCGACCGGCGCCACGCGCCTGGGCGAGGACCCGGAGCGCGGGATGGAGGCGTGGGCGCCTCGCAACAAGCAGGAACGAACCTGGCGGATCCTGGGCGTGGTCGAGGAGATCGCGAAAGCCAAGGGGGCCAGCCTGGCGCAGGTGTCCCTCGCGTGGCTGGAGTCGCAGCCCGCCGTCACCTCGGTGATTCTGGGCGTGCGCACCACCGACCAGCTCGCCGACAACTTGGGCGCCGCATCCGTCGAGCTCACGTCCGACGAGCTCGAGCGCCTCGATGAGGTGAGCGCGCCCGTCGTCTCGGACTACCCGTACGGCAAGGCCGCCGCCGACCAGCGCCACCGCGCCGTCGACGTCAGTGTCTGACTGCCGGTTCGTATGCCCGCTCGCCTTTGACGTGGCTACCCTGCTTTCCTCGTAGCGCGGGACGAGGTCAGGTCAGTGCCGGTATAGCGGGTTTCGGTGGCGGTCAGGTGCTCACACAGTTCTCGGACCGCGGTGGTGGCGCGCTGGATTTGTGGCGGGTCCAGACGCACGGTCAGAGGGGTAGATGTCGGCGCCGCCGGTAAGGGGCCTGGCGGACCAGCATGTGGGCTTCCTGGTTCGCACGCGTAGCCGGCGTGGGCCCGGACCTTTGGTCAGTGCTTGCGTTGATGTTGAACGCGGCCATGCTGATGGCGCGTGGGTGAGCAGCCATGGTTTAGGCGCCCAGGGCCTGCTGGCCAGGGTTGATCTGGGACACCGGGCTCGGCGACGGTCTGCGACGGGACTCAGCGGGATGATCACCAGCCCACACCGCGTCGATGTCAGGCAGCAACGCACCCGCAGGCCCCAAGGAGGGCAGCACCACACCAACCCGGATCACGTCAGAAGTGTGGCTGCCACCTCTGACAACGCCCGAGCCCAGCGTGGCCCTTCACCTCACTGATCGGGGTGGCCACGGATCGAGGTGCGGGCGTCCTGGTCCTGCTGCCGGCCTTCATGGCTGGCCAGCAGGTGATTCAGCCGATGGATGGCCCCTTTGAGGGCCGCGTCCACGCTGCCTGCGTCGTCGGTCACGGTGACCGGGGTCTGACCCTCCAGCCGCGCCTCGATCATGCATCGGATGTCGGCATCGGTGACCCGTCCGGCGCTCTGATCGCTGAGATGAACCTCGACCCGCGTGATGTGGTCAGTGAACCGTGACAGGGCGGTCGCGACCTCGCCCTCGACGTAGGCCGTCATCTCACCGGTTCCATCAATGTTGTTGTCGGTGCGAACGTAGATCTGCATGCGGAGCCTCCGTTGAGCCTGATGATGCCTGGTGGCCCGATGCAGCTGCTACGAACCAGTTTGTTCCAGACCATCTGAGCGGATGACGTGATGGTGAAAGGGATCCGGACGGTCGGAGTACCGGTCTGACACCGAGTCGGTCACTCTGCTCCAGACCCGCCACCAGGGACGCTCGGGATGAGGTGGGCGTCGTGCAGGCACGATCCCTGCACAGCATCACGCCATGCGAGCGTTCCATCACCAAGGTCCGGAACAACATTGATCAGGCTACTCCGGTTCCCGGGTCTGTTGCGTCCTAGGCGGTTCGTTCACCATACCCATCCCATCGACGTTGGCTCGGGGCTCTAGTGTCAGTGACTGTCGAGCAGCCGGGAAGCGCAAACGAGTCGTCCGCTCTTGCCGCAGTCCGCTCGCGCGGCCAATGGTCAGGGCCGCGGCTAGTAGCCGCAGAGGCCGCAGCCTGAGAACCGTGCGTCGCAAGGCGAACGGCAGTCGGCGAACGTCGCGCGAGAGGGTACGTCCCGTTTGAGCCCCGTCAGGTGACCATCCCGGGACCGGGGCGTTCTACGGCGCACCCGAGGCAGGCAGTCAACGAAAGCACGAATGTGCAGCCTCATCCTTATCTGCGTTGGCGGAGAGCCGCTTCTCGACACGAGCGACAGTTGCTGCCAACATCGAACAGGGATCGGCGGACGGCCCTCTTGTTCAATCTCTCCCCCACGCGGTTGCGTACTCTTCGCTGCATCTGGACACCGTGCCATTCACGTGCCAATAAAGGGGGGCGAGTTCATGGGACACTTCAGGCCGCTCGTGACCGCGAAACCCCGCAGCCCGCCGATCACACACCCGTGCGTTCGGACAGTTCCCAGGCTGACAGTGCGGGTTCGATTCCCGTCACCCGCTCCAACCGCGAAAAGCGTTGCAGCAGCGTGCAAAACAGCGCGGCCTCCGCGGTGTAGGGCGGGCTTTCGTCTGCCCGGCTACTCCTGCTCGAGGTACTTTCTGGCCGTGGCGACCTTCATGTAGAGCCGCAGGTCCTGGCCAGCGGTCGACTTGAACCCGTGGCGGGAGTACCAGCCGATCAGGCCGGGGTTGTCTGCGTCGACCACGATGATCTGGCCACCGCCCAGGTCGACGCTGGCCACGATCTTCTCAACTGCCTCGCGAAGGAGCTGGGCGCCCCACTCGTGATCCTTGTCGCCGCGCAGGGACTTGTCCAGGGCAAGCTTGGCCAGCAGCCACGCGGGCGCGGCGCGAAGCACGCCGCGTTGCAGTTTCTGTACTGCGTTCAATGCCGCCCACCCAGGGCGTTCCTCGTCATGTCAAAGGCCTAGCCTGAGCCCGTGGAACTAGCCGTTGTCATCGGAGTGCTCGCGCTCGTGGTCTCCATCGGCAGCGTGCTGTTCACCAAACGGAGCGCTGACGAGACGAGCGCGCTTCGCACCATCGAGTCGCAGAGATGGCAAGCCGAGCGATGCCCAGTCCTGGGTGTCGTCATCGCAGAGATGAATCAAGGGCAGTGCCCTCGCCCCTGGGTGACTCTGGAGAGTTCTGAGCCGCTTGACTCGATTCGTGCCAACATCCTTGACAACCCAGAAGTCTGGTTTGCGGACGGGCAAACAGGGGTTCAGCCGGGCGTCGGGCGAACTCATGAAGCCGCGTGGGGTCGGCTCCCGTTTGGCAAGCGCGAAGCTGCTTGGCGACCTGACTTTGGTGACACGCCCGACAGCATAAGGCTCCTTCTAACTAGGTAGCAGAGTTTGAAAGAATATTCGTTCTAGAAAGAGGTATCGGGATGGTATTAAGAAATGTCTAAAATAACGTTTTCTGATATTCGCCGACGCAATCAACGAACTTCTTTTCTTCTTTTTCTCGTTTTGTTCATCCTTATGCTTTTATCCTTGATCGAAAATCCCTGGTATAAAGCACCGATTGAGTGGTACTTCATACCTGCCCTCGGGTTGGTTGGAGCGTTTATTTTGCCGGCTAAGTTTGGACGGCATTATTGCGGACAGTATTGTCCGACCAGTTTTATAGCGGATGGAATCAATCCTGTTAATCGAGCGGGAAGAATTCTTAAGAGCCGTCATTTGCGCAAAGTATTTCTATTACTTTTTGTAGGTATCTTTATCACGACATTCAGTCCATGGACAATGGGGCTTCCTGAATCCATGGCTCAGACCTACTGGGCGGCCGCGTTCTCAAAGTTTTGGTTACTCTGGATTATTTGCCCTTTTGCGGTAGCTTTCCCTCTAATTTTCCTTCTGGGATTCTGGAAAGGTGGCCGGACATGGTGTAACTATGTTTGTCCCTGGGGTGCGATCGGGGTAGCTTTGGGTAAGCCACAACTTAAAGTCACAACAGAATGCACTGATTGTAAGGCGTGCATACATGTGTGCCCCCAACCGGAAGTATTAGAAGGTGCGATCGGTCGGAAAGGCGGCATCATTGATAAAAACTGCCTAACTTGTCTAAAATGCGTTGATGTGTGTTCTCCAAAGGCCATTGAGTGGCTTGAGCCAGCTCTTCAGAGTTAACAGGGCAACTCGGGTCGAGGGCCAGGGCCCCGGCAAAGTCAGGTGATGCCGAGGATTTGCAGTGATCTTGATGGATCGCGGGCGGTCCAGCGGAGGGCGGCGGCGATGTTGGTGACCGCCCAGGCGTAGGGCGCTGATAGCGAGGTTGCGCAGGCCGGCCA
>JBBRWQ010000149.1:0-4862 GCA_038249115.1 Actinomycetales bacterium
CAGCTGCCGCGTCGTCTTGCCGATCGCCTGGACGACGATGGTGATGGTGCCTGCTTCGCGGTCAAAATCGGCGATGGTGAGCGGGATCCTCTCCCCCTCTTCATCGATCCTCAAGATGATGAACTGCCCTGGCTCGCACGCTGCAGCCACGGCAGGAGCCTGGATGACCTGCATAAACACATCGGCCGAGTAATCTTCACGGTCAAGAATCTGGTACATGTCCTCATTGGCATTCGGGATCGTCGTCCTGAGCGGTTGACCTCGAGTCGACGTCTCAGTCCCACTCGGTCCCAGCGTGACCCCCGCATGCCAGGAGCTCATAGAGTCAAAGGTCCTCCGAACCCCGGGCAGCATTCAGGCGATGGTTGCTGCAGCAGCTCGCTGCTGGCGTCTCAACGCGACTGGCCGTAGGCGGTCACCGCGCCAGCGACCGCGTCGAACTCAGGCTCAGTGAGCAACCGGGGCTCGCCGAGAGCCTTGGCCTCGCAGTAGATCCGGCACAACCACTCCAGATAGGTGCTCCGGGAGTATGCCTTTTCGAGAGTGTCCCCGTAGGTCGTCGCCCCATGGTTCTGAAGCAGGACGCCGTACCGGTCCGTCATCCCCGCTATGCAGTTCCTGGCCAGTTCTTCGGTGCCGTACGGGGCATACGGCGCGACCCTGACAGGTCCTCCCAAGAGAGCCAGCATGTAGTGGATCCGCGGAACTTCGTCGACGAGGGTACCCAGAACCGTGGCGTAGACGGGGTGCGTGTGGACGACAGCCAGCGCGCCGGTGTTCTGGTAGACGACGGTGTGCATCGGCACTTCCGTTGACGGGTTGTCCGGCCCGTCAACGTGCTTGCCGTCAAGGGTGATGACGCAGATGTCCTCCGGCACCAGGGTCTCGTAGTCCACGCCGCTCGGCGTGATGGCGATGTTCTCGCCGACGCGGACGCTGACGTTGCCCGACGTTCCCACCGTGAGCCCGTCCTTGAGCATTCGCAGGCAGTACTCAATGATCAGCTCGCGTTCCTTCTGCATGAGCATGAGGGTCACCCTTTCCTGGTCTCACGAGAGCATGCCCTATCCCGGCTCCGACACGGGTGCAGAGACGTTCACTGCATACGTCACACTGGCCCGATGGCGCGGTCGATTGAATGGGTGGACGATCCGAGACCGATGATCAGGCTCATCGACCAGACTCTGTTGCCGGGCACTGAGCAGTACATCGACGTCACGACGGTCGACGTACTGGTCGAGTCGATCGAGCGGCTGGTGATCCGCGGCGCACCGGCTCTCGGACCGGCAGGGGCGCTGGGTGTGGCCCTGGCGATGGTCCAGGCCGCCGATGAGAGCTGGGACGCGGCAAGGCTTGACACCGAGATCGACAGGATTCGTGATGCCCGGCCCACCGCGGTCAACCTCGCCTGGGGCGTGAACCAGGTCAGGGGGTCGGTGCCGTCCGGGATGGTCAAAGTCCTCGGCCTCGCACGGCAGGTCCTGGCCGACGATGAGGCCGCGAACCGGCAACTCTCCAAGCATGGCGCCGACTGGATCGCTACGCACGTAGCGAAGGAGAAGGTGCGGGTCGTCACGCACTGCAACACCGGCGCGCTGGCGACTAGCGCCTGGGGCACGGCATACGGAATCATCCACGAGCTGCACCAGCGCGGGCGCCTGGGTCTGGTGTATGCCGACGAGACACGCCCGCTGCTGCAAGGTGCGCGACTGACAAGCTGGGAGCTCCTGAACGACGGGATCGAGCACGTGGTGCAGGCTGACAGCGCGGCCGCGAGCACCATCCTGCGAGGTCTGGTCGACGTCGCGATCATCGGGGCCGACCGGATAGCCGCGAACGGTGACACGGCGAACAAGGTCGGTTCGGTGAGCCTGGCGCTGGCCTGTCAACGAGCGGGGATTCCCTTCGTCGTGGCAGCGCCGTCCTCCACGGTCGACCTGACCATCGCCCGAGGCGAGGACATCGTCATCGAGGAGCGGGACGAAGACGAAGTGCTCTGCCTGGGCGGGGTGCGAACGGCCCCGGCTGGGGCCAGGGGGTTCAACCCTGCGTTCGATGTCACCCCACATGACCTGATCAGCATCGTCGTGACCGAGCGGGGCGTCGCCGAGACGGCGACCCACGCCCGCCCTGATCTGATGGCGACCATCGCTGGCTGAGGTACGAGGCAGGCAGAAGCCCGCGAGCTGGACCGGCCGGGCGGATCGCGACCTCGCAGCGACAAGGCCAAACGACCTACGTGTTCATGCGTGTGACCTTGTCGGTGTCCACGCCATACGCTGGAACTACCCAGACGTCATGGTGCATAGAGCCGAAGCCTTCTTTTGGTCGAGGCCGACGAAGTTTGGCTAACCATTGTTCAGCGACGCACCAGGGCCCTGGGAGCAGTTGGGGTGCGACGCGATCGGGCGTCGAGGTTGGGCCATGGCGAGTGTCTCAGCCTGGCAGCCGCGCGATGGCTTCGATCGAGACGAGGAGACCACGGGGCAAGGTGACATTCGCAGGCGCCGACCTGGCCGGTGGCGGGTCAGGCATGAACCGCGCGTACACCTTGTTCAACGCGGGAAAGTCGCCGACGTCCGCGTAGAAGATGGTGGTCTTTACGACGTCGGCCAAGGATGCGCCAGCGGCTTCGAGAATCGCAGAGATGTTCCGCAAGGCGAGTTCGGTCTGGGCCTCGATGCCCTCAGGTACTTGGCCCGTGTGTGGATCGATACCCACCGTTCCTGAGCAGAAGACAAAACCGCCGGCGACGATCGCTTGGCTGTACGGGCCCAAGGCGGCCGGGGCGCTATCCGTGGCCACGGCCTTCCGAGTCGTAGGTTCGTGAGTGGACATGACCCGACAGTAGAGAAGGCTCCCAACCACGCCAAGCCTTGGGCCGAATCGGTATGTCCGATCGCTCTGCGGCGCGGACAGGCGGCGCTGTGACGTGCCGTTCGGTGGCACGCTGGAGGGTGACGGCGTTTTCGTACTCTTAGCCGATGAGAAGGCTGCATCGCATCGAACCGTTCCGTGCCGGTCTGAGGACTAGCCTGACGGGGTGACCCAGACGATCCGTTTCTGCGCCTCGGCCGACGGGGTTCGCCTCGCCTTCGGGGTCCACGGGAGCGGACCGCCGCTGGTTCGTGTGGCCACGTGGATGACCCATCTGCAGTACGACTGGGACAGCCCGCTCTGGCACCACTGGCTCTTGGCTCTGGCGGAAGGCCGCACCCTGCTCCGGTACGACGAGCGGGGCTCGGGTGTCTCGGACCGCAACGTCACCCGGTTCTCGTTGGACGCGTGGGTGGAGGACCTCGAAGCCGTCGTCGATGCGGCCGGGCTCGATCGCTTCTCGCTGTTGGGGCTGTCGAATGGAGCAGCCGTCGCGATTGCGTACGCGGTACGCCACCCCGAGCGAGTGCGCCAGCTCGTCCTCTACGGCGGCTTCCGGCAGGGGCGGTTGCGTCGTGACCCGTCTTCGCGAGCACGAGCTGAAGCGGAAGTCATGCTGTCCATGATCCGGGTGGGCTGGGGCCAGGCGAACCCGGCGTTTCGGCGAACGTTCACGACACTCTTCGTGCCCGACGCGACCCAAGAGCAGATGATCTGGTTCGACGAGATGCAGCGGATCTCGGCGGCGCCTGAGACCGCCGCGCTGATGCGGCTGGCCCGCGAAAAGGTCGACGTCGCCGGCCTCCTTGAACAGGTCACGACACCGACGCTGGTGATGCATGCGCAAGAAGACGCTGCAGTGCCTTTCGAACAAGGGCGAGAGCTGGCTCTTGCGATTTCCAACGCACGCTTCGTGCCCCTCGATGGTCGCAACCACATCCTCCTCGCCGACGAACCCGCTTGGGAGGTCTTCCTGCGTGAGCTGAGCGCCTTCCTCCCCACCCTCCCGAGCGATGCCGCCAGGGCAGACGGCACGCTCACGCGCCGTGAGATCGAGATACTTCGCTGCGTCGCTTCCGGGATGACCAACCAGGCCGTCGCCGACAAGCTCTTCGTCAGTGTGCGAACCGTGGAGCGGCACATGGGGAACATGTACGAGAAGCTTGGCCTGCAGGGCAAGTCTGGCCGTGCCGCGATCGCGGCACGCGCCGCCTCGTTGATTGAGGCTGATCCGGGCGCCTCCTGATGAGCAGAGTGCCTGGCGGGATGCCGCCATCCGAGTCCCCCTAGCGGGACCTTCCTGGCTATTCGGATTCTGAGCGATCCCGGTGACGGTGGCGGCGGCTGAAAACCTGCGTTGACCTGCGCAGATGCGCGTGTCGGTGCTGGACATGATCGGTCGTAGGGTGTATTACCCATATATGGCATCAATCGTGGGTAAGAAGCGCGGGAACCAGACCTACTACTACTTGGTGGAGTCCGCCCGGGTAAACGGGAAACCACGCATCGTGGACCAGCAGTACCTGGGCAGCGCCCAGGAGGTGATGGCCCGCCTTTCCGGTGCCCCGACCGGCGCCCCGGAGCGCACCCAGCACAAGGCGTTCGGGGACCTGGCCGCGGTGTGGGGGGTCCTGGAGCGGCTGAACGTCGCCGGCGCCATCGACGCGGTGTGCGGGCCCCGGCGTTCGGACGCCGGCGCGTCGGTCGGGACCTACCTGGCCTTGGCGACCTTGAACCGGGTGGTGGCGCCGTGCAGCAAGCTGGCCTTCGAGGCATGGTGGGCCACTACCGCCGGGCCGCGGTTCACCAAAGTGCCGGTGGCCGCAACCGACCACCGCCGGTTCTGGGAGGCGATGGACGCCCTGGACACCGACAGGCTCGCCGCGGCCGAGCGGGCGATCAGCACCATGATGGTCACGCAGTTCGGCCTGGACCTGTCCGCCCTGGCACTGGACATGACCAACTTCGCGACGTTCATCGACACC
>JBBRWQ010000150.1:0-4743 GCA_038249115.1 Actinomycetales bacterium
GCCACCTATCGGCGGTTCGCGCAGATCATGGGCGACGCGGTTCAGGACGGCATCATCCCGAGGTCGCCGTGCAGCCGGAAGACGTCGCCGGGTGGGGGAGTGCAGCGGCCCTACGTGGCAACCACGGAACAGGTGTGGGCGCTGCATGACGCGATGGACGAGCACCTACGCCCAGCGATCCTCCTGGGCGCGTTCGCTGGTTTGAGGACGGCGGAGACGTGCGCGCTTCGGGTGTCCGATGTCGACTTCATGCGCGGCATCGTCGCGCCGGCGATCCAGTGGCCAGCCGAGCCGTTGAAGTCGGAGTGCTCGAAGACTCCGATACCTATCCCGCGAGAGCTGGCGCTCGATCTGGCGGCGGCTGTGAAGAAGTACGCGGGGGAGACGGTGGTCTCTGACGAGATCCGCCAGCCGTGTTCACCGTGGGAGCTGCAACGGGCGGTGCGCAGGGCCCGCAAGAAGGTCAAGGGATTACCGGAGGGCTTCCGGTACCACGATCTGCGGCATTACTTCGCGTCGTTGCTCATCGCATCAGGGCTCGACGTGAAAGTCGTCCAGACGCGGCTACGGCATGCCAGCGCGATGACGACGCTCAACACTTACGGCCATATGTGGCCCGACGCGGACGAGTCCTCACGCGCAGCCATCGCGGTGGTTCTGGCTGCGCGCAAGGACTCTCCCAAGGACTCCTCAAGGACTGAGAGGGTTGCTCACTGACGTTTGTGCAGGTCAGCGGCTTGTGAAGCCTAGATGTCGTAGTACATCTCGAACTCGTGCGGATGCGGGCGGAACCGGATCGGGTCCACCTCGTTGAGCGTCTTCCACTCGATCCAGGTCTCGATGAGGTCCTTGGTGAACACGTCGCCCTCGAGGAGGTAGTCGTGGTCAGCCGCCAGTGCGGTCAGCACCTCGGGCAGCGAACCGGGAACCTGGTCGATCTGGTCGTGCTCCTCCGGCGGCAGCTCGTAAAGGTCCTTGTCGACAGGTGCCGGGGGCTCAATGCGGTTCTTGATGCCATCAAGGCCAGCCATCAGCTGGGCCGCGAAGGCGAGGTACGGGTTGGCCGACGGGTCCGGAATACGGAACTCGATGCGCTTGGCCTTGGGGGAGTTACCGGCGATCGGGATGCGCACGCAGGCGGAACGGTTGCGTGCGGAGTAGACCAGGTTGACCGGAGCCTCGTAGCCGGGGACCAGCCGGTGGTAGGAGTTGACAGTCGGGTTGGTGAATGCCAGCAGTGAGGGGGCGTGCTTGAGCAAACCTCCTATGTACCATCGGGCGATGTCAGAGAGGCCGCCGTAGCCACGCTCGTCATAGAAGAGCGGCACACCGTCCTTCCAGAGGCTCTGGTGGGTGTGCATGCCGGAGCCGTTGTCGCCGAAGATCGGCTTGGGCATGAACGTCGCGGTCTTGCCGGCGTGCCAGGCGACGTTCTTGATGACGTACTTGAACTTCATCACGTCGTCGCCGGACTGCAGCAGCGAACCGAAGCGGTAGTTGATCTCCTGCTGCCCGGCGGTCCCCACTTCGTGGTGGCTGCGCTCGACGGTGAGGCCTACCTCGGCCAGCTTGAGGCACATCTCGTCGCGCATGTCGGCAAAGTGGTCAAGCGGCGGGACCGGGAAGTAGCCACCCTTGTATCGGGTTTTGTAGCCCTGGTTGCCGCCCTCCTCGACGCGGCCGGTGTTCCAGGCCGCCTCGATCGAGTCGATGTAGTAGTAGGAAGCGTTCTGCTTGGTTTCGTAACGCACGTCGTCGAAGATGTAGAACTCGGCCTCGGCGCCGAAGTACGCGGCGTCGGCGATGCCGGTCGACTTCAGGTAGGCCTCGGCCTTGGCGGCGATGTTGCGCGGGTCGCGACTGTAGGGCTCGTCGGTGAACGGGTCCACGATCGAGAAGTTCATGATCAGTGTCTTCTCTTTGCGGAACGGGTCCAGGTAGGCGGTCGTCGCGTCCGGGATCAGCTTCATGTCGGACTCGTGGATGGCCTGGAAGCCGCGGATCGAGGAGCCGTCGAACATCTGGCCTTCGGTGAAGAAGTCCAGGGTCAGCGAAGCCGCCGGCACGTTGAAGTGCTGCATGACGCCGGGAAGGTCGCAGAAGCGAACATCGACGAACTGGACGCCCTCGGCCTTGATGAACTCGAGAACCTCTTCAGGCTTGCTGAACATGCAACCTCCTGTGGTGGGGCCCGTCCGTCGCGGTCGAGCCTGTTTCTGCAGTCGGGGCGACCCTATCGGGGACGGATTTCGGGGCCAACACCCTCATGTTTCCGAGGTGTTACGTCGTGGGGGTACGCCGTAGCCTGTGACACGTGATTGATCGCAAGGATGTCGGCTCCTGGCTCCATGGACCAGGTGCAGCGCGCACGGATTCCCAGGACTACCCAGGACAGAGACTTGGTATGCCGGAGAGCGGCCCCGGTTCGCTCGCCCGCTTCGGGCGGCGACTCGCCGCGGTGGGCATCGACTGGATGATCTGTACGGTGATCGGGGTGGCCTTCTTTGGTGCCGTATGGGGCCAGCCGGCCGAGAGCCTGGCGCAGACCTTCATCGTCCCGGCCGTTTTCGCCACCGAGAACATCGTGCTCGTCGCCACCGCGGGGTTCACCGTCGGTCACCGGCTGGTTGGCCTGCGCGTGATCCGTCTGGGCAAGCCGGCCACCAGTCCCGTCCCGGCGCTGATTCGCGGTGTGCTCGTGGCACTCGCCGTCCCAGCGCTGATCTGGGACAGGGACACTCGCGGATTTCACGACAAGCTCGCCGGCACCGTCCTGGTCCGGATCTGATCAGGACCCCAGACCTCCCCCCGACCGAACACCTCGGCGGCACCGTTTCGAGTCCATTGGAGGCCAAAAACGGTGCCGGAGCGGTGTTCGGATGAGAGGGGGCGGGTCAGGTCAGCGGCCGCGCATCGCCTTGCGGTCCATCCGAACCCGGTTCGGGTCGACGCCGGCCGGCAGCGGAGGTCGCATGCCGCCCATGGCCTTGAGCCGCTTGTTGACCGCGGCAACCTCTTGCTTGGTGAGCACAGGCTTCATCCGCTGGACCTTGCCGGCGATCTTGCGGACCGACACCTCGTTCTCGCCGCCGCCCTCGCCGACGCGGAGCACGGTCACCGGGACGTTCGGACCCGCGATACGGCTGACCTTCTTGCGTTCCGCCTCACCGAGCTTGACCGCGCGGGCCGCCGGTCCCTCCACGACGAGAACGACACCCGGGCGTCCGATCGCCCGGAAGACCATGGCGGTCGTCGACATGTCGCCGGCGCGGGTGGCCTCAGCGGCAACAGGCTGCTGCTCGAAGTACCAGCCTTTGCGCAGTGAGGACAGGGCCGCACCCGAAGCGCCGGGCTGGCCTTCGATGGACTTGTACGCCGCGCGCTTGGCCCGGACGCTCAACACGGTCGACGCTGCAAGAGCGGCCATCGGGAGGCCCAGGACCAGGAAGTAGACCCAGTGCTGGACGAGCACACCGATGCCGACCATCACGACGAGCGTGCCGAGGGAGGCGAGCGCCATCCACCAGCCGATCAGCGGGTCGACGGCATGCGCCGCGGTGAACACCTGACGGATCTGGGCGAAGCGTCCGCTCCCGGAGGAACGGCCCTTCCGCGAGAAGCGTCCAAGCTTCTTGGGCGTGTTCGACTGATCAGATTCCTTGCGGGCCATGGGGATCAGTCTACCTTCAGGAGATGTCGGACAAGCGGCGCTGCAGCAGCGAGGAAGCCTCTTGACGAGCCGGGCTGTAGGACGTGGCAACAAGATGGGACAGCTGCTCGGGAACGGGACGTCCCCAGCGCTTCATCGCCTGGGCCCAGAGGCGACCCGCACGGTACGACGAACGCACCAACGGCCCACTCATGACGCCCTTGTAACCGATCTCCGCTGCCATGTCGGACCACCGGACGAACTCCTCCGGCTTGACCCAGCGGTCGACGGGGTGGTGACGCGGCGAGGGACGGAGATACTGCGTGATCGTGATGAGGTCGGTGCCCGCTGCGTGCAGGTCGTGGAGAGCCTGCTCGATCTCGTGCTCTTCTTCGCCCATGCCCAGGATCAGGTTGGACTTGGTCACCAGACCGGCCTCGCGGCCCATCGTGATCACCGACAGCGAGCGCTCGTAGCTGAAGGCCGGGCGGATCCGCTTGAAGAGGCGGGGGACCGTCTCGACGTTGTGCGCGAACACCTCGGGCTTGGCGTCAAGAACCTGGGCGACGAGCTCGGGGTCGCCGTTGAAGTCGGGGACCAGGATCTCGACGCCGGTGCCGGGGTTGAGCTCGTGCACCATCCGGATGGTCTCGGCATAGAGCCAGGCTCCGCCGTCCTCGAGGTCATCGCGGGCAACACCGGTGATGGTGGCATAGCGCAGGCCCATCTGCCGGACCGACTCGGCGACCCTGCGGGGCTCGTCGCGGTCGAGATCGTCGGGCTTGCCGGTGTCGATCTGGCAGAAGTCGCATCGACGTGTGCACTGCTCGCCGCCGATCAGGAAGGTCGCTTCCTTGTCTTCCCAGCACTCGAAGATGTTGGGGCAGGCGGCCTCCTGACAGACCGTATGCAAGCCCTCGGTCTTCACCATCGAGTTGAGCTTGGTGTACTCAGGCCCCATCTTGGCGGTGGTGCGGATCCATTCGGGTTTGCGCTCGATCGGCGTCTCCGAGTTGCGGGTCTCGACGCGCAACATGCGACGACCGTCCGGTGCGACGCTCACAAAAAGCTCCCTTGCCATGTCCGTGTCACAA
>JBBRWQ010000151.1:0-4725 GCA_038249115.1 Actinomycetales bacterium
CGGGGATACGTCGAGCTGATGCAGTCGCGTGCGGTGGGCCTGGAGAACCAGCAGGACCTGTCGGTCGTGGCCGACGAGATCGATCGACTCTCGCGGGTGGGCGAACGGCTGGTCCGGGTGATCCGGCTGCAGGATGACACGACCAGTGAGATGTTCGACATCGACGAGGTGATGACGCAGGCCGTGGAGCGCTGGCGGGTGGTCGAGGACCGGCGTTGGGTTCTGGAGGCCGGGGCTGGGCGCATTGTCGGGTCGCGAGAACGGGTGCGCACCGGGCTCGACACGCTGGTCGAGAATGCGATCCGATACACGTCGGCGGGTGACACGATCCGGCTGACCGGAGTCCGGCAGCTGGAGCACGTTCTGGTGGGCGTGTTCGACAGCGGCCCCGGCCTGACCAGCGAGCAGATCATCGCCATCAACACCGGCGCGGATTTGCTGCCTTCCGGGGTCACCGCGGGACGTGCTTCGGAAACCCTGGCCGGCCTTGACACGCCGGACGGCCTCCGGGGAACGGGCCTGGGCCTGAGCATCGTGCGGGCGCTCGCGCATGCGCGCGGTGGATCCTTGCAGGGTTCGCGCGCGCCCGAAGGAGGAGCCGCGATGGTCATCACCCTGCCCTTGCAGGCGCCCAGCCAGCCTGACACGCTTGTCAGCAGGGTTGTCGACGAGCCACCCACGCTGGTGACGCTGCCCACCGAGCGGTATGCCGACGCGATGGTTGTGGGGCCCGACGTGGCGGGAACCTGACCCTTCACTTCAGGGACACGGGTCGGCTGGCTCGGGTCTTGTGGGACGCGGCCTTGCCCGATGCGTAGGGTGTCGACCGGGCGCGTGCCGCCCGATGTCGACTGCCAGGAGATACCTCGATGCCCCAGAACGCGTTCGCTCCGTCGACCGCTGCACTGACTGTATTCCGCCTCGCGGCGCTGTTCACCTTCCTGGCCGTGTCAATGGGGGCGGTGGTGTGTGCCACGGGGTCAGGGGCTGCCTGCCCGACCTGGCCGGGTTGCCAGCCAGACCAGATTGCCCCACCGTGGGCGCTCAGCCCGCTCATCGAGTTCGTCCACCGGGTGGTCGCGATGTCCGCCGGCCCCCTTGTGCTGGCCGCCGCCGTGATGTCCAGGAGAATGCCCGGGCGGGACCGGTGGGTGCGGATCCTGCCGCTGGTGGCACTGGCCGGTGCCCTGGCCGCGGGGGCCTTCGGCCGAATAGTGGTTGTCGGCAATCTTTCGACGCCGTTGGGTGCTGTCGACCTGTTCGCCGCCCTCACTGCGATGACGGCGATGGGCGTAGCCGCGGTCAGGGTGGGCGCACAGGCACAGCACTCGGTGTCGCGACCCGCGGCTGAGTCGCGCCCGGTCGGTCACACAGCTCAGGTGGGCCGGCTGGCAGCGATCAGCCTGACGGTGGTGGTTGTGATGCATGTGACCGGCATACTCGCGGCAGGAAATAGCTCATACACGCGGTGCATGGGCTGGCCAATCTGGCAGCTGATCGGCACGGACCTTCACCCGTGGCTGCAGTACACGCGACTGGGGCTGGCAGGCCTCGGCGCCGTGCTCGTCGTGACCACTGCGGTGTTGGCCGCGAGGACCGAGCGGCTGCGTCGGTGGGGCATCGCCCTCGCAACCCTGTTCGCCGCCGAGATGGTGCTGGGGCTGGTGATTCGCGCCGGGGGGATCAACGCCGGCGTGGCGTCCGCCTACTCGGTGCTCGCGGTCGCTCTCGTGTCGTGCCTTGGGCTGCTCATGGCCGTTGCGTTGTCAGCTCGCGTCGCCACCAATCGCACGCCCCGGCAACCGGATGCTGCCCGCCGCGAACCCGCTGAGCCAAGGCTGCGCTGAGCTTCTAGGGACACATCTCGTAGGCGCCCGCCAGGTCGCGGACCTGCTGCCACATCCTGTCGTAGCGGTCCGTGTTGGCCGCTGGCTTGCGGACGTGTTCCAGAGCCCACTGCTGCTGCGCCTTGGTCGATGAGGCCTTGCCGTGCAGGTCCACGGCGTAGGCCGAGAAGTCACGAACGAGCACGTCGAAGACCTGGTCGACCAGGTCCGTCAGGTCTGCTGAGTCAGTGTCCCGGCCGGTCAGCGATGCCTGCTCGAGGATGAGCTGGCCGTAGACGACAAGGGCGAACAGCTCGCCCAGTGAGAGAAGCAGATCCAGGTCCTTGGCCTGGTCCGCGTCGGGCCCGGCGTTCGTGACGAGGTCGACCAGGCCATCGGCCTGCTCCCGGAAGACGGCAACGTTGGGCACGCCGGCGAAGGCGTCATACGACGTGCGCCAGTCAGCGAACCGGACCTTGCCCAGCCCCCTGGCAGGTCCCTGGTGGAACAGGAAGTCGTCGTCGGCATCGTCGCGACGCCTGGGCACCTCGGGGAGCGTTGCCGGGTTCAGCAGGTAGCTGGGCAGGAACTTCAGCACCAGGGCCATGTTGACGTGCACGGTGCCCTCGAGCTTGGGCAGCGCGCGGATGTCCATCGCTGCCTGCTCGAAGTAGGTGTCCTTCTCGAAACCCTTGGCGGCCACCACGTCCCAGAGCCCGTCGATGACCCGCTCCCCCTCGGTGGTCACCTTCATCTTCGTGACTGGGTTGAACAGCAGGTAGCGCCGGTCGTCCGCTGAGGCTGAGCGGACGTAGTCGATCGCCCTGTCGCCGAACAGCTTCATAGCGACCAGTCGCGCGTAGGCGTCGGTCAGCCCCTGGCGCACGTGCGGGAAGTCGGTGACCCGCATGCCGTACAGGATGCGGTTGTCGGCGTGCGTGATGGCTTCGAAGAAGGCGTGCTCGCAGATCCCGATGGAGGCGAAACCGAGGTTGAACTTGCCGATGTTGACGGTGTTGAGCGCGGCGTCGAAGGCGGCAGAGCCGGTTTGCAGGATGTCCGCGGCAGTGACCGGGTAGTCGTGCAGGCTGAACTCGCTGACGTACATCTGCCCCGACACCACGTTCTTGACCAGCTCGTATGACGGGTGCTGGCTGTCCGCGGCGAAGAAGACGTAGGCCTCGGGGCCCTCGATCCCTTCGATGCGGCCGAAGACCGAGACCATGCCTGCCACGTTGCCGTTGCCGATGTAGTATTTGCTGCCGTTCGCGCGAAAGCCCTCGCCGTCGGGTGTCAGGACCAGGTCTGTGGTGTAGATGTCGGCGCCATGGGCCTTCTCCGACAGTCCGAACGCGAACACACCGCCGTCTTGGAGGATCTGCGCGGCGCGAGCCCTTGCCTCCTCGTTGTCGCTCTGCCAGACAGGGCCGAGACCCAGGATGGTGACCTGCCACGCATACCAGTAGCCGAGGCCGTAGAACGCCAGCACCTCGCCGAAGGCGCAGATACGGGCCGTGTCCCAGCGACCGCCCTGCGATCCCGGCGTGAGGAAGGTCGCGAAGGCCTTCTCGGACGCCATGAAGTCCAGGAAGTCGTCGTACCACGCGCCTTCGTGGTGGACGCGCTTGAGCTCGGTCTTGCCGCGCGCCTCGAACCAGTCGATCGTCGCTCGCAGGAGGCGTCGCGCCTCGGGGTCAAGGTCGGCGGGGTCGTAGGTCCTGGGGTTGAGCAGCAGGTCGGTCATCCCGGCACCCTAGCGGCAGTCCCGGGCCGGGCGGAGATCCACGCTTCGTCGTGCAGTGCGAACGTGACGTTTCCTTGCGTTCGCTAGTATTACCCGGGTAGCATCGAAGTATGAAGATTA
Source organism: Actinomycetales bacterium (assembly GCA_038249115.1). Lineage (GTDB taxonomy): Bacteria > Actinomycetota > Actinomycetes > Actinomycetales > Dermatophilaceae > UBA4719. Next base: position 3,691 of record JBBRWQ010000151.1, read on the forward strand.
GCGTGAGCCTGCCGGAGGAAGACGTAGCCCTCCTTGACGAGTACGCCCATACCTCCGGTCTACCGTCTCGCTCGGCGGCCCTTCAGCACGCGATCCACCTGCTTCGGCACCCTGACCTTGAACAGGACTACGCATCGGCGTGGGACGAGTGGGAGTCCTCGGGCGATCAGGCCTTGTGGGAAGCCACGGCTGCGGACGGGCTCACAGATGCAGCGAGGTGAGGTACGTCTGATTGACCTTGAGCCGACGCGAGGCAGCGAAGCCAACAAACGCCGGCCCGGGATCATCGTGAGCAACGACCGGGCCAACGCGACGGCCGACCGACTTCGACGCGGTGTCGTGACCGTGGTGCCCGTGACCAGCAACATCGTTCGTGTCTTCCCGTTTCAGGTTCTTCTGCCGGCCAACGTCACCGGCTTACGTGTCGACTCGAAGGCCCAAGCTGAGCAGGTACGTTCGGTGACCATCGAACGCATCGGACCTGTCTTGGGTTGGGTTCCCGCGCGGGTCATGGCGGAAGTGGACGAAGCCCTCCGCCTGCACCTGCAGCTGTAGCGCTACGGGAGGATGCTCATATGACTGACTTCACAGGGGAGAACCTCCGGGTCAACGGCGTTGACGTCGTGCCGCTCGTGGAAGTGGAGCTCAGCCGGCGGCACCCGGACCGCGTCAAGATGCGTCCCACCGATGCCGATGGGTTCCGCGAAGCATGGGACTGGTGACCGGCCTCGGGCCCTCCACCCGCTCGCCCTCGGCGCGCCTTCTCGGGACGGGACCGCCGAGGACGGCGGGCCGCTCCTCGACGGCGAGCCCCCTCACCGCGCTGCGCAGCCCCACGAGGGGGACCGTGGCCGAAATCAGCGGCAGGCAAGCCCCCGACAGCACCCGCGCTTCTTCCCGGGCCGCGTCGCACACCACACGAACGAGCGTCGTCTTGCCGATACCGGCGTCCCCCTCGATGATGAGCGCCCCGAAACGGCCGTCACGAGCCCCGCGGAGGACGTCAGAGATGCGCCCCAGCTCCTCCGCGCGTCC
>JBBRWQ010000152.1:0-4629 GCA_038249115.1 Actinomycetales bacterium
GCGCCAAAAGAGTGCGTTGACCCGCCTGGCCATAACGCAGCGCGCAGCACTTGGAACCTTCGAAGTCAACGACGCGGTGGACCCACTTCTCGAAAGGCTGTGGGCTTTCTGACCAGATCTCTGGCTGAGAGGCCCCTGCGCACGGTGCCGCATCGTCACTGACGTCCACGCGGCAGGCGGTCAACCGGTCTTTTGCCTGGTCGGAGGCTGCGTCTCCCTGGCCCTGGCTGCGGGTTTGCTTCCCGACACTGCCATGGTTTGGGGGAGCGTGTCCTCGGCGGTGTCGATGAGTCGCAGGTCGGCCTCGACGTGGAGGCGGGCGTTGGTGATCAGGAGGCTGACGACGGGGTCATCGCTATGGTCGCGCTCGAGCTCGGACAGGTTGCGGATCTCGCGCATGAGGTGCGTCCTTTGGGTGCCAAGCACCTCGGCCAGGACGGACTTCTTGCCGGTGCGGACCGCGGCGATGACTTTGAGGAAGAACTCATCGCGGTATCCGCCCGAGCGTGGTGTCGGTGCGGCGAGCCAGCGGTTGAGCTCCTGGTGGCCGTCGTTGGTGAGCTCGTAGACAACCCGCTCGGGCTTGACGGCCTGTGCCTCGCGGTGTGTGATCGCCAGGCCGTCCCGGGCGAGCCGGTCCAGCAACTGGTAGAGATGGCCGATGTTGAGCTGCCCCCACTGCGGTCCGACGGCGTCCTCGAAGGCACCCTTGAGCTCGTAGCCGTGGCTGGGACCGCCGGCCAGCAGAGAGAGCACGACGTGGTGCAGCGGCATGTGGTCATCTCCCTGGTCGTGGTCGGTTGTCACGTCTTGGCCACAGCGTGCCAGATTGTTCTTGCATAGTCACTAGGTATGCGGCATGGTTGCGGCGTGCTGAGGATGATCCGCTCCCAGCTCGCTCACCGGGCGAGTCGAACGCTTGCGCTGTTCCTCGGCATGCTGGTCGCCACCACGGCCTTCACCGTGCTGACGGGGGCGGCGGACACCTCGCGTCTGGTGGTGCGCGGGGAGGTGGCCAAGGACTTCCGGTCGGCCTACGACATCTTGGTACGCCCGGCGGGATCGAAGTCTGCCCTGGAGACCTCGCAGGGTCTGGTGCGGGACAGCTACCTTTCGGGGGCGTTTGGCGGCATCACGATGGCGCAGTACAAGCAGGTCGAGGGTCTCGACGGGGTCGAGGTTGCGGCGCCGGCGGCGATCGTGGGCTACGCGATGCAGAACGTGACGATCCCGGTCGATCTGAGCAAGTACGTGCGCCTCTCGGGTCGCCAGGTGCTGCGTGTGGATGTGGCGCGGTTGGTGGACTCGGGCCTGAGCCGAGTGCCCGGGGAGCGCACCGTCTTTGTTTACGTCACGGATGAGCTCGCGGCCCCCCCTGCGAGCCCGGGAAACGTCTTTGGGCCGACCGAGACCCTGCCGGGCGGCAAACGCGTCGTGCTCTGCCCGTGGGATGCGGTGGAGGCCGGGACCGAGGCCACGCAGAGTGGGCCGTTCAGCGAGTTCGCGCGCACCGAGACCAGCTGCTGGTCCCGGCGCGGCCAAGGCTTCGTAAATGGCCAGACCGTGGCGTTGCCGCACTCGAAGGTCACAGTGGAGATCCCATGGTCCTTCCCCTACCTGATTGCTGCCATCGACCCCGAGGCCGAGGCGCGCCTTGTGGGACTCGACAAGGCTGTCACGCAGGGCCGCTACCTCAAGCCTTCCGAGGCTGTGTCCGAGATCCAGCCGCAGGGCTCTCTCTCTCGGCTAAAGGTCAAGCAGGTGCCGCTGCTGCTGACCTCGCGCCCCTACGCCACCGGTGCCGACGAGCTCACCGTCAGTGATCTGGGGGCCGCTGGCGTGGCGACGATGACCAGCGGCGACCAGCCAGCAGACCTGCGAAGCGCCCTGCTGCAGGAGCGCGGCCGACCGCTGGGCCGTGAGACCGTCGGCACCGCGCAGGCGTTCTCCAGGCTCCCGGGAGTCGCGGGACCCGGCGCCGTGCCTACCGGCGAATCCCTGCCCATCGCGGACCTCTGGACCGCGGGAGCCCCAGCCCTGACTGCCAAAGGCGAGCGCGCGGTGACCGTCGCCCCGGCCACCTTGGATCCGTCGGTGTGGGACTTCAGCGGATCCGGGGCACAGTTCCGCCCGCTCGCTGAAACCCTCGACACGCCGTTCCGCCCCGTCACCCACCACGAGGGCAACAACTCAGGGCAGGCCACCGACACCACCTTCAAGATCCCGGTCATCAACATCGTGGGCCGGTACGACCCGGAGAAGGTGACCTCGGGCAGTGACCTGGCATCAGTCCCACTCTCCCTCTACGCGCCCAGCCGGCTCAAGGGCGCCGACTCTGCCGCCACGGCCGCACTCAAGGGCGGCAGTCTGGACACCAACGGCAGCATGGTCGGGTATGCACAAGAGCCGCCCCTGATGCTCACCAGCCTGGAGGGCATGGCGGCGTTCTATGCCAAGGACGCCTTCTCCGACATGGGCAAGGCCGCCCAAGCCCCCCTGGGGTCTATCAGGGTCCGAGTCAGCGGCACGGTCGGCATCGACGACCTGAGCCGAGAGCGGGTGCGCCGAGTCGCCGAGCAAATCACCGCCACCACCGGGCTTGACGTCGACATCGTCATCGGGTCCTCGCCCACACCCGTAACAGTCGATCTGCCCGCCGGCAAGTACGGCCGGCCCGACCTGAAACTGCAGGAGGGGTGGGTCCTTAAGGGCGTGGGCGTCGCACTGCTCCAAGGCGTCGACCGCAAGAGCGTCGCCCTGTTCGCGCTGATCCTGGTGGTGTGCTCGCTGTTCGTGGCCAACGCGGCCGGGGCCGCGGTGCGATCCAGGCGCACCGAGCTCGGCGTCCTGTCCTGCCTGGGCTGGTCCCGCGGGATGCTCTTCCGGGTCGTGCTCGGCGAGCTCGCGGTCCTCGGCCTGGCCGCCGGCGCAGCGGGTGCCCTGCTGTCCTGGCCGATCGCCGCACTCGCGGGGCTGGAGGTGTCCCCGTGGCGCCAGATCGCTGCCATCCCCGCCGCCGTGCTCCTGGCTGTTGTGGCCGGGCTGGGGCCCGCTCGGCGTGCGGCCGCTGCCCATCCGGCAAGCGCGGTCCGCCCGATGGTCAGCGTCCCGCGGAGGCCGAGGAGCCCGCGCACGCTACTGGGCCTGGCGTGGGGCAATCTGACCCGCGTTCCCGGCCGGGCCGCACTGGGTGCGCTTAGCTTGGCGGTCGGGGTGTGTGCCCTGACGATCCTGCTCGGCATCACCCGCGCCTTCCACGGTGCAGCCGTTGGCACCCTGCTCGGCGACGCGATCACCTTGCAGGTTCGCGGTGTGGACTACCTGGCTGTGGGGGCGACGATCGCCTTGGGCGCCCTGGCCACCGCGGACGTGCTCTACCTCAACGTCCGAGAGCGCGCCGGCGAGTTCGCCGCGCTGCGGGCCATGGGCTGGCCGGAGACGGCTTTGGCGCGCGTCGTGGCCTGGGAGGGCCTGGCCATCGGCGTCGTCGGCGCCGTCGTCGGCGCGGCCCTGGGGGTCGGGCTCACTGGCTGGTTTGCCTCCGCCGTGCCCCCACAGCTGCTCGTCATGGCAGGGGCCGCCGCAATGGTCGGCGTGGCCGTAACCGTGACAGCCCTGGCAATCCCCACAGCTGCCCTGCGACGACTGCCCACCGCAGCACTGCTAGCCGACGAGGAGTAGACCCATGGCATCAAGAAAGCGCAGCCCGTTAGCCGAGGCAGGGGAACACCGCCACGGCACACCCGTGCGAACGGCCGGCCTGGTCAAGACTTTCAATACTGGACGCGGTGATGGGATCACGGCCGTCGACCACGTCGACCTCGACATCGCCGCTGGCAAGGCAATCGCGCTCACCGGGCCCTCCGGCTCCGGCAAGTCCACCCTCCTTCACCTCATCGGCGCCATCGAGAAGGCCGACTCCGGGCGCATCACCGTCGGAGAGACCGACGTCACGAACATCCCCACAGCTGGCCTCGCGGCATACCGGCGCACCGTGGGTTTTATCTTCCAGCGCTATCACCTCCTGCCAGCACTGACCGCCCTGGACAACGTGCTCGCCCCGGTGCTGCCGATGCGGGTCGACTTCGATAAGCACGCCCGGGCCCACGACCTGCTGGCCATGGTCGGGCTCACGGGCCGGGAGGACGACCTGCCCTCGCGGCTCTCCGGCGGGCAACAGCAGCGGGTTGCCATCGCCCGCGCCCTGATCAACGACCCCGCCGTGATCCTGGCCGACGAGCCCACCGGAAACCTCGACAGTAGAACGGGATCCGAGATCGTCGACCTGCTCCTTCAACTGCGACAGGAGCGCGGGACCACATTGCTGCTGGCCACTCACGACCTGGTCCTCGCCGCCAGATGCGACACCGTTATCCGACTCCGCGACGGCCAGATCATCGAGAGCCATGAGCTGACCAACGGCGCAGCGAGAGACCAGACACTCAACGAGATCAACCAGCTCCGCTGACTTCGGTCCTGCTGAACGAGGCACGGCGGATGCTGGATCGGGACGGCGGGGCCCAAACCACAGGAGGGGAACGGGTACTGAATGAGCCACACCGCAGCCTCGACGAGGACCAGCTGGGACACGTCCGCTGATCGGCACGATCGCGCGCCCGACTTGCGCCA
>JBBRWQ010000153.1:0-4534 GCA_038249115.1 Actinomycetales bacterium
CCCCGGCTTTCCCTGGGGGTTCCCTCGTGTTCCTTTTCTGTTCCTTTGGTGCGTCTGCTGGGGGGTTGGAGTGGAACGCAGGCCACCGAAGCGCGGCATTCGCGCAGGTCAGAGACCTGCCGCACTGGTCGGGGTGACAGGGATTTGAACCTGCGGCCTCTTCGTCCCGAACGGGGGACCACAGTTCGCGGCCGGGCTGTTGAGCACGGGCGGTGGCGTTCTGTGCACGGAAGCGGCGCGTCTGGTTCGTCCAGTGTGGTCGGGTGCTCTTGGGTTTGTTCCTTTTCTGTTCCCTGGCCGGGGTTCTCCGGCGCCGGGCATCAAGCGCAGGCGCCGCACGGTTCATAGCCGCGCGGCGGCGTCAACGAGGGCACCGGCTTGCCGCACGAGTGCCCGAGCGTCGGTCTTGGAGATGAGTCGGGGGGAGTAGTGCACGTTGTCCTTGGACGCAAGGACTCGTCGCAGCTTGGCTGGCAGGGTCGAGTCGGGCAGGTCGACAGTGTCCAGCAGAGCCGCCGCGCTGTCGTGGTCCTGGCCCCGGCTGTAGCGACCCAGTTGTAGGCCGCAGATGGCATCGCCGGCGGCGATCGCGGCCAGGACCGCCAGGGCCGCGGCCACGTGGGAGTGAGTCTGGGTGGCTGGCTCGCTCAGGACCATCTCGGCGACGTCGATGAATGCCTTGGCCTGTTCGCGACGGGCGCGGGCCTCGGCGGGGGTGCAGGAAATGACTCGTGAACTTCCTCGCGGACTCATGACACGCTCCGCAGGAGGTCGAGCAGGCGGGTCCCCATCAGGTGGATGTGGTCAGCCCGCCATGAGGCCACCAGAGGGTCATCGGCTGCGATCATGGCGGCGAGGGTGTCGGGCGTCGGGTCCACGATGTGTCCGCGGTTGCCGGTCCACCTCAGGACGTCCGCGGACAGCTGATCTACCTGGGTTGCCCGCGTATCCTGGTCTGCGGCCCCTGCCGGGCCGATCACGACAAGGATGTCAATGTCGCTGGTTGTTGTGGCCTCTCCGCGTGCGAAGGAGCCGAAGAGGCTGGCGTGCACCGGTTCGGGTGACCAGCTCGACAACGCGTCGGTGAGGCGGTCGATGATCATCGTGCGCAGTCGGGTTAGGGCCACGATTGCGTCGGCTGCGACGTGGTCTCGGTTCAGCAGGTAGAGGGTGGCGTTGGGGTGCTCGTCGGCCAGGACGATGCCCTGAGTCACGAGTCGGGCCAGGACCCGACGGACACCGTCCGGGCTACCCGTGCCGGCCATCTGGTGAACCCGTGCGCCGCTGGCTCTGGCCGTGGTGGCCGCAAGGGCATGCAGAACGGCAGCGTCCAGGGTGGGGGTGACCACCGCTAGTGGCATCGCTAGATCCATAGGACGTTCCTCCGACGATCATCGGCACATGCCGACTATTATCGGTATGTGCCGATGATTGTATGCCACGCGATCGTACCGGGCGCAAGCTGCGGTTCGTGAAATTTGGACCTGATGCTCATCAAATGCCGCAGCCGCCTGGATTCAGGCGGCGTACCGCCGCTGTCTCGGCCTGAGAGCGCATCCAACAGCCATGCCAGCAGGATGGAAGCCATCCTGGCTGTGACTTGACCCCGGTGCACGATCCGCCGCTCGACGACCGCCTCAGCGGTTCCCGACCGCCCTCGCCGGCAGGCGCTCGACGTCGACCTGCCCGGGCCGCCACGCGGTCCCAGGGATCGAGCGCAGCGGCGCGAACGGGTCGGCCGCGCACTGCCAGGCGACCGCAAAGCTATCCGCGATCAATCCTGCCGCATCCGGGTGGGCCTCGGCAGCAAGCCGACGCAGTTCGTCGACATCGGTGAGCTTGACCGTGATCGTCCAGGCGACCGTGCCCCGGTCAACGGACTCGGCCACGACCTCGCTGTCCAGCGAGAGGACCCGGAAGGCGCCAGCCTCCAGCGGCCCCTCCATGCCGCCGGTGGGCCAGATCAGCCAGCCCAGTGAATCGAACGCGTTGCTGGCAGGCGCCACATCAGAGGACCCAGGCTCGGTGTCCTCGACGTCGGGATCGGCACGGAGCCCGATCGTCACCGCGTTCTCCGCGGCTTGTGCCGCGGCTTCGGCAAGTGCCCCCGCGTCGATGACAGTGACCTCGGCGCTGGCGGTGCGGGCCCACGTCTCCCGGTTCCTGCCGCGCAGCGGCCGATTGGGAGTGCCCGGCCGCTCGCGGTCGGGCAGGGCGAAGAGGCCGGGCTCGTTGGCATCCATGCCGACCGAGCCTATGCCTATCCCTCCGAAACGAGTGATGATCAGCCGGCGCGTCCAACCGCCGCCTACCGTCCTGGTGGGCGGCCTTAAGCTTCCGCGGCGATCCGGTGGTGTTCGGTTGCGTCGGTGGCTTCATGCGGAGAGTCGCTCGCGCGATGTGTGGTACTTGGTCAGTACGCGTTCGGCCGACCGAGCGGCATCCGCTGGCGGGCGGACCTGCTCGGCTGGTTCACTGGCTCGGTGACCGAGATGCGACCTGTCCCCACGGATCCCGCCGCGCTCAAGGCCTGGGTCGCGACCCTGAGCCCGGACGAGCTCATGGCGCTGACGCAGCAGGTGGCCAGCGGCGCGTTGACTGGCCGCCTCGGGCCGCTCGGGGAGCTTGGTCCGCGCAAGCTCGAGATCGACCTCGCGGCGCCCCCGGACGAGCCGAGCCTGCTCACGCTCACCATCGAGCTGCGGGGCTCCAAGCCCAGGATCTGGCGGCGTCTGTCGCTGCCGAGCGATCTCACGCTGGACGTGGTGCACACGCTGTTCCAGGCTGCGATGGGCTGGTCCGATTCTCATTTGCACCGCTTCCAGCCTGGCATCGGGCAGAGCTACAACCAGCCGTACTTCGTCACAGAGTTCGACGAGGAAGAGGGCGACGAGGGCATTGGCGAGGGCGGCGTCCGCTTGGATCAGGTTCTCCGAGCGCCGGGGCATAAGCTGACCTACCTGTACGACTTCGGTGACGGCTGGGAGCATCGGGTCACGCTGGAGTCGGTTGCCCCACTGACGCCGGGCAACCGTGAGCTGGTGTGTCTGGGCGGAGCGAGAGGCTGCCCACCCGAGGACGTCGGCGGGATCCATGGACACCACGAGATCGCTGCTTGGCTCCGTGCGGGGGTCCCAGCCGATGACGTGCCCGAACCGTTCGAGGACGCCGAACACGCCCAGGGCTGGCTCCCTGTCGGCTACGACCCCGACGCGTTCGAGGCCGCCGAGACGACCGCGGCGATGCGGATGTGGGCCAGTGGTGAGCACCTGCCCTGGCACGGCGTTCCCGGGCCGCTTGCAGACACGGTGAAGGGTCTGCGTGGCGAGGGGTGGGTGCAGGCGAACGCCTGGCTGACGGCCTTGGGTCCGCGTCTAGCGGTCGGGTTGGACGAGGAAGACGTGCGCCGCGCAGCGCGGCCGTGGCTGGCAGTGCTGGATGCCGTCGGGGCAGGGGCGAAGCTGACAGCGGCCGGCTACCTGCCACCGGGGGTGGTCGGGCAGATCGCGACGGCCGCCGGGGTGACGGATTGGTGGATCGGCAAGGCCAACCGGGAGGACCTCACCTGGCCGGTCGCCACACTTCGTGAGAACGCGCAAGAAGTCGGGCTGCTGCGCAAAGCCAAGGGCACGTTGGCCCCGACCGCCCGCGCCCGCGCCGTCGCAGACCACCCCCGCGAGCTCGTCGCCACGGTGCTCGAGCGACTGCCGCTCGGCAAGGGGTTCGAGGCGGACGCGGGGTGGTTGCTGCTGCTCGGTCTGGCGGCCGGAGAGTCCGGTGCGGCCCTCGACGCAGGGTTGGGGCAGATCCTGACCGACCGCGGCTGGCGCACCCACGGCACCTCGGGGGTCAGCGCGTCGGATGCGCACCGCGGCTCACGGTCGACCCTTGACCTGCTGGAGTCAATGGCAGGCGGACACCGGGCCGCCGACCCCGCGCTCGTCACACGATTGGCCCGAGCCACACTGCTCGGCGTCACCAACACAGCGTGAACGCGCCGATTGTGAGCACGCGTCCCGGCTGCTGACAAGGGGGTGCGCCGATCCGCCGGGACTTCGCGCTCGGGCGCCGGGCGGACCTGCCCTTTTCGCCGCGAGAGACGTGGAACGCCGCAACGGTCCCCGTGGGCCACATCGGTTCATCAGCGTCAGGCGTTACCGCACATCAGCAATGTGGGCGGCTACTTTCGCCTGGAACTGTCCTGATGGGGGCGTTCGTGGGGGTCCCGAATATGCAGGGCTTGCGGAACTGCAGAATCCCCTGCTTCCTGGCCTGCGGGCGTTCCGACCAGGCGGCCTCTTCGTTGCGGACGGGGGATCAGAGTGCCCTGAGGGTCCCTGCTGTGCCCGTGGGGTCTGCTGTGCCGTGCGGGAGGCCCGGGGTTCTTCTGCCTGTCGAAGGCGGCCCCGGCTTTCCCTGGGGGTTCCCTCGTGTTCCTTTTCTGTTCCTTTGGTGCGTCTGCTGGGGGGTTGGAGTGGAACGCAGGCCACCGAAGCGCGGCATTCGCGCAGGTCAGAGACCTGCCGCACTGGTC
>JBBRWQ010000154.1:0-4400 GCA_038249115.1 Actinomycetales bacterium
GTCACCAAAACGGGTACAGCGGCCCCCTGGGTGGGGGTGTCACCGACCGCACCCCGACCCTGCCTCCCCCATGCGGGGGGCGACTCAACTTCACTCATACCGTCACAGTCCGCCTGATCAATGAAGGTTTAGGCGGGGTTTCCATGAAGGTTTGCTCAAGGCCGGGCTCACGAGCCGCACACGTGTCCCTGGCCATGAGAAAGTCCCCACGTGGCAGGTGACGCCTGCCCCTGCGATTTCCTTCGCGCCACCCGCATTTCCCGCACCTGGGCCGAGTCCTTCGCGGCCCCAGACTTGCTGGGGTCAGTCCCGACGACTGGCTCACCCTTAACCTGCGCCGCAGCTGCGTGGGTGTCGCGGTGGTTTCCACGAGAGTGTGCTGAAACCCGTGGTTCATTATGGCCTGATGCCGTTTCTGAGTGCGGAATCGCCCACACTGGGGACATGAGCCAACCGGTCAGCAAGCCAGTCCCACAACCAACCCCCACCGGTTTCCGGGTGCTGGTCGTGGATGATGAACGAGCCTTGGCCGACCTCGTGGGGTCCTACCTCACCCGAGACGGCTTCGAGGTGTCGATGGCCCATGACGGGCAGCGGGCGATTGACCTGGCCCGGCAGGTCGATCCCGACGTGATAGTGCTCGACCTGGGGCTGCCGGTGATCGACGGCGTCGAGGTCTGTCGGGTGGTGCGGACGTTCTCCGACTGTTACATCATCATGCTCACCGCTCGCACCGATGAGATCGACAAGCTCATCGGCCTCTCGGTCGGGGCGGACGACTACCTGACCAAGCCGTTCAGCCCCCGCGAGCTGCTTGCCCGTGTCCACGCGATGTTGCGCCGTCCCCGTGCCTCCACCGCTAGTGGGCAGCCTGCCCAAGAAGAGCGGCCGCGGGTGTTCGGGGCCCTGAGTATCGACGTCGCCGCCCGCGAGGTCCACATCCACAATGAGGCGGTCGGACTGACCCGCACCGAGTTCGACCTGCTGGAGGCGTTGTCGGCCCGGCCCAAGCTGGTTTTCTCCCGCCGCCAGCTCATCGAGGCCGTGTGGGACCAAACCTGGGTCGGCGACGAGCACCTGGTTGATGTGCACGTCGGGCACCTGCGCAGGAAGCTCGGCGACGATCCCGGCTCACCTCGGTACGTGCGCACGATCCGCGGGATCGGCTATGGGATGGGCGACGGCGCATGAAGCAGTCCGCCATCCAGCCAACTCGTCGGGGGGCTGGTCTGGCCGGTCGTCTGCTCCTGGCCCAATCACTGGTCCTGGTGGCCAGCACGCTCACCGCATGGCTGATCGCCGCCAACGTCGGTCCCTCGTTGTTCCACGAGCACCTCGCCAGAGCCAACGTCGGAGCGACAGCTGCCCAGATCCTTCACACCGAGAGGGCCTACCAGTCGGCGAACGCCATCTCGCTGTCCCTGGCGCTGCTGGCGGCGCTGGTGGCCGCACTGGGAGTGAGCGTGTTCCAGACCCGGCGGATCGGAAGGTCGGTGGCAACCATCGCCGCCGCGGCAAGCGACGTTGCAGGCGGCCATTACGACATCCAAGTCCCCGGGCCTGGGCTGGGCCCGGAGTTCGATGCACTCGCGGCAGCGTTCAACCAGATGGCGGTTCGACTGGGCTCCGTCGAACAGACCCGCCGCCGGCTGCTGGCCGACCTCGGCCATGAGATGCGCACCCCGGTAGCCACGCTGGAGGCCTATCTCGAGGCGCTGGAGGACGGCGTCGCGACGTTGGACGCCGGGACTGCCCAGCTCCTGCGCTCCCAGACCAGGCGCCTGGCCCGGCTGTCCGAGGACATCAGCACCGTCTCCCGCGCTGAGGAGGGACAGGTTCGGCTGGACATGCACGCGGCGCAACCAGAGCTGGTGGTGACAGCCGCGGCCAACGCGGCAGCCGAAGCCTACGAGGCGAAGGGTGTTCGACTGCTCCCCGACATCGCGGCGGGCATGCCAGAGCTGTCAATAGATCCGGAACGGATCGGACAGGTCCTGGGCAACCTGCTGGACAACGCCTTACGTCACACTCCCGCCGGCGGGACGGTCACGATCTCAGCCGCGATATCCCGAACCTCCGGGGTGACGCTTTCGGTCGCAGACACCGGCGACGGCATCCCGGCCAAGCATCTGCCGCACGTCTTCGAGCGCTTCTACCGGGTCGACACCGCCAGGGATCGCACGCACGGAGGCTCCGGCATCGGCCTTGCCATTGCCAAGGCCCTGGTCGAGGCCCACGGCGGGCAGCTCAGCGTAACCAGCCCCGGGATCGGTCAAGGATCCACCTTTCTGATTCTCCTGCCTCGCGGATGAGCGACTAATCGCCTGGAGCTGGGAGTGGCACTGGCTGGCTCATAGGGCCGTGACTGTTCGTGGCGATACCCTGGTCTTGGTCGCGGTTGCCGCGTACGCCGGGCCGCCCCCAGCCAGCAAGCACGATCCTCGCTCGCCGCGCCAGCCCAGCCTCGCCACCGTCACCACACGATGGAGGTGCCGAATTGATACGCGACGGCATCATGCTGCTCTGGTTCGCGGAGGTGGTCGTCTCGTTTGTGTTCGTTGCCAGCGATATCGCCCGAACACCCGAATCCCTGGTCCTGAAGTGGGGTTTCGTGATTGCCACCCTCTTCACCGGCCCGATCGGTCTCGTGCTCTACATCCTCTCGTGCCGGGAACCTCTGCCCGGAGTCCACGCAGACTACGTACGGGCTCGCTGGCGCCAAGTTGTCGGGTCCACCATGCATTGCGTGGCCGGGGACGGCATTGGGATTCTTGCTGCGGCCGCAGTTCTCTGACCATTGCGACTGCCGGAGTGGGTGAACCTCCTGGCCGAGTACGGCCTCAGCTTCCTGTTCGGCTGGACGATCTTTCAAGCGCTCTTCATGCGGGGAATGGTCGGCGGCAGCTATTCACTTAGCCTTCGGAAGACCTTCCTGCCCGAGTTCGTCTCGATGAACGGCCTGATGGCTGGAATGATCGCGCTCAGCGTTCCATGGCGGCAGGCAGTTGGGGCGCTGGCGACCCCGAGTCATCCCGCGTTCTGGTTCATCCTTTCGTGTCGCTCACGCTCGGTTTCTTCGTGACCTTCCCGTTGAACTGGTGGTTACTCGCCGCGGGCCTCAAACACGGAATGATCACGGTCCAGCCGGGGGGCAGCCCGTCCCGCTGGCCGCGGGACTGGCCCTTGCCGGTGCGGCGATCAGCCTCGAACGTGACGGCCGATCGGGCTCGTCACCCTCAGCCAGCGCCCACAACCACGCCGACAACGCTCACTCTCAGTGCGCATCAGGGCACGGTGCTTCATCCGAAGGTCATCACTCCCGCCCTGGCAGCTCGACCGCCAAGGCGCGCAGGAGAGATAAGGCCCTGACGATCCTCGTCAGCCTTATCGTCCTCTGCATCGGCGTAACCGTCGCCGGAACGATCGGATCGCTCACCGGCCTCTAGACGGTATGTAAGTGCCCGCTCTTGCGGGCCGGGGCCGGGGGGTCGCTGTGTTTCTTGGTTGTTTCTTCATGGTTCCTGACCACGACCTCTACAGCGGGGCGCCAGGTTGGGAGTAGCCCGGAGCGACCGGGCGGAAAAGGAAGGCACTCCATGACCACCACAGAAACGGCCCCGGTCCCTGTCCCTGTCCCCAGTTTCGACGCCGAGACCCCCGCAGGTCGCAAACTGGCCATCATCTGCTCCAAGGGAAGTTTGGACATGGCCTACCCTGGGCTGATCCTGGGCAACGCTGCCCTCGGCGAGGGCATCGAAACCCACGTGTTCTTTACCTTCTGGGGCTTCGACCTGATCAACAAGAAGACCATGGGCGACCTGCAGTTCACGTCGCTGGGCAACTCCGAGGCCCATATGCTCGTGGGTTCGGGCGGACTCCCGATCACGACGGCCACGGCAACGGCGAGGCTGAAGAAGTCCATCGCCGAGGTCGGCGCGCCCGAGGTCCCTGAGTTCCTCGAGCAGATCGTCGCTTCGGGCGGACACCTTTGGGCCTGCCGCATGTCCGCCGACATGAACCACCTCACCAAGGAAGACCTCCACGACGAGGTCGAGGACATCATCAGCGCCAGCGACTTCATCGACAAGACCGAGGGCGCCCAGTTCATCTTCATCTAGTCCCGCACATCCGTCCGCTGGCGCCGCGGCCGGGTGAATTGCCGCCCCGCCGCCGACTGCTCCTGGTGAGTTCGTGGACTCCCCGTGACCTGAATGTGACATTCGAATGGTTCGTGTGTACCGTGGCTGGACTTCATCCATCCGGGTGGAGTGCTTGATGCGGTTCGCCTAGTCCTGTCACCGCACTCGAGATTTTCTACTTCCGCGTGACAGGGGCGGGGGACCCACATACGGGGCGTCGAGAGGCGCTCCTTGGGGTGAAGCCCAATCGGCGGTGGTCGA
>JBBRWQ010000155.1:0-4379 GCA_038249115.1 Actinomycetales bacterium
GCGTCGGTTTGTCCTCTTCCCGCAGGTAGGTTAGAGTTACAAACCGGCCCGCTCTTCGGAATGGGCATTGGGGTATGGTGTAATTGGCAACACGACTGATTCTGGTTCAGTTGTTCTTGGTTCGAGTCCAGGTACCCCAGCACTAGCAGGCGCAGGATTCCGCGGCGAAATCACCCATCGCCCCTACTTCCCTTGCGGCCCGAAACGGGCCGAATTACCAGATACGACACCAGATACCCCCTGTGGGGCTGTCGGCGAGTGCTGGTGTCCCGGTTGATACGGACCTGTCCCGACCCAATCGGGCTGTTCACGACTTCGGTCGTGCACCTCCTGGGTATGGACCTGACGACACAGGCAACGCCGACGTTCCTCACCCAGCACGAACTCGCTGAGCTACTCCGGCTGCCCGAGCGCACGCTAGAGGATTGGCGCCTGACGCACTCCGGGCCGCCTTACCTGAAGCTCGGCCGGCACGTGCGCTACGACGTTCACGACGTGCTCACCTGGGTCACGGAACACCGCCATGGGTAAGCCGCAGATTCCGGCCGGGGAAATGGGCACGGTCGACATCCAGCGCCTCCCCAGCGGTCGGTACCGGGCCCGCGCGTCCACCCGCGATGACAGCGGAGCCCTGCATCGTCTCGCCGTGACGTCCGACACCGAGGGGAACGCCCGCGGCGAGGTTTGCCGTCAGGCAATGGCCTTGTCGACCGGCGGGTCCGGAGGCCTCGCGCCGTCGAGCACGATCGCCGACGCCGTCGAGCTGTGGCTCTCGCAGATCCTCACCCGCGCAAAGACCGGCAGCATCACCTTCTCGACCTACGAATCGTATGAGACGACCGCGCGCTTGGTCATTGTTCCGCGGTGCGGGGGAGTGCGGCTTGACCGACTCACCGTCGGTCGCTGCGACCGCATCCTCCAAAAGATCCTGGAGGAGGAATCGATTTCGAAAGCGCGTCACGCCCGCGCAGTGTTGAGCCTCCTCTGCGGTTACGCCGTGCGCGACGACGCGATGGTGGCTAACCCCGTGCGCGACGTTCAGCGTCTGCCGACAACGCCGAAGAAGGAGTCCGCGCTCACCACGGAGCAACTCACCAGCATTCGCGAACTCATGCAGCAATGGAGAGTAACGCGGGAGGACGGACCAAGACCCAACTACCGGATCCTGATCGACGGCATGGAAATCATGTTGGGCACCTCGATCCGGATCGGAGAGTGTCTCGCTCTGCGCCGCTGTGACGTGGACATGAGAACTCTGCCGCCGACCCTCGTCGTCAACGGCACCATCGTTAGCACCAAAGCGGAAGGGCTCCACCGGAAGGACTCACCCAAGCGCTCCCGACAACGACGCAGCATCGCTCTGCCCTCGATGGCCGCAGCGGCCGTCCGGCGTCGGCTGGCCCTTGCCGAACCCGACCCGGAGGCGTCCCTGTTCCCCACCAAGACCGGCCGTTCGCTCAGCGTCAGCAACTACGAGCGCCTGCTCCGCTCATTCATCGCCGACGAGCGCGTAAATCTGGTCAGGCTGGGAGTCAACGTCGACGATTACACCACCCACATCTACCGGCGCACGGCCGCGACGCTCGTCGAGCGGGCGGCTGGCATCACGCTGGCGTCTCGACTCCTCGGCCACGCGAGCGAGCAGACCACACGAAACTCCTACGTTGTCACGGCCGACCAAGTCGACCCGGTGACGGCCGAAATCCTTGATGAAGTGCTGGGTGGGTGAACGAGGTCCGACGATTCGAGAATGAGCTCGCAGGTGGAACGTTGAGCGAGACTTAGGTAGCGAGTTCCTCGCTTAGCGACTGCTGGACGTACGCATGGCTCTCAGGGCTGCCGGATCGGCGAATCTAGCCGCCAGTTCGTCTGGGCTGACGTCCTCGAAACGCTCATGAATCCACCACAGGTGACACTGGGTGTCCCGTAGGCGGCCAACGCGCTCGCCGAAGGCCAAGGTGGTGAGCCGGGTGACCTCCCGAGCCCCTGCCTTGACCGCGCGGGCCATCGTCTCCGCGGCGTCGTCGGCGTAGACCCGGAGATGCGACGGCGTGGGTGTCCAGCTAGGTTGGTCGAACATCATGATCACGAACCCGTGGAGGTCAACCTCGACGTGTCCGATGCTGCCGTCTTGGTTGAGGACTCGGGACCCGGTGCGCTCGCGGGCTCCGAACGCCTCGGTCAGGAAGTGGATCTCGGCATCGGTGTCGTCGGAGATGACCCATGGGTTGACGCGGGCATAGCCGGCGGGGACGTCGCGGGAGCGGTTGGTGTTCATCGTCACATCTGACCTCTGACACATCTCGCAAGGTGCCGAACGGCCCGCTCGAACTCTTGCTTGGCCATTCCGTAAGCCGACCCGTCAGGGGACTGCGCCTGCCGCATCCGTTTCGCGACGCGTGCGCACGGCGCCTACTTCCGGTCACGGAGGAGAGTAGCGAGCACAGCATCAGCCCCGCTCGGCTCAGGCCTCGTGTACGCCTTCCGAATCCACTGCAGCACCCCTGAGCCGACGCCTGCGGCTGCTCCCCACAGCGGCTCCTGGGTTGCGAATCCGACAGAGAACCCAAGGGCAGCGTCGATGACAAGGTCAGCACCATCGGTTCGAACCAGGTCTTTGAGCGACGAATTCTCGAGGTCATGGCGAACCTTGTTTACGCGTGGTTGCAGGACGTCTTGGACGCGTTCGCGGAGTTCTGCTGGCGAGTCCGCCGCGGCGTCACGTTGGATGGTCCGCAGCGCACTACGCCAGTCTTCGAAGTTATCAGAGGACTTGCGGACTGCGACTGCTTGCCGGATCGGCACTTCGAGCGATGGAACCACGACCCGGGACACTTCTCGAAGCACCGCGCCCGGGTGCTCTCGGTGGACTCCGGCAACTACCTTCCTCCGCAGGAAAGTGAGGTCGACCTCTGATGCAGGCACGTACTGCGCACCAAACGCGTCAGCAACCGCGAGCATCTTGTTGAGGTAGTAGGAGAACGGCTCCGCTCGCCATTTTTCGTCGGCGGGCCGAACCGGATCGTTGAGCGAAAGCGACAGGCCTTGAAGGTTGTCCCACGCGGTGACCCCGATCTGATCTGGCGGGGATCGCTGAGATGAAGTCCTGTAGATCTCGCGACCCGACGTCGTGCCGGACGGCCGTTTCTAACTGAGTTCGCCGTCGTTCGAGAATCGGCCATTGACTTCGGAGCACTGTCACGCCGTCGCGAATGGGCTCCTCGAGTGCGTAAAGATTGTCGACGATACTCGCGAACCGGTTAGCGGCCGCCCCTGGTTCTTCTCGCAGCGAATCGTAGGAGCCGGCGCGGCTCCAAATTGCTGCCCCGGCTTGCACGACGTTGTAGACACCGTCGCGGCGACGATAGCGGATGCCGCGTGGCTCAGGCAGTGCGGACCGGTCGTCGAAAAAGTTGGCAAGCGGGTCCAGTAGGAGCAGCTTCGGGTAGTACAGCAAAGAGTCACTCAGATCCTCACGAAAGGATGGCTCGCTCCCGTAGGCGCTGCGCCACCCACCGATCAGCGAGGCGCCCTCCGGGATCAATTCCTCCGCCTGGCTACGCCAGAACTCGCTCAACGCGCCCGCGAGCTGATCCAGTTCAACGGGGCCCAGTTTCGCCATCTCTGCCCGGACTGGCGTAGCGCCGAGAGCTTCCTCAAGAGCATTAAGGATCGTGCGAGGAGACTTTCCGTTTTTCAGGCTCATGACTTCATCGTGGCCCATCACAGCACCGGGCGTCCGCAAGCGGAAGGCTGAGAGGGCGTTCTTCCGAGTCAGGCCGAGTTCTTTGTGTGCATCGAGGTATGCGTCGCGCGGGATACGGCGAGGTTGGGGTGAGCGACAATGACGCGAACGCCCATCCAGGATCCTCTCTGGAGACCAGATGTGAGTTCGAGTTTTATCGTACTAATGGTATGCTGCGGTCATGTCACGTGTGTCGGCCACATTCCCAGCGGATGTCTTCGGAGAGCCCGATTTTCTTCCCGAGCCGCTCCCCGAACCGGCGACCCAGTCGATCCGGCTGGAGGCCGTCTTTGGTGCCCTCTCCGAACCGCTTCGGTTGACGATCATCCAGCGTCTGCTGCTGGAGTCCGAGTCCTTTGATCACGCCTGCAATTGGTTTGGATTCGATCGGCCCAAGTCATCGCTCACCCACCACTTCAAGGCCCTGCGCGCGGCCGGGCTCATTCGCCAGCGCCAGTACGGGCTCGAGCGTCGCAGCCGAGTTCGCACCGACGACCTCAACGCCCGCTTTCCCGGTCTGCTCGAGCTCGTCGTCGCCTGGACTCCCTGACCCACGCGCACGCTAGTCGCGCTCGAGCCGGCGGTGAACGTAGACGAGAGCGGTCGTAGCGGCCGCGACCAGAATGATCGCGAA
>JBBRWQ010000156.1:0-4320 GCA_038249115.1 Actinomycetales bacterium
ACTAAGAGACTCGGCCCGGTGATCTGTCGGAGCTGCTCGGTCAGGTCGGACCGGTGAAGCGACATCGACACGACCGCGTTTCGCATCATCGGCCGGTCGGCCGCGCGGAGGCAGCCGTGCACCAGAGCGACTGCGTCGGGGTCCGTGGCACGGGTGTGTGCGGACAGCAGCACTTTGGTGGTTCCGTCGACAACGGCCCGGCAGGGGCCCAAGAGTCGGTGGGTCACCAGCAGCAGGTAGGTCCGGGCGCGCTCGCGTGAAGTCAATGCGGCGACGGGGGTGCCAAAGGTCACCAGGCTACGGCACCGCTCGGGCTGGTCGGCGGCGAAAATCACGCCGATATGGCCTCCCCACGCGTTTCCGACCCAGTCGACCGGCCCGGCGACGCCGAGTCGCTCCAACACCAGCCGAGCCGCGTCGGCGCACTCCTCAATGCTGGAGCGGCGCCCCGGATCGCCGCTGCTACCGTGCCCAGGGCCTGTGATGATCACCAACCGCCGGCTCTCGGAGAGCTTCGGCACGAGCCTGTCCCAAGAACGGTCGTCCACGAACAGGCTGTGCCACAGCACGGCCGGTCGTCCGCTACCGACGACTCTGACGGCCAACGAACCGACGGGTGTGTCGATGACGTGACGCTCCTCGTCCATCGCCCCACCCCATCCTCATTGACACTGTCAACCTGTAGTGTCGTCTGACAGGTTGACAGTGTCAATCCCTGAAGGGAATGGGAGTGGAGCCGGACGAGCACGACACCGAGTTGGGCACCCGGCTGCTGTACGCCGCGCTCGAGAGGCTGGCGACCACTCCGGCCGATGCGCTGAGCATGCGGGGAGTTGCTCAAGACCTGGGCGTGAGCCATCAGGCTCCGTACGTGCACTTCGGCAGCAAGCGCCGGTTTCTGGCCGCCGCCGCCGGCGTCGGCCTGCAGCAGGCCGCCGAGCAGGCGGCCGCCGCGATGGCCGCCGCTGGGGAGGATCCCCGAGCGAGGCTGCACAGCCTGGCCGACTCGTACCTGGCCTTCATCCGCACCCACCCGCACGTCCACGACTTGGCGTATGGACCTGCCGTCGACAAACAAGACCACCCCCTGTTGCAGCAGGCCGCCATTGCCTACTGGGGCCTGTTGCACGACGCCGTCGCAGCGTGCCAGCCCCCCGGCACCAGCGAAGCGGAAGTCCTCAGCCGTTCGGCGACCGTCTGGGGCACCACCTGCGGCATCGCGCGACTCGCCATCTTCCGACAGATCCCCACCTCGGTCTCGACGGACGCCGACGACCTGGTTCGCGCCGCCCTCGACGCGCTGATCTCTGGCTGGCACACGCAGCCAGGATGAGGGCTCACCCAATCGGCAGAAGAGAAATCGACGCCAAAGCCGAGACGTGCGACTCAGCTCAGACCAAGGTCCACTCGCGGCGAAATGACGCAACTTCGATGCGCAGCTCGAAATCCGCTTTCCCGTGACGGTGGCCCGGTTGGCTGCCCAGCGCAGTTGCTACGGAAGAGTCGTCATGAAGGCCTTCAGGTCAGCAGCCACCTGGTCGGGTTGTTCCCAGAGGACGAGGTGGCCGGTTCCTTCGTAGACGATCATTCGCGAGCCAGGAATGGCACGGGCAAGATCATCTTCCTGCTCACGAGCCAGCAACTCATCGCGGTTGGCCCACAGGATGAGGGTTGGGGACGTGATGCTCCCAAGGTCGCTCGGGGGTGTCTCGTCGCATAGTCCGTTGAAGGTCTCGCGCCACACGTGGGCGGGTGTGCGGACCCCATCACGGACGCGATCCTTGAGGTACCACTCCGGCACGGGATGGAAACGCGGGAACCACGCCAGCGACGTTCTGACCCACACCTCGTCCACCGGATCGCAGAGTCGGTCGACCTCGTCGGCGAACGGCGGCCGTCCTTGCAGGTTGCGTGGCGACCCGACCAGCACAAGACCGGCCACGTGGTGTGGGCTTGTTTGGCTTCAAGGGCTTGACAGACCTATCGGCGATAGGGAAAGATTGCCTATCACCGATAGGTCCTGATGAGAGGAAGTCCTGTGGTCGTCAGCAAGGTCGCGCAGCGTCGTGAAGCCAAGATCGCCTCGATCGTCGAGGCGGCCTGGAGCTTGGCGCGTGAGCGCGGGATCCAGCTGGTCTCGCTGCGGGACCTGGCCAAGGAGGTCGGGATGCAGCAGCCGTCGCTATACGCCTATTTCGACTCCAAGAACGCCCTGTACGACGCGATGTTCGCTAACGGCAACCGGCAGCTGCTGGAGACGCTCGACTCGATCGATCTTCCCGTCGACCCGCAAGCGGCGCTCAAGGCCTACCTCGGTGCCTTCGCCGACTTCGCCGTCGCGGATCCGGCGCGCAACTCCCTGCTCTTCCGTCGGGTGATCCCGGGCTTCGAGCCGAGTGTCGAGTCCTACGCAGTGGCCCAGGAGGCGCTCGGCCGCGTCGTCAGCGTGATGAACGCGGCCGGCGTGACCGACCGCGGCGACATCGACTGCCTCGTCGCGATGACCGCCGGTCTGATCGAGGCTCAACTGAGCAACGAGCCGGGCGGTGACCGCTGGCTCCGGCACCTGAACCGCATGACCGACGTCCTGGTCGACAACGCCAGGAAAAGGAGATCCCGATGAGTACCACGAGCACCACTGGAGTCACCCGCATCAACCGCAAGGAGGCCCGGGTTCTCGCCTCGGCCGAGTTCGAAAGGTTCGCGGCCCTGACCGCCTCGCTGATCCCGGAGGAGTGGGCGACCGACACCGACTGCGTCGGCTGGGACGTCCGCAAAATGGTCCTCCACGTCCTCGGCTCCGCCGATGCCCAAGCCTCCTGTGGGTCGTCTTCCTGGTGGTTGACGCCTCTGGGAATCAATGCTTCGTTGGGCAGGCAAGCCTTACCTAAAGCGACCCTCGTGAGGAGATTAGATGAAAACCAAGACCACGTATGGCATCACGTTCCCGACCCGCTCGAAGTTGCGCAGCCGCAACATGAGCGTCTCCGCTGCCATCGGCCTCTTCGCGGCCGGCAGTCTCATGGTTGCCAGCCCGGTCCATGCCGCCCAGACGACTGACGATGCCGCGGGGACGGTGACTGTCGTTGCCCGGAACCTCGATAATCCTCGCGGCCTTGCCTTCGGCCCGCACGGCGACCTCTACATCGCCGAAGCGGGTCACGGCGGGAGCGTCTGTCTGGGCAGCGGGCCAGAAGGGCCCGCGTGCGCCGGGCTGACCAGCGGTATGAGCAAACTCGTAGGCGGTCAGCTCAGCAAGGTCGTCGACCACCTGATCTCGGTGGCGTCGCCGGACGGGACCGGCGCTGGGGGCCTCGTCGCGGTCTCCACTCAGGGCAACCGCATCTACGGTCAGGTGTCGGCCAACAGCTTCGGCATCCCGCCAGAGGCACCCCCGGGAGCTGTCATCGACGCCGCCAGGGCTCAGCTGGGTCGGACACTCGCCATCAACAGCGACGGCTCGTGGAGCGTGCTCGCGAGCACCGGGGACACCAACTACGCGTGGACCAACGACCACAAGAACCTGCAGCCTGACCAGTTCCCGGACTCGAACCCCAACGGTCTCGCGTCCAGTGGCCGCACGCAGTACGTGGCCGACGCCGGCGCAAACCTCATCGCCAAGGTCGACAACCACGGACACGTCTCGACCCTGGCCTACCTCCCGGTGCCCGGCGGGTCGATCACGGACGCGGTCCCGACCTGCGTCGCGAAAGCTCCCGACGGGTCCCTCTACGTAGGGGAGCTCCTCGGCGGCAACTATGCGCCAGGCCACGCCCGGGTGTGGCGCATCGCCGACGGCACTGCGACGGTCAAGTGGACCGGCTTCACCGGCATACAGGGCTGCGGGTTCGACGACGCAGGTAACTTCTACGCCACCGAGTTCCAGGCCAACGGCATGTTCGGACCAAACCCCTCCGGCGCGGTCGTCAAGGTGGCCCCGAACGGCCACCGCACCACGCTCGGCGCCGGCAAACTGTCCTTCCCGTCAGGGTTCGCCTACGACCACGGCGCGGTATACGTCTCCAACTGGAGCATCATGCCCGCCAACAACGGCGGTGGCCCCACGGGCGAGGTGGTGAAGATCTCCCTCGACTGACAGCCAACTCACGGCAGCGCACCGGTCGGCGGGCCACCATGGTCTGCCGACCGGTGCCTTCCGTCGGCGTCAGCCAGCATGTTGGGTCACGAGGTCACGCCTGCGAACAACGAGGTCAGGTCGAGCGACGGGACATGTCGCTTGCACGCGAGGGACAGGTACTTACGCGCCACGACGTCCTTGCCATAACCCAGGACAGTGCTCAGCATGCCGATCGCCTCAGC
>JBBRWQ010000157.1:0-4270 GCA_038249115.1 Actinomycetales bacterium
CCGGTGCCCAGGCCCGACCGGTGCCTCCATGGTGACGAGGGCCAGGACCTGCAGGAGGTGGTTCTGGACCACGTCGCGAAGCGCACCCACCGAGTCGTAGAAGGCGCCCCGGTCCTCGACACCGAAGTCCTCGGCCAAGGTGACCTGCACAGCGGCCACATGTTCGCGATCGGTAAAGTCGCCCTTCAGATAACTGAGCCGCCCGGCCAGACGATGGAACGCCACCTCGTCCACCACGTCCTGGTCTGCCGTCACGGCTTCGAGCACCATGGCCCGCAGGTGGTCCTCGGACCAGTCGTCCATCGCCACGCCGATTATCGGGCAGTCCAGCCGGTCCGCCACCTCCAGGCGATACAGCGAGCGAAACGTCATCTTGCGCGCCAGGTCCCCGGTGATCCCGAAGATCACCAACGCGTCGGCCGCCGTGGCTGTGGTCCTGCTCATGTCAGGCCTGGTGTCGCTCGCATCGAGGTGGAGTTCGCGTTCTGGTCCATTGGTCAACAAGCCTGACATAGGTTTCTGGGTGGATTGTGGGAGGACGCGGTACGGCGGCTCCACGGCATGGGCCGCGGTCGGAGATCAAGGATCCGGTCCTGTGCCACCAGCTCCGGACCTACGTCGCGCCACTTGCCGATTGTCCCTCGTCTCAGCTGGAACAGGACGTGTTGAACGGACCGTCTGCCGCCGGTAGTGGTCCTGCCAGGCCTGCTCACCGCGCCCTGCAAGCACCCGCCGATCAGCTGCGATCTCACCGCGCAGCTCATCCAGCGCCTCGTTCATCCCAGGCGCCCACTCATTTCGCGGCGGCATGGTTCGGCCGTGGGGCAGGTGGCCCCAGCTGTATGGCGCCGAGAACTTCGCGCTCTCGAAGCGCACCTTGCCGTCCAGGAGGGGAGATCCCCGACTCGGCAACCAGGGCGGTGACCAGGTCGTCGACCTTGCGGGTCGAGACGCCGTGCACGGAGGCCGCCATCACCACCGCGTGCAACGCCACGTCGATCCGCCGGCGCGGGGTCAGCAGCGACGGAAAGAAGGACCCGGTGCGGGTCTTCGCGATCTTGACCGTCAGGTCCCCACTGGTCGTGGAGATGGTCTTGTCCCGGTCCCGGTCCCGGGTCCCGTTGCGGTGCGTCGTGCGAGCATCGGTGCGTTCGTGCGGGTCGGCGCCGCGTGTTCAGCAGCCTCCGGGTCGATCAGGGCTTGCCGGATCGTGTGCAACAGCCGGCGCATCAGCTGACCGTCATCGGCGCTGCGTAGTGAATCGGTCAGCTCGAGTAGGGCAGACTTGTCCAGGGCCATCGCGTGAGTCCTCTCGTGAGTTCCTTTGTCAGTGCTCGCAAAGCCTCACGCAGGGATGTCCGGGACCGACACACGGTCACCATCTGAGGGACCCGATCTACACCACCTCAAGGGACTCACCCGCATCGTGCCCAACGCGTCAGCCACCCAACTGATGCCGGCCGCGTAGTGCTAGGGCACGGCTCGATATGGATCAGGTGGCGGATGCCCCGAAGGTGCTGCCGATCGATGCGTCCAGGGCAACGTTGAACTCTTCGTCGCTCTGCTGGGCGGTGAGCCCCTCGGTGAGCGCCCGCGAGAAGCTAGCGACTACGTGGTGCTGGCGGGCCAGTCGGGCATTTGCCTCCTCGCGGGTGTAGCCGCCGGAGAGGGCGACGACGCGCAGGACGTTCTGGTGGGATACCAGTTCGGCGTAGAAGTCGTCGACCTCGGGAAGGGTCAGCTTCAACATGACGATCTGGTCTGTGGCCAGTGCCCCGAGTTGTTCGAGGATGGCCGGCTTAAGCAGCTGCTCTGCTTCGGCCTTGCTCGGGGAGTGGATGTCGATCTCGGGCTCGAGGATCGGCACCAGACCGGCGGCCAGGATCTGACGACCGACCTCGAACTGCTGGTCGACCACTGCCTGCACGCCGGCGCTGTTGCCGAGCCTTATCACCGAGCGCATCTTGGTCCCGAACATGCCCTTCTCTACAGCTCGGAGCAGAACCGCGTCCAGGTCGGGCATCGGCTTCATCACCTTGGCACCGTCGACCTCGTCAGCCAGACCCTTGTCGACCTTCAAGAACGGAACGACGTTCTTCACGTTCCACAGGTAGTCGGCGCTGCCACGACCCTCGATCTGGCGGTCCATCGTCATCTCGAAAAGGATCGCGCCCAGGATGCGGTCGCCGTCGAAGCTGGGGCTTGTGACGATGCGCGTGCGCATCGCGTGGACGAGGTCGAACATCTCCTTCTCTTCGGAATAGGCTCCGTCCGCGATGCCATAGAGTTTCAGGGCGTTCGGGGTGCTGCCGCCGCTCTGGTCCAGAGCTGCGATGAAACCCTCGGCGTTCTTGACCTTGCTGAACTGCAGTTCGTTCATGGCCTTGGCCCTCCGCTCGCCCCCTCGTCGTCCCGCATACTCCTTGATTTTCCCAGGAAGGTCCCGCCATGGACAGTGGACTCGCCGGCTGAGACGCGCGGCAAGGGTCGAAGGCCCCGCCGCTTCGCTCGCCAAACGGCCAACCGCGCTGGTTGCGCCACCCGCAGGCGTGTCATCTGCTGCCGACACGCCTGTGTGGCACCGGGCCGCGGCGCCCAGCCTGGGTCGAGACCTGCCAACCACTGCGATCAACAGGGCCAAGCGTGCTCGCAGCCGCAACGCCGGCGGGTCGGGCCACGAGTTTCGCGGGGCGACAGGCGCCGCCGATCGTTGCCGGGGTGGGATGGACCTACGACGAGATGCCAGCCGAGCTGGGGTATGCCAAATCGGGGCACCGTCATCCATCTCCTTACCGACGCTCCGCAGCAGGCAGGTAGAAGCGGTGATGCGCTGCACTTCCTTGAGTCAGAGCGACTCGACGCGCCCCAAAGCCGCTCTGGGACACAGCCATGTCGGGCGACGGACCGCTGCACCAGCCGCTATCTGCCTCATCGCCAGGCGCTGGCCGACTGCTGGGCCGGAGGATCTGGGCGCTCTCGCTCCTGCCGGTCGAGGCCACGCACGGTCGTCGCTGCGCCGAGCCATTGGATCCAGGCGTTAGCTCTTTCAGCGTTGCCTCGCCGACAGGTGAACCCACCCGCGCCAGCAATCATGAATCCCGTCAGACCACGCATTGCTACTCAGGCATCTGGGTGCCGATCAGCCGGCGTTTCCACGTCGCTGTCTGAGTCGTTACTTGTCCTTCTGGCGACAAGCTGGAGAAGGTTCTTAACGAGCACGGCGCCACGTGCTGGACCCTCAAGAGCATCACCTCAGTAGAGGTGAAAGGCCGCGTTGGTCCGGGTGGCGTGGACGGCATCCTCGTCACCTTCGAGAAGCAGTAGCGGCGCCTCGTCCCAAGACCGGGATCAGGCCACCGTCCTTGGGGCTCCGAGCCGACCCCAAGTCGTATGGTCGAAAGGCGTCCCTCGCGGATTGAACTGGTGGCAAACGGGATACGACTCGCCGCTGGGCAGCCACAATTAGAACGCCTGCCCCCACTGAGGCTAAACTCACCGATCGTCCGCCACGGCCAAGCATGTGGGTCGGACGCAAGAGGCCGCCCTATCGGTTCCGACGCGCCGCCAGGGATCGAGTAGTCCGTTGCCGCAGCTACCGCTCTGAGGCGCCCAGCGGATCGTCGATGGGGACCTCGATGAGGTCGACTTCGGTGACCTCGAGGGGGTCGACCGCAAGCGACTCCGCCGGGTGTCCGCTGGAGGTCTGCACGGCCAGGACGGGGACTTCGGCGAGCCTGGCCTCCTCGATCTCGTACATGAGTTTCTGACGGTCTCGTTCGGCGGCATCGCCTCCCACCCCGGGGAGCAGGATCCGCAGTGGCTCGCCGGGCTCACGCAGGTGGATGACGATCTCGTAGTCGCTCATCTGCTCAGAATGCCACCTGCTGGAGGTCTGGGTCGTGGCGGCCAGGCTCGAGCGCTGCATACCGGTCGGATGGAGGGTGATCGTCCGTGCTTGTCGGCTACGAGGACGTAGGCCGAACGCAGGACTGACACCCGCATCGAAGGCCACACGAAAGCACGATCAAGGCTGGGCTAGTCGTGCGGCTGTTTCGTCGTCGGGCTCGGGCTCCGCAGCGTACGCATTCGGGACCTCATACCCTTGGGAGCCGTGCGGACCGTCGAAGACGGCACTCATGCGTTCGATACCACGATCTTTGAAGACGTGCAGGCTTCCGCCTAGACCGGTGCCGCTCTCAAACCGATCAGTGACCGGTAGACGGATCGTCTTATGACGATCGGATCGGCGTCGCCACCGCGTGACTACGCC
>JBBRWQ010000158.1:0-4139 GCA_038249115.1 Actinomycetales bacterium
GAGGTTGATGACCGCCACCCCGCCACCAGCGACTAATACGGTTCGCAGCAGGCCCTTCACGATCACCTGGCCCTCACGGGCGTCCTGGTTAACCGCGAGTTTGGCGCCACCGATGATCGCGCCCGCGCAGGCGATCACCAGCAGCCACCACCAGGTGAGGTCACGCAGCATCACGATGACGCCACCGGGGCTCGCGTCCAGTGCGCCGACGTCGATCTTCACCCAGAACGACGTGAGCATCTTGAGCATCTGGATATAACCATCGCCCAGTGACGTCGCCATCGACTCGAACCCCGACGCAGCAATCGCGCCAGGGATCTTTCCGATCACGCAACTGGGGAAGGCGGGGTGCGTGTCGCACCAACCCATCGGCAGGACCGCAGGCAGCATCAGCTGACACCTGACCAGGGGACGAATCCGGTCAGGTCTGCGATGGGGTGCACGTTGGTTGAAGTCAGGCCGTCGGGCCCCTGCTGTACCTTCCAGTCGCCGTCGCGCCAGACCAAAGTGACTGTGGACGCCCGGTAGCCCTCGGGCGCGTCACCATTGACCAAGGTGATCACCGCGAGGTCTGGCGAGTAGCCGGTGAACGCGAACCCTGCGAGCTGCGCCGCTCGGCCCGGTTCAATGCCTTCGAACTTGCCGGTGAGCGGCTCGCGATCCTTGATCCACGCCTCGCGTCCCGGGCCAGGAACCGTCCCCGCATCGACTGCGAGCCGCCAGTCGGTATCGGGTGCGAGCACGACACGCACCGCCAGTTGCGCGGCAGCGATAAGCGCACCTGTGGGTGAGTGGCTGTACCCCGATGCCACGGATCCTTGCACCGTGGTGGGGCCGACGTCGGTGGAGGTCGGTAGGCCGATTCCTTCAAAAAGCGTCCACGTCACGTTTACCGGGGCAGATGTTGGCAGTGACTGATCCTGGGAACCACCCGGCGTCGGGTTCGCAGTCGCTGCCTGGGGTGGGGTCAGCGCTGGCTGCGGCCCGCTCCCCTGGCCGGAGAACAGCACGACGCCACCAGCGGCGACCAGAAGGACGCCGAGGATGATGACGGCGGCCAGGCCGGTCCACTTGCGACCACCAAGCCACTTCTCGTCCCCCGGTGAAGCGGGCAGTGTCTCGACCGGCTGAGTCATCTCAGCAGTGCCCGTTCAACAGCAGGTTCACGAAGCCGCTGGCGCCGGTGATGATGATGATGCCGCCGATGACCTTCGCGATACCGGCGGCGTGTTCCATGCCTTCTCCCCTGCGGTGCGCCATGGCCACTTGTGCCCCGACCATGATCAGCGACAGGAGGCATGCGAAGAGAGCGATCCAGAACACCCAGTTCAGAACCGTCCCGAGGGCCTCAGTGCCAGGCGGTCGGGTGGCGCACGGGACGGGCAGGTCGGCTGCGGACAGGCCGGCGAGCAGACGGATCATGGGGTGCTCCTTAGGGTCGAGCGGATGGATTTCATGACCGGCTCCAAGGCCGGAACGACCAGGTCCTCGCCCCGGCCGGTCACCCGGCACGTCTCGTGCCAGTCGACCGACCAGGTCTGGGGGTAGGCCGAGGCCACCAGCCGGCGAAGCAGTGCCAACGGCTTGGGCAGGCGTCCAGGGGCGTCGGCGACAAGGACCAGGCCCAGCAGGTCGGTGCCTTCTGGGACGCGGCCGGTGTGGAACTGCCTGGTGGCATCTTGGGCGGCTTCCATCCCCCAGGCGGTTGTCCGGGCCACCACCACGACGCCGCGGGCGGTCTCGAAGGCCGGCTGGGGCCAGAGGCGTTCGGCGTCCCCTCCGTAGATGTCACTGTCGCCCTGAGAACAAAGGGCCAAGGTCGTCGCGCCCGCGCCGCCGTGGGCGCCCACGAACCACCACGACGGGGCACGAGGCGCGCCCGTCCAGCTCGCGCGCACCGCGCCGGTCCAGCTCCCCAGCTGGCGTGAGGTCTTCAGAGGCTCATACAGGCCTGCCGGGGCGCTGTGCCGACCACCCTTGCGGATACCGCTCATGGTGCTACCGTAACAGTAATGAGTAGCAATGGGTGCCTGACAAATAGTAATGAGACCATAAAAAGTGGGTAAAGACGCGCGTTTCCTGACTGTGGATCGCTGGTGTCGTGGTGTTTTGTGCGCGTACATGCCCGCGGTACGGTGTCTGGACTTGGGAGAGGTCGAGGACAAGGGAGCAGGAAATGGCCAAGCCTCGCAGCCTGGCGCGCGAGCACCTGGTGCCGCCGGACAAGGACGTCCTGGACGTCGA
This sequence comes from Actinomycetales bacterium, assembly GCA_038249115.1. Taxonomy (GTDB): domain Bacteria; phylum Actinomycetota; class Actinomycetes; order Actinomycetales; family Dermatophilaceae; genus UBA4719. The sequence continues at coordinate 2,245 of JBBRWQ010000158.1, forward strand.
CGACGTCGCGGCTCTGATGGACCTCAACACCGAGACCGTGCGCCGGCTCGCCCGCGAGGGAAAGCTGCCCGGCCGCAAGGTAGGCGGCGCGTGGCGCTTCTCCCGGCCGGCATTGCTTGCCTGGCTCGCCGGCGGGTCGGTCGGCTAAGTTCGTGTTCGCGATACGCATCTGAGCAACCCCTCCCCTGTTGTTGTGGCGCTCTAAGCCCCAGTGGACGCGTTCATATCATGCCGGACACATCCGACATGTCGGGTTTGTCGTCCACAGGCCCTAGGCTGATGCCCCTTCAGGGGGTCTTAACATGAGCGGAAAGGCAGCCGGTGGCCTTGTGGCCGCGGTCGGTTTAGGTGGGGTCGTCATCATCACCGTGCTCGGCGCAGTCGTCGGTGTCCCCAAGGACGCCTTCGCCGGTGGGGTCGGCGGCGACCTCAAGGGCGGAACCGTCCCCGCCGAGTACTCGGCAATGATCACCGCGGCTGGATCACTGTGCCCAGCTGCGCCGCCGGCCATCATCGCAGCGCAGCTGAACGCCGAGTCTGGTTTCAACCCCAAAGCGGTCAGTCCTGTTGGCGCACAAGGCATCTCCCAGTTCATGGCCGGCACGTGGGCGGCCTATGGGCGCGACGAGAACGGCGACGGGACCGCCGACCCGTTCGACCCGGCCGACGCGATCGCGGCCCAGGGCCGGTACGACTGCCAGCTCGCATCCGACCTCGCCCCGGCTGTTACCGCCGGCAAGGTCAGTGGCGACCTCACAGCGCTGATGCTCGCCGCCTACAACGCCGGACCTGGCGCCGTTCTTGCCTCTGGGGGCATCCCGGCGAACGGTGAGAGCGAGGTGTACGTCGCCAAGATCATGGCCGACGCCGGGCACTACGCAGGCAACACCGGCGGCCAGGGAACCACCTTCGGCGCCGCTACCGTCGCGGCCGCCAAGCAGTACCTCGGCACCCCTTACGTCTGGGGAGGAGGCGGGCCCACCGGCCCGACCGGCGGCGGATTCGACTGCTCAGGCCTGACCCAGTACGCCATCTACCAAGCATCCGGCGGACGGATCAGCCTGCTGCACTTCACCGACTTCCAGCTGACCGACCCGCGCGCTACCCCCGTGGCCGTCTCCCCCGCGTCGTACGAGTCTGCGCTCGCCCCCGGTGATCTGATCTTCTTCGACAACGGCGACCATAGCGCCGGGGTCTACCGCCACGAAGGCGTCTACATCGGCGGCGGGCAGATGATCCACGCACCTCAAACCGGCGACGTCGTGAAGATCGCGGACCTGCGCGGTTCGTACTGGCAGTCACAGTCCTGGAAAGCCGTCCGATTCGGCTGAATGCCCTTGCTAACCAAGGAGTTTCATGCGCACCAAGGCAGTTGTCCTTCTCGGGCTCTCGCTGACCCTCGCTTCCTGCTCGGCGGGTACACCCGTCGCCAACACCGGCGGACCCAGTGCCCCGGCCTCCAGCGCGGTCGCCTCACCGCCGAGCCCAGCAGCATCGGGGCCGCTGCCCTTCCCCCGCAAGACACCCACCCCGGGGGCCACGCCCGGGTTCCCCATGCCCGAACCCGGGTCGGTCGACCAACATCGCGCCGACCAGGTCGCGGTCTCGGCGGCCATCGCTATGTCGGCATCAGATACCACCCTTGATGCCGACCCCAACCAGACCGCGCGACGCGCCATCGCCTGGCTGGCGCCCTCCATGGCCGCGCAAGTCCGGAAGTTCCCGCCCATCGCCGCACCCGGTGCCCTGTGGGCGACATGGGCTGCCCACCGCGCCTACCTGCTCCCCAAGGCTGTCCTGGTCGAAGACTCCGGTCGACCAGCCGACTCCGCGGCGATCGCCTACCGCCAGCTCGCAGTGAGCACCACCGCGATAGGTCGCGACGGCTGGAAGGC
>JBBRWQ010000159.1:0-4084 GCA_038249115.1 Actinomycetales bacterium
AGAAATCATTGTCATGCGCACACCGATAGCCTGCACTACCCGCTGGGTCGCGGCGCCCATGATGAACGAGGTGACGCCGAGCCGGTCCAAGGCTCGGTACGCGGCCGGCGCGATTGTGGGCTCTGGAGTAGCCCGTGAGCGTGCCAACCTCCACGGCACGACGCGCACCCACGAGCCGGGCAATCATCGTCAGCAGGTGCCCCTGGCCATCGCCGATCTTCATCCCGGCCACATCACCAAGCCCCCCTGGTCCTGGCTGCAACCGGCGAACCACGCCTTCCGGTGCCCAGCTGAAACGCTCGGCGACGTGGTCACGGACCTCGTCAGCCAGGGGGCTTGGGCATTTTCTGAGACTAATGAGCCGGCCCAAGCCTGCCTTCGCCCAAGCGACCGCTTTGGGAGTGCCTCTTCACGGAACCTTCACCGTTGCTCTGCCCTGAACTTCATAACCCGACGCGAGGCTGAAGGCCCCAAGATCTTCGGGCCGCGGCGAGAAGCCTGCTCCTGGCCGGGAGGCAGTACGAGAAGGAGTGGTGGAGATGCTGGACTTCCTCACCCGCAACTGGGTGCTGATCCTCATCCTTGCCGGGATGGGATTCATGCATTTCGGAATGCATGGTGGCCACGGAAAGTCCGGTCACGCGGGCGGACACGTCCAAGGGCGCGGCCAGGACAACGCGGACGGAACCGAGGGCAGCTCCGCGGGGGGTGTGCAGGACACTCCGGCATCCTCTGTCACCAGCGTGAAGACGGAGGATGCGCCCCGCAAGCGGGGCTGCTGCTGACCGTCCGGCTGACTTATCTGCTCAGCGCAGGAACATCACCATCATGGCCGCCAGTGACATCAGCGAAGCCGAGCCCAGCATGACCATCGGCCCGTTGCTGGTCGTCCTTGCGATCCCCCGCAACGGGAAGAGCAGCTGGCGGCCGGCTGTGTAGGCGGCAATCGCGGCGATGAAGACGAGCCCCCCGGCGCTGGCCCCTAACAGGACCACCCCGAAGAGGGCGAGGGTGCCGACGACCCCGGCGAGTGAGGACTCGAGCAGCTGCACCGAGACTCGGCGAACGCCAAGGCTCCGGTCCGAGGACCAGACCCCCCATCGTGAGCTGGTGGGTGGCCGGCGCAGCATCCGCCGAGAAGGCAGCCGAAGCGCCCCGCCGTCATGGCGAGCAGCAGGCCGGGCGAGAGCCCGAACAGCAAGGAACCACCGAACAACGTGGTCACCGCGACCAGCACGAAGCCCTGAATCGTCAGCCTGGGAATGGAAACTGTCCTGCGTGGCCGCACGCAGGACAGGGTCAAGAGCAATGCTGTCTGAACGTGGCTGTCCGCCGCAGATCGTTCATGGATCGTTCACCACGCCCGGCCCTCCGCGGCGGCGATGATCCCCGGTGCGATGAACCGGCGCGGGCGCCGGCCCAGGTTGATCTCCTGGAGCATGCCAAGGGCTACAAGCCGCTCGACGTGTTGGGTGGCTGCGCGGTGAGTAACCTCCAGCAGGTCTTTCGCGCGGGGAATGGTCATGGCGGGCACGTCGAACAACGCGTCCACGAGCTTCGCTGGAAGGCCAGAGGACTTGACCGTGGCCACCTCATCGCGCATTTGCGATCGCAGTGCGAGCAACGTGCGTGCCCTCGCTAGAGCGTCGCGCGCCTGCTGTTCCACCGCAATCAGGAAGAAGTCGAACCATCCTGTCCAGTCGCCGGCTATCGAGACGCGGAGCAAACCTTCGTAGTACTGGTCACGGCGGGGCTCGATATAGGCGGAGAGGTCAAGCAGCGGGGCCGGGAGCAGGTTCCATTCGATCAGGAGGATCATCACGAGCAGCCGTCCCACTCGGCCGTTCCCATCGATAAAGGGGTGGATGGCTTCGAACTGATAGTGAACGGCGGCGATGGCCAGCAACGGTGGCAGATCGCTTGCGGCGTGCAGGAACTTCTCAAGCTGGTCGAGACATTCCCAAAGTCGCCCCGGAGGGGGCGGAACGTACGTCGCATTGTCGATCGCCGTGCCGGGTGGGCCGATCCAGTTCTGGCTGGTTCGGAATTCACCAGGTGTGGCGTACTCGCCACAGACACCTGTCAACAGAATGCCATGAGCCTCTCGCAGCAGGCTCAGGCTGAGGGGAAGTCGTCGATCAGGAGCCAAGACATGGTCGAGGGCCCGGACGTAGTTGAAGACCTCCCGGACGTCGTTGTGGTGGTCGTCTTTCGGTTGGTCAAGCTCGAATAGAACAAGGTCAGACAGGGATGCCTCGGTACCTTCGATCCTGCTTGACTGAACCGCCTCCCGTCGCAGGAACACTCGGGACATGAGACCCGGGTTCCGTAGCGCGCCGCCGGCACCGGCTAACTCGCCGATCGCCCGGTCGGCGGAGGACAGCTGTTGCATGAGAGCTGCGCTCAGGGGCAACACCGGTGGCAACGTGGGCGGGATGAAGGCCCGGCATCCGCGTTCGGCGCGCACAGCATGGGCTCGTTGCGCTACGGCGAAGTCCTCGACAAGCATTGCTACCGATCTCCCATCCACCGATATTAGTGCTACTTATCCTCGTTTGAGTATCATTTCAACCCGCGAACGCTACCTATGTATCACCCGCAGAATGGACTGCGCAGCTCGCGGACAGGACCGAGGATCGTGCGATCATGGTGCAGCTTCGGGGTCCTCCATCAGCAAGGCCAGGGCTGGCCAGTCGCCTTGGCCTATCAGCCGCGGGTCGAGCTCACAGGCCAAAGCCGACCAACACTCCTTCGTTGGTCGGGTGGCCAGGGCGTCGTCGGCGTCGATCTGCTCGGCTACGGCAGGCGACAGGTGCCGGCTGATCCGCCACCACACCGCGGCGGTCTGGCCCAGGCAGGTCGCCGAGTCGGACATGTCACGTACGAGGGTGGTCGCCGATCGCGGCGCGTCGTCGCGGGCCAGCATCCCCTCGAGCAGGTCTGTGGGCGTCGGCGGCCGGACCAGCTCGGGCCGTCTGACGCTGTGCGGCTCGCCATCGCCGGCCTCGTTGCCGTCAGCCAGCCGCAGCACCAGCCCGGCCGGTGTGACTGCTGGGCCAGATGCAACGACTCAACCGGCGTCGGCGGACGCCCGTGGGCGGCCTGGATGTCGGCGACCAACTCGCAGTGACGGGCCTGGATACTGGCTCGCAGGGCGGACCACCGCTGGTTCAGTGCGGGATCGACGCCGACGACCTCGCGCACCGGACGCTTGCGCGCGTCCGCGTTCGCGCGCTCTTCGAATCGCAGTCCGAGCCCGGTGCGAAGACGTCGCTCCAGGGAGGTGTTGTACCTCTCTGACGCGGCGACCGTGGCCTTGAAGAGCACCCGCACATCGATGCTCAGCCACCGCCCGTCCTTGGTCTGGACCTTGTTCGCGACCGCCACGTGGGTGTGCAGGTCCGGGTCGCCAGCCCGACTGTCGCGGTGGGTGAAAGCTGTGGCGACGATGCCCTGAACGTTGACTTGGCGGACGCCGTTGGTGCCCTCCCGGGTATACAACGCGTGGTTCTCGATGAAGGCCAGCGCGTCCTTGACGGCGCACTGGTGGGCCACTTCGATCCGGGCGGCCACCTGCGGGTCGGCCAATGCCCACAGCGTCGGGACGCTCTTGACCGGGCTGAAGGTGAGGTTGTATCCGGCGACGGCCTGGGTCTTCGGGCGGGAGTGTCTGGCGATCAGCCCTGCCAGCTCACGTGCGTCCTCGGGCTGCCGGCCATACTCGTTGACGAAGAACTCTCGGGCCCCGGTGGTGCGAATCTGGGCTCGCTGATCGGCTGGCACGGGCCAGTCCCCGGGCAGTCCGGCGGCCTCGTTGATACTGGCGATTCGCTTGGCCGACCCCGCGAGCGCCACCGCCACCCCGCGCCGTGATCGACTGCGGCCCGGTCGCCCGAGACGGAGGGCACCCACCGCTGCGCAGCCACTGCGCACAGATGGTCACGGGTCGCGGGTGAAGTCCGCGTGGACGGTCTCGAAGCCCTTGAACTGCTGGGCGGCGGCGTATAGGGAGTAGGCGCGTCGGTCAGCGTCGGTCAGCTCGACGTCGTCGGTGAACGGCGTGAGCAGCGAGCGCGGCCACAGC
>JBBRWQ010000160.1:0-4057 GCA_038249115.1 Actinomycetales bacterium
CCAGCCACCTGCGGGCCATGGACCTGGTGGGTGACGACGTGGGTACACCCGTCATCTCCGTGGCGGGGATGGCCTTCTTCGGACCTGTCGTGTCGCCGGCGCCCACCGGTGAGGAAGCCGGCAGGCTCTGGGACGGCTGCCTCCTTGTGGGAGGCACCCCCGGCTTCTTCGAGATCAAACGCACTCGCACCACCGGGCCCGTCTTCGCAGCCCTCTGACAGCTGAAACCCCCTACTAGCAAAGGACCCCACGCACATGCGCGTTCACATCGGCGGCGACCACGCGGCATACGACCTGAAGTGCGCCCTGGTGACCTTCCTGCAGGCCAAGGGCTACGACGTGGTCGACCACGGACCTGACTACTTCGACCCCGAGGACGACTACCCGGTTGCGGTGCTGCGCGCGGCAGAGGCCGTGTCGGGCGACATCGGTGCCTTCGGCATCGTCCTGGGCGGATCGGGCAACGGTGAGCAGATGGCCGCCAACAAGGTCAAGGGCATCCGTGCGGCGCTGGCCTACAACGTCGAGCTGGCGCAGCTTGCCCGGACCCACAACAACGCACAGGTGCTGTCCATCGGTGCTCGGATGAACACCGAGGCCGAGGCCCAGGCCATGGTCGAAGCCTTCCTGACCACCCCCTTCAGCCGTGACGCTCGGCATGCGCGGCGTCTTGCCATGGTCGAGCGTTACGAACGCGCCGGCGAGCTTCCGCCGGTCCCGGCGTCCGAGGGCTGAGGTTCAGCGAGACCCCCGGCTGTGTCAGGAAAAAGCGCGAAAACGCCCGCGCCCGTACAGCGACGGTGAAACCATTCGAACTGTGACGAGGCAGACGCAGCTTGTCAGGCTCCTGGGTCTCCCACGCCGCCGCTCGAGGGCGCAAGGGTGGCTCTCCTGGCGGATCAGCGGGATTCTTCGGAGCCACCCGGCTGTGCCCGCGGCGCTGCTCATCCTGACTGCGGTATTGGTGTCCGGCCTGATCGTCCGCTGGCCGACCGCCGTGCCCTGGTCGTCCTTTCTGCCCTTGGTCGTCCTCGCCGGGCTGTTCCTGCCGCCCAGATGGCTCGCCCTCGTCCTGGTGACCATCGCCGGTCTGATGGCCTATGACGGGTGGTTGCGCGGGGCGTACAAGACCAGTTTTGTGGGCGCCTACATCGTGTTTGTCGTCGTGGGCGCCATGATGACCTGGCTGTCGGTGTCCCGAGCCCGGCTGGGTGTTCACGGGACACTGGGCGAGTCGATGTTGGTCGATCTGCGCGATCGGCTTCGCGCACACGGCGACCTGCCGGCTCTGCCCGAGCCGTGGCACGTCGAGGTCGCTCTGGAAGCTGCTCACGGCGACTCGTTCTCGGGAGACTTCGTGGTGGCCGCGCGCTCCAACGCCGGAAAACGGCTTGAGGTGGCGCTGGTCGATGTCTCAGGCAAGGGAGCCAAGGCGGGGACCCGCGCGTTGCTGCTGTCAGGGGCTCTGGGCGGGTTGCTGGGAGCGATGGATCCCGCCGACCTTCTTGGCGCCGCCAACACCTATCTGATTCGTCAGGGCTGGGGCGAAGGCTTTGCGAGCGCAGTGCACGTGGCGCTCGAGCTTGACTCGGGCCAGTTCTCCTTCGGCAGTGCAGGGCACCCTCCCGCCGTGAAGTTCTCCGCTGGTTCTGGTCGCTGGGAGCTCCTGGACGTTGAGCACGGTCCGCTGCTGGGTATCCAGAACGGCGCGACGTTTCCTCGGTCGAATGGTGAGCTGAGCCGTGGTGACGCCCTGCTGCTCTACACCGACGGAGTTGTCGAGACCCGCACCCGCGACCTCTCGGTCGGGATCGACCGGATGCTCGGCGAGGCTGAGCGACTCATGGCAGGTGGCTTTGCCGGTGGCGCGTCCCGGATCTGCGCCGCACCACTGGCCGGCGAGACCGACGATCGTGCCGTCGTACTGATCTGGCGAACCTGAACGCCGCCAGAAGACGGGGTAGTGCGGGTGTCCGCGGAATCTCGAGATGTGAGCATGTCGGCGGGGGACAGCTCGGGCGAGATGAGGGACCGTGGAGCGGGCGACGAGAATCGAACTCGCGTGGTCAGTTTGGAAAACTGAGGCTCTACCATTGAGCTACGCCCGCATGCAGCACCCACGTGGTGAAGGGCAGCGCTGCGAGGCGTTAGCCTAATGCCCGCTGTCCTTCGTTTCGAAACGGGTCCCTGAGCGTAGGGGCCTGACGGGTACGGCATGAGGTATCAGCGGGCTGTGGCGCAGCTTGGTAGCGCGCGTGCTTTGGGAGCACGATGTCGCAGGTTCAAATCCTGTCAGCCCGACCACCGTGTGGATAGACGTGGATAGAGAGGACCCGGCCAGTGCCGGGCACTTCTGCGGACCCGCACCCCGCTCGTGAAAGGCCACAGATCGACCGAAAACGGCCTTGTTCAGGTCGATCTGTGGCCTCTCACGAGAGGTATGGCGGCTGGTCGGGTCTGTTGGGGCGTATGGGGCGCGGGCGACCGCTCCGTTCGGACCACCGCCGTGCAGCCGATACCATGGACCGGTGCTCGGCATGCTTGCCGAGGTTTGCGAAGTCCATTTTTCCCCCATGATCTGGAGTGCCGCGCAGTGAAGAGTGCCGTTGAGACCCTGAACCCGACCCGCGTCAAGCTGACCGTCGAGGTCCCGTTCGCCGAGCTCAAGCCGAGCCTGGACGCGGCCTACAAGACGATCGGCTCGCAGATCAACGTTCCCGGTTTCCGCGCCGGCAAGGTCCCCGCCCGGATCATCGACCAGCGTGTCGGCCGCGGTGCGGTACTGCAGGAAGCCGTCAACGACGCGCTTCCCCGCTTCTACGGCCTGGCCATCGAGGAGAACAAGATCCGTCCGCTGGGCCAGCCCGAGGTCGACGTGACCGAGGTGCCTGCCGAGGATGGACAGGACCTCAAGTTCACCATCGAGGTCGACGTTCGCCCTGAGCTGGTGCTGCCCGACTACGACGGCATCCCGGTTGAGGTCGACGTGGTCGACGCTGAGGCCACCGCGGCGGACGTGGAGGAGCGGATGACCGCGCTGCGTCAGCGGTTCGGCACTCTGACCACAGTTGACCGGGCTGCCGTGACCGGTGACTTCGTGTCCATGGACCTCACCGCGGCGATCGGCGACGAAGAGATCGACTCGGCCAAGGGCATCTCCTACGAGATCGGCAACGGCAACATGATCGACGGTCTGGACACCGCGCTCGTCGGGATGGCGCTCGAAGAGACCAAGACCTTCAACGCACCCCTGGCTGGTGGCGAGCACGAGGGCAAGGACGCTGAGGTCACTGTGACCGTGCAGTCGGTCAAGGAGCGCGTGCTGCCGGAGCTCGACGACGAGTTCGCCCAGCTCGCCTCTGAGTTCGACACCCTCGTTGAGCTGCAGGCCGACGTCCAGGCGCAGGCCGACCGCGCCAAGAAGTTCGACCAGGGCGTTCAGGCCAGGGACAAGGTCCTCGAGCAGCTGCTGGACACGACCGAGATTCCCGTGCCTGATGCGCTCATCGAGGCCGAGGTCAAGCAGCACCTCGAGGGCGAGGACCGTCTTGAGGATGAAGAGCACCGGGTCGAGGTTGACGCCAACACCCGCAAGGCCATGCGCACGCAGTTCCTGCTCGATGCGATCGCCGAGAAGGAGAAGGTCAGCGTTGCCCAGAACGAGCTGATCGAGTACCTCGTGATGTCGGCCCAGCAGTTCGGCATGGACCCCAACGAGTTCGCCAAGACCGTCGACGAGGGCGGCCAGATCCCCTCAATGGTGGCCGAGGTCGCGCGTCGCAAGGCGCTCGCGGCAGTCCTGAACAAGGCCAAGGTCGTCGACACGGCCGGCAACGAGGTCGACCTGAACGAGCTCAACACCGGCGATGGCGCTATCGGCTATGACGAGGGCCACGACCACGACCACGAGGGCCACGACCACGGCGACCACGACCACGGCGACCATGAGGGCCACGACCACGAGGGCCACGACCACGAGGGCCACGACCACGAGGGCCACGACCACGAGGGCCACGACCACGAGGGCCACGACCACGAGGGCCACGACCACGAGGGC
>JBBRWQ010000161.1:0-4029 GCA_038249115.1 Actinomycetales bacterium
CCTCGAAGCTGGGTGATCTTAGCACCGGCGGTCTGCTGCTCGTCCTCGCTCTTGGCCTGGCCGCAGGGGTGTCCACCTGTATGGCGAGAATGATGCCACCGACCATCGCCATACAGGTGGACACCCCTGCGGCCAGGCCAAGAGCGAGGACGAGCAGCAGACCGCCGGTGCTGAGGTCACCCAGCTTCGAGGTGAGGTCCCCGAAACCGACCACCCACACGAGCGCTGCCACGACGACGGATGCACCCAGGGCGCTGCGCCATACGTCGACGTCGCGGTTGAACCACTTCGATCCCCCGACCCGGTAGCCGAGCTTGAGGATGGCCGCCTCGATCGCCGTCCGGCTGGCCTCGCTGGTCACGATGAGGCTTGCAGTGCCCTTGCGGGTGGAGGCGCTCGCTGAGACGACGCCGGGCAGTGCGGTCAGGGACTTGGAGATGCGTCGCTCACAGGCCGTGCAGGTCATTCCCGCAACGGGCAGGGTGATGAGCTCCTTGGAGCTGGGACGCATCGCCTTGGTGACTGTCATAGCGCTCTCTTTGCCTAGGTTGCCCGAGTGGGTGTCATAGCCCGAACAGCTCCCAGGCCGCCCTGCCCAGAGTGCCGCTCTCGTCGAGCCGCAGGGCGGACTTGGGTGCGTGCAGAATACCGCCCACCAGCCGGTGGGTCATCTGGTCGATGAGGGCGCGCTCCTGCTCGGTCAGGTTCGGCATTCGCCGGAGCAGCCACTCCGTCTCGCTGAGTCGACGGCCCTCTGCTGCTTCGGACATTGCCTGTATGGCGGGGGTCGAGTCGCGCGCCAGCAGCCACCGGCAGTACTCCCGGCCTGAGCCGGCCACGAGCTGCTCCAGCCGGCCACGAAGCCCGCCCGGTAGCTCGACCTGGGCGCCCCAGGCAAGGTCGTCGATGGAGACGAAGCGGTCCCCCAGACGGGCCTGCAGGGAATCCGGAACAGCCGGCGGCGACGACAGGTCGACGACGACGACGCCACTGTCAACCAGACGCTGGGCATCAAGCGCGTGGACCTGCCACGGGCCTGACAGTGCGACAACCACCCCGATGACGGGCGGCAGCGAGCCGTCGACGGATTCGACCGCACGCCCGCCGACGTTGTTTGCCAGGCAGACTGCGCGTTCGGCGGTCCTGCTGGTGACGATGACCTGTGCCCCACGCCGGGTTGCTGACTGGGCGGTGAGCCGGCCCATGCTCCCAGCCCCGACGACGAGGAACGGGTGGCCCGTGAGTGCTCCGGCCCGCTGTTCGATCTCGTCCAGCGCGGCATCGCCCAGCGACCTCTTCGCCCCGCCGAGCCACTCATGCGCCCGACGTCCGGCCGTCAGCGCGACCTGGAAAAGACGGTCCAGCACTGGGTTCAGAGGGCGCTCGGAGTGACGCAGCACGTAGGTCTCGCGGACCTGGTGCAGGACCTGGTCCTCGCCCAGGACGGCACTCTGAAGGCCGCAGGCGACGCTGATGAGGTGGCTTGCCGCGTCGGCGTCATCGAGGCGCTGCCCACCGGCTGGCAGTTCTGGAAGGTCAGCTTCGTTGAACGAGTCGAGTGCGACGTACACCTCGACGCGGTGGCAGGTGTGCACAATGATCACAGAGTCACTGGCCGGCAGGGCGTGGCAGCTGGCGGCGAACGCCTCGCGGGCAACGCTGGGGACTCCGCGCGCGTGAGCGATGAGGGCCACGACCGTGGCCGGTGGCACCTCGGCCACAGGAGACGACATCACAGCCGAGGCGTGTGTCATCGCCTCGTCGGCGGGGCACGTCACAGCGGCGGTTGCGGACATGGTGATCACGAGCCACCCCTTTCGGATGCGTTGTCGGCCAGCTCAGTCGCGTGACCGGACATCAGCGCGACCAGCAGCTGGTCGATCGCCTGGGTCGCCGTCACGAGCAGGTTGGTGGACTCGATGGTGTCGAGCCCGCGGCGTCGGGCTACCTGAGCCAGCTCGCCCAGGAAGAGCATGCGGAACCGGAGGAAGGCCTCGACGGTCTCGCGGATCTCGCCGGATCCCCGGGCAGCCAGACGGCCGTACTCCGTCGCGGCGCCCACGGCCTTCTGCATGGCCGAACGGCGATCGTCCTGTGTGACCGCGTCGATGGCCACGAGCAGTGAGCTCGCGATCCGGCGCCCGTGGTCGCGTAGGGGTTCCAGCTGGTCCTCACTGAGCCCGTCCAGCCAGCCCACGCCGCGGCAGGCCTGGCCCAGGTGACGACGGAAGACGCGCATCATGTGCTCGGGCGTCTCGCCCAGGTGCTCCAGAGTGGGACGCTGCCTGCGCGCGGTCGGCAGCAGGCCAAGGATCGTTGAGCGGGCAAACCGGCGATGCCCACCGGGGGTCGTGAACGCCTGGACGTCCCCCGCTGCGCTCCACCGACGCAGCGTGGCCGGCGATACGCCGATCAGTGCGCATGCGTCCTGGACGGTGAGCCACTCCTCGGCCTCAGTCGTCTCTGGTGCGCGCGAGATGCTCATGAGGTCGGCTTAATGGCCAGCTGTTGCGCGCCAAGCAGGACAGGCTCCTTGTGACACGTTGCGCAGTAGACCGGCTGGTGGCAGAGCGCGCAGGACTGAGTACCGCCAGCGTCAGTGATGGCGCTCGCGTGTTTGTAGAGCATCGTGTCGTGCTTGACCTTGACCGCGCCGCTGTTGTGACAGTTTGCGCAGTAACTGGGCGCGTGACAGGCAGCGCACGACGTCCCGGCCACCTGCAGACTCTTGGTCAAGTTCTTGTGGTTGAACACGTAGAGTTTGTCTTTGTGGGTTGGGGGCTTGACGCCCAGAGGGAAGTCAGCCAGCTGAGATGCCAGAGACGTGGTGGCAGGCTTGTCCGTCAGAGTCGAGTTGATGGCGCCTGTGCCGATCTGGGGGAACGTGTGGCAGGTGGAGCACTCAGAAGGAATCTTCTGGTTCGTGATCTTCCCCTTGACCACGAGGTAGTGGGCGTCGTCGTGACAGCGGAAGCAGCCAGGAGCGGACTGGTGGCCCAGGTTGTCCGGGTAGGTCTTTGCCTGGACCTTCATGGCCGGGGTCGCGATGAGTCGGTAGATCCGCTTCAGCTCATCGATCGACTTGGTGACCTCCTTCTCATGGGCCTTGAGGACCAGCGGGTACTTCGCGGCATACGTCTCGCGCAGGCCTGCGAACGCCTCGTCGGCAACGTCGAGGGACACGTAGTCGCCGTTCAGCAGGGCCACGCTGTCACGCTTGACAAAGGGCAGGTCAACGCTGATCCGGCCATAGGCCATCGCCTCGTCAACCGCCTGGTCCGGACTGGCAACCGCATGCCCGACGCGGTTGTGGCAGTCGACGCAGTCCATGGTCCGAGTCGTCTGGCTCGTCTTGAGCCGCTCGATGTCGGGCTTGACGTCGGTCGACACGCTGACCTGCTGGCCGGCGATGTACTGCTTGGTCGTCCCGTCCTCGTCCTTGAACTCCACGAGGTCGATCTTCTGCGCACGGACATCGTCTGAGGTGTAGGTCACGGACTGCTCGACGTGCCAGTGAACGCCGCGCGCGCCGCTGGCCTCTCCCAGGCCACCGGGGCGGAGCAGGACGGCAACCGACTCGCGAGTGTTGGGCTCGTCCAGTCGGTAACGAGGCCGGATCACCAGTTTCACCGGGCCACCGTTCTTGGTGATCTGCTCGAGCGAGTGACATTCAAGGCAGGTGTCCTTGACGGACGGCAGGTCGGCATGGTCGGGGGGCGGGATGGGTGTGGGGAACTGCCCCGTCATGATCCCGATGAGCTGCTTGGTGCCGTTGGCCTTCGCCTTGATGAAGCCAGCCACGCCAGGCTCGATGTGACACTCAGCGCAGGTGACCTCCTTGTGAGGGGACATGGCGTAGGCCTTCAGCTCCGGGTCCATGGTGTGGCACATGCCGCAGAAACCGGGGGTCTCTGAGAAGCTGACTGCCGCGACCCCACCCATCGTCGCAACCGACCCGAACCCTGCGAAGAGCAGGAGGATGATCAAGATGCCGCGCTTGCTCCGCCAGGGCGGGTGCGGGATCTTGCC
>JBBRWQ010000162.1:0-4011 GCA_038249115.1 Actinomycetales bacterium
AGGTCGGTCCCGATCCCTCGGTTCCTGGTCGATGACCTCGCGCTCGTCATGGCTGGGAAGGCGCCAGGCGAGGTCGTGTTCACCACCCGACGGGGCGCGGTCCTGCGGAACCTGAACTTCCGCAGGGACGTCTTCGATGCTGCGGCGACCGCAGCGGGGCTGGAGGGGCTGACTCCGCACGAGCTGCGGCATACGGCCGCTTCACTCGCGGTGAGCGCCGGAGCCAACGTGAAAGCGGTTCAGAGGATGCTTGGGCACGCATCGGCTGCGATGACCCTCGATGTGTACTCGGGCCTCTTCGATGACGACCTTGATGGGGTCGCTGAGCGGTTGGACGCTGGCGCTCGTGTGTACTCAGTGTGTACTGATGCGCCAGTCGTCCCGTTGAATGCAGAAAGCGCAGGTCGCTGACCTGCGCTTTCTGTGGAGCCGCCTATCGGAATCGAACCGATGACCTATTCATTACGAGTGAATCGCTCTAGCCGACTGAGCTAAGGCGGCAGGTGCCCAGCCGAGCGGCCAGACACGCTTGGCGAGTATACGGATGAACCGGCGGATCTCCGAACCGAACCGGTCTGGGGCCGGCGGATCCGCGCACGATGTGGGTGAGCCCTCCGGGGCGAAGGGCGGGCCGTCAGCAGGTGAGCCCGGCGGGCGGCACCCGACCTTTGAGCAGATAGGCATCGACCGCCCCGTCGACGCACGAGTTGGATCGCGTGTATGCCGTGTGTCCATCGCCCTTGAACGTGATGAGATGCCCGTTCGCGAGCTCCGAGGCAAGACCCTGCGCCCACGCGTAGGGCGTTGCCGGGTCTCGCGTGGTGCCCACGACAACGATGGGGCCGCTACCGGCCGCTGCAATCTTCTTCGGAGCGTTGTTGGGAGCCACCGGCCAGTAGCCGCATGGCATCGTGCTCCACGCCAAGAACGTCCCCCACGTGGGCGCCTTGGCACTCAACGACCGCGCCTCGGATGAGTAGTGCGCCAGGTCCGTGCTGTCCGAGCGGTCCAGACAGTTGACGGCATAGATGACCTGCATCAGGTTGCCGTCATAGCTGCCCTTGCTGTTGCGCTCCGCATAGCCTTCACCGAGGGTCAACAAGCCATCGGCATGACCTGCGAAGGCCGCCCGCAAGGCGTCGGTCAGCGTGTTCCACCGCCCTTGGTCGTACATCGCCGCGGCGACCCCGAGCGAACCCCACCCCTCAGTGAGCTTCTTGATGTAGGTGTCACCCACCGGCAGCGGCTTGGCGTCCAGCGAGATGAGGAAGTCGCGCAGCCTCGCCATACCCGAGCTGAGGGAGTCTCCCAGCGGGCAGCCACCGTTGTTGACACAGTCCTGGACGTAGGCCCGGGTTGCGGTCTCGAAGCCGACCGCCTGCCCCTCGTTGACCTGGCTCGAGGTGAGGTTCGGGTCGATGGCGCCGTCGAGGACGAACCTGCCCACCGTGGCGGGAAACAGATCGGCATAGGTCGCGCCGAGGAAGGTGCCGTAGGACTTGCCCAGGTAGTCGAGCTTGGTCTCACCCAACGCCGCGCGCAGGATGTCCATGTCCTTGGCCGCCTCGATGGTGGAGACGTGGCCGAGCAGAGGGCCGGCGTTGGCCTTGCACTTGTCGGCGAAGCCCTTCGCCCAGAGCGCAAACTGTTGTTCCTCAGTCATGTTGTCCGGCGTGGGGTCGGACCCGAGGAAGACGTCGAGCTCTCGGTCGTTGAGGCACTTGATCGGCGACGACCTGCCGACTCCACGAGGGTCGAAACCCACGATGTCGTATGCCGCCCGGACCGGTTTGGTGACGATGTAGTCTGCCGCGCTGGCGTAGTCGACGCCCGACCCTCCGGGGCCGCCCGGGTTGACCACAAGCGAGCCGAGGCGATGGGAGGGATCCTTGGCCGGCGCCTTGAGCACGGCAATCTTGAGCGTCTCGCCGTCGGGCCGGGAGTAGTCGATCGGCACCGTGAGCCTCGCGCACTGGTCGGGGCCGCAGGCTGACCACGAAAGATTCTGCGTGTAGAACTTCGCCAGCGTCTCCTTGGCTGAGGGGATCGCCTGGGCCGCAGACTTCTCCGCAGGGCTGGGCGTCCAGGCTGGGCTCGGCTGGCTTGGCGTCGAGACGCAGGCAGAGGCGGCCAACATCACCGCCAGCATGCCAGCGAGCGCGCCGGTCAGCGAGGTGATCCGGCGTTGTGTATGCCGACGGCCGGCCACCATAGTGGCCACCGTGTCCTTCACGCGATGCTCCCGTCGTCGAACTGCTCAGCGCTCCGACGGTATCTCGAAACCCTGAGCCGGGTCATTTGCTCGTCGATCGTCGGCCCCGGGGTCGTCGCGACCCGGGGTAGCCGAGGGGTAGCCGGGGACGTGCCCCGGTCACCGGGGAAGCTGCAGCGACAGCGCCATCGCCTCGAGGGCCAGCAGCGGCTGGACGTTGGCATCGATGCGCTCGCGGGCGGTGCCGATGGCGTCCATGCAACCCAGGAGCCGCTCGGGCGTCAGGACGCCGGCCAGATGGTGCACCTGATCGATCATCTCCTCGTTGACCAGCCCGATCGATGCGCCGGTGTGCACCACGAGGGCGTCGCGATAGATCGAGAGCAGATCGGTCAGCGAACGGTCGATGACATCTCGTGCGAATCGGGTCGCCCTCGTCTTCTGCTCCTTCTCCAGTGCCGCGACCTGCGAGCGCACCTGCGCCGGTTGCGTTCGGGCACTGGGGTCGGCGCCCAACGTCTCCATCAGCCGGGCCTTCTCGACGCCGTCGCGCTCGCTCGAGGAAGCGCCCGCCTCTTCCTTGGCGATGCCCGCCAAGTCGGCTGCAGCGCCGATCGCATCGCCGACGCTGCAGATGTTTCCTGCGAGCGCGATGACATCACGACGCCTTTTCCTGGCGCCTTCGTCACGAGCCAGTCGACGGGCCAGCCCTACGTGGCACTGTGCGGCGCGGGCAGCGAATGTGGCCATCCCCGGATCGATACCGTCCCGGCTCACCAGCAGAGCGGCCACTGCCTCGACCGGAGGGGTGCGTAGCCGCACATGCCGGCAACGCGAGCGGATCGTGATGATCACGTCCTCGAGCGAGGGAGCACACAAGATCCATACAGTTCGCTCAACCGGCTCCTCGAGCGCCCGGAGCAAGGAGTCAGCAGCTGCCTCACCCAGCCGGTCGGCGTCCTCGATCACGATCACCCGCCAGCGCCCGACGGAGGGACGCCGCGCGGCCAGCTGGACCAGATCGCGGGTGAAGGCCACCTTGAGGGTGAGGCCCTCGGTGGCGATGACGTCGACATCGGAGTGGGTGCCCTCGAGCGCGGTTTGGCACTCGTGGCAGGCGCCGCAGCCGCCGTCCGGGCACAACAAGGCAGCCGCAAACGCTTTGGCCGCAACCGATCTGCCCGACCCGGGGGGGCCAGTGAGCAACCAGGCATGGGTCATGGCGTTCTGGTCCGTGACCGCCCTCTGGAGCATGGCGACGGCTGGCTCCTGACCGACGACGTCAACCCAGACAGTCATCGCGCCACCCCGGACAGGGTGGCAACCCTGGCCCGGACCAACTCGTGAATCTGCTCCGCCGGCAGCTCACCGTCGACGACGAGGTAACGATCGGGGTCGGCGTGCGCGAGGGCGAGGAAGTGCTCGCGCACCGCGCTGTGGAACTGGTCGGCCTCGGACTCGAGACGGTCGTGAACCCCTCCCCTGCGGCGCCGGCCGAGCTCTGCCGGCAGGTCGATCAGGACGGTCAGGGTAGGCAACAAACCACCGGTCGCCCACATACTCAGCTCACGCACCTCGTCCACCCCGAGGTCACGCGCAGCGCCTTGGTAGGCAATCGAAGAGTCCATGTAGCGGTCGGTGATCACCACCTCACCGCGGGCCAACGCGGGCCGGATCAGGGTCTCGACGTGGTGTGCACGGTCAGCGGCGAAGAGCAGGGCCTCAGCCCGCGGCGCCACGTGAGCTCCGTGCAACACCAGCTCGCGCACAGTGCGGCCGAACTCTGTGCCGCCGGGCTC
>JBBRWQ010000163.1:0-3974 GCA_038249115.1 Actinomycetales bacterium
CCGGAGCGACGTTCGAGAAGGGCATCCTGATCGAACGACCCGACGAAACCACACCCGAAGAATCAGGAGGCAATCAACAAGTCGCGTGACACGCCCATCCACAGGTCTTGACTATTCCTCGGTCGACAGCACCGTGTGGCGAACGGTCCTGGCGAAGATGTCGTTCGGGTTCCAGCCTTCACAGGTCATTTGACGTTCGGCCTGGTTGAGCAGCTCGACTGCTGCTTGCGGTGGCAGCCTCAGGGCGAGGGGGACCAAGACGGCGACTGTGTGCCGGATCGGGTCACGGCCGGTGGCCAGGGCGAGCCGGACGAGCTCGCGCCCGGGAAGGTGCGGGACGACGCCGGCGCGGTGGGGGTGCAGGGCACCGCGGCGCTCGAAGGCGGTCAGGCCCGAGTCGCCGTGCAGCTGGAGCCAGTCGGCAGGGTCCAGGTTCCCCGGGAGCCGGCTGACCAGGGCGGGCCGGCTTCGCTGCAGGCAGATCGCGGTCAGCCAACGGTCGGTGCCGTCGGCGCCAGCGGTGTCGCCGTCCAGGGCGATGACCGCAGGCTTGGCGTGTAGGCCGAGCACGGCCTCAACCTGAGCATCCGAGACGGTCACGCCGCTGGCGGTGCACGGGGCGAACATGGCCGTCTGCCCGTGGAGCGCGGCGGCGGCGGCGATCGCCAGGGCGTCCAGGACGCCTTCGACCACCACGACGCTGGCGTTGACGTCGAGCTGGTGGTGGGTGGGGCGGTAGATCGTGGCGGACTTCTCGAAGGTGGGGGTTCGGGTGGGGTTGCGGTACTTCGGGGCCCTTGGGTCGCCGGTGATGTCCCTGCCGATGAAGGCCCCGATGCGGCCGGCCGGGTCGGTCACCGGGAAGATCAGGCGGTCGCGCAGGGTGTCGATGAGCCGGCCCGCCCTGGTGGTCTGCGCCAGGTCCGTGGCGAGCAGCTCCTGCTGGCTGACGCCTTCGGTTCGAAGATGGTCGGTCAAGGTCGTCCACCCGGGGCCGGCGTGACCAACCAAAGGCCAGCCGGGGTTCTCGGACTCCAGCGCGGTCAGGTCCAGGCCGCGGTGGTGGCGCAGGTAGTTGTGGGCGAACGCGATGGCCACGGGCGTGGAGTAGTGGTTCCAGGCCAGCAGGTTGATGTCGTAGGCGCGGTCGGCCGCGATCGTGGGCTGCGTCGCCGCCACCGGTGGCACCACTCGCAGGGGCCGGGCGGCAGGGGCGGATGTCCGGGTGATGTTGCCCTCCTCGAGAGCGTGCACCGCATCGACGAAGGAGAGGTGGTGCACGCGGGCGACGAACTCGATGACGTCGCCGCCGGCGCCGCAGCCGAAGCACTTGAACCGTTCGGGTACCCCGCCCACGGACAGGGACGGCGTGGTGTCGTCGTGGAACGGGCAGCAGCCCATGTACCCCCGGCCGCGGGGGTGGAGCTGCACGCCGGAGGCCGCGATGACCTGCTCGATCGGGTGCGCTGCACGCAGCGCGGCGATGTCGATGCGGTCCTGGCCGGTGGTGGTCATGGCTGGATCCCGATCCCGACACTGCGCACCCTGGGCGTTGCCGCTACCTGCTGTTCGGCGACGAGCGCGGCGAATACCTGCGCGGACATGTGGGCGTCGGTGGCCAACGCCCTGGCGAAGGCGTGCTGTACAGCGGCGTCGCTAACGTTGGCGAGCAGGACGGCGTACTCGTCCCAGGTGGGGTCGTACACGTACAGCAGCCCGCTGTCGCTGCCGTTGCCTTGGCGCAGGGAGATCCGCTGGTCACCGCCCGCGCCCCAGCCCGTCCCGAAGTCGTGGTCGATGCCGGGCAGGTCGCCGTAGCGGGCCTGGAACGCGGCTGGCCCCAACCAGGTCAGGGCGGGCTCGGCCTCGCCGGCCGGCTCCAGTTGAGCCCAGCCGTGGGCCGCGCGAGCCAGGTCGGCAACGCCGGTGGACCCTTGGGACAGGGCGTTGGTGATCCTGTCGGCGATGGTGAATGCCAGGTTGTCGGCGCCCCGGGCTATCACGAGTCCGACAGCTTGGGCGTAGGCGTTGCGCTGGCCGAGGCGGTACCAGTAGTCCACCGGATCGTCGATGTCGACGTTGCGGTGGGCGTTGCGTGAGAGCGCGATCAGTTTGTCGGTGACCTGCTCCGGCTGGTCAGGAGATGCGGCTTCGCTCATGGCGGCCTTCCCCGCGCGAGACCCTCTCACGCTCCATCAGGGAAACCGTCTGCTGGGGGCACCATGGGCGGCTGCCACGCGACCATGCAAATGGTCAACGGTCATCTGCTGAAACGGTTTCGGACCCAGCCCACGATCGGCTCACCTCGCTGCGATGCTCATGAGCTGAACACTGTGTCTTGGATGCGAGCTCGATCAACCGAGCCTCGATGTCGCGAAGCGCCCGGAACCAGTCCACAGCGGCCGTGGGGGAGGCAGTGTCGGCGAAGCAGGCCCGCTCGTGGTCGCGCAGCGCCGAGAGGGCTTCGACCATGCCGTTGTGCTGGTGCCAACAAGGTGGGATCACCCGGACCTCGATGGCGAAGCGGTTGACCAGCTGCTCGACCCACCCGCGCAGGTCCGCAAACGCGTGCGCTGCCTCGTCGCCGGAAAGGGACGGCCAGTGAACGGGGCCAGCCAGCTGACCGAAGGCCTTCTCGAACGGGTCGGCGTCGAACGCCAAGGGGTCTGCTCCCCTCACGACGCCAAGCCACTGGCTCGGGCCGGGTGCCGACGTCGCAGCACCGCGATGATGCCCGCCGTAGCGGCGGACCGGCCAAGACGACGCCAGGTCCCGCAGCTGTCGAACAGTTCATGCAGCTTGGCGTGGTCGGCGGCGCAGAGGGGGAGAAGATCCTCGGGTTCCTCGGCGCCCAGGCGCATGTAGGTGAGGTGATGTAGCTGTCCCGTCCGCAGTGTCCACCGCCTGCCGCACACCAGACACCGCGGAGGCGTGCCCATCAAGGTGAGCCACCGCGCATACCACTCGCGTCGTTTGTCCTGCCATGCCTTGGAGTTCATGTAGGAGTCGTAGACCGCCCGGCGGGTGATCCGCTCGCGCGACCAGCGGCTACCGGGCCTGGGCGTGCGCATGCTGGATCACCTCCTCGAGTTCATCGCGCGCCGTCACCAACGCGGCCGCATCCTTGCGATCAACCCACCTGCTCAACGACAGGACGATCGGGCGGGCCGAGCGCAGCAGCAGGATCGCGGTGCCGAAGGGCAGGGTCCGCAGCCGCGAGGGATCCATCACCGGCACCTGCAAGGTCGAGCAGGAGGTCGACCTGCGCCCGTCCGCGCCGACGCTGGTGGACGTCTGGGGTTCGCGGCGTTGGCCGATGATCTTGGACAGGTCCTCCAGGTCGCGGGCGTTGGAGCCGCCGCCCAGGACGATCTTGACGATGGCCGCGTCCCAGACCGCCGACGCCGCATGCTCGCCCCAGACCGCGCGCGCCTGGGCCAGTGACTGCAGGACCACCAGGGTTGAGATGCCGGTACCGCCGCCCTCGGACATCAACGACGTCAGGGAGGGCAGCGGGTAGTTGGCTGCCTCGTCCAGGATCAGGGACAGCGGCGGGTCCAGTCGCGCCGCAGGGGAGCCGGCCGCGATCCGCCGAGCGGCTTCGACGACGTCCTCCACGAACGCTCCCACCAGACCTGCGGTGGCCGCCGCGCCGGTGGAGGTGCCGAGCAGGTACACGGTGCCCTTGGCGCGCAGGAAGGTCCCCGGGTCGAACTCCTCGCCCTCGGCGGGGGAGACCGCGGCCAGGACCTTGGGGTCGGCCAGTGCCGCAAATGCGATGGAGACCATCGCCCAGACCGAGTCGCGCTGGCGCTGGTCGGCGGTCACGATCGACTCCAGTGCCTGGTGCCACGACGGGGCAGCCTTCGGGTGGACGCTGAGGATCATCACGGCCTCGCGGGCCGCCACCGCGGACAGCGACCAGCGGTACAGGTCCGTGCAGGTTCGCCCGGCCAGGGCGGCAGCGTGCAGCA
>JBBRWQ010000164.1:0-3884 GCA_038249115.1 Actinomycetales bacterium
ACAGCCGGCTACTTGGTCGAGGGGATGACCTGCGGCTACTGCATGGGCAAGGTGCACGAAAAGGTCCGGTCGCTCTCGGGCGTGACCAAGGTCGCGATGGATCTCGGCGCGGCTGGACAGTCGCCCCTGTTGGTGATGAGCGGGACCAAACTGGGGGCCGAAGCGGTCCGCGATGCCGTTGAGAGCGCCGGCTTCGGACTCCTGCCGCCCAGAGGACAAGAGTTGCGTCCACATGGAGACGACGCTTCGCCCCAGAGGGGCGAGACCCGTCCAGATCGTCAATGAATGCGGTTCCTTGTCGGAGGTGTGACGCGGACCTACCCAAGATGTCGTCGTCTCTGCCACCGACCCGGTGGTCGAGATCGGACGCGATCAAGAGAAGGAGATACCCATGCAAGAACAAACCACCACGGTGACCGACCCGGTGTGCGGCATGACGGTCGACCCGGCCACGGCAACCAGCATCGAGCACGAAGGGCAGCTGTACTACTTCTGCTGCAAGGGCTGCGCGAAGACCTTCACCGCGGACCCAGGCGCGTACCTCAAGGCAACCGGCGCCAGCTAAGACTCGCGTATCCGCGTCCCCTCCCCCGCCGGGGCCTGCCGGCGGGAGGGGGCGCCGATACCGGAGAGCCTGCACAAGGGAGCAGCGATGACTGGTGGAAGCGATACCGGCGCGTCCAGCGCATCCGGTTGCCGCGCATCGAAGGAAGCATCCGACGCCATCACCCGGCTGGTCCACAGCTAACCACGCCACAGGAGTGGCCAAGCCGCACGACGGGCCCGAGCCATCGGCGGCCATGCCGCCGACCGGGGCGTTGACTCCTTGACTGTCTCGGACTCTCGCAACATCCCTGTTCAGGGTGCCGGCGCACAGTTCGGGGACCGTCGGGTTCTGGTGGGCAACCTCCGGCTGATGACGGCCGAGCAGGTCGAGCTCGGCCCCCTGGCGCAGCGCCGCGAGGAGCTCGCCGCCGAGGGGCGGACCGCGGTACTCGTGACGGTGGACGGACGGGCCGTGGGGGTGATCCCCCTCGCCGACGCTCTCAGGCAGACGGGTGGCCATGGTGGGCGACGGTGTCAACGATGCCCCCGCGCTGGCCGCCGCTGACCTCGGCGTCGCCATCGGGGCCGGAACCGACGTCGCCATCGAGACGGCCGACGTGGTGCTCATGCGCTCGGACCCGCTGGACGTGCCCGGAGATCGCAGCCCTCTCGATGTCCGGGTCGTCACTGATCGTCGCGGTCAACGCACTGCTGCTCAAACGACTGAGACTGCCCGCCCCGGACCGGTCCCTGCCAGGACAGGTTCGGTGAAGGATCCGGCCCCGGCGGCCATCGCTGAGGACCCGCTGCGGTCGCCCCTGCGTTGACCCCCGCGACCGTTTGTGCCACCGCAGCAATCTCGACAGCCACCAGGACCATGCCCTCTACCAGCTCAGATCCGACGTGCCCGGCCCAGGGCCGTCATGACGCGTACGGCGAGAGTAACTGAGACAAGCGTGATCAAGCCGCTCACCGCCACACGCAGCCCGGTGGTCGGGCTTGGTGTGGCGGTCAACGAGCTGCTCAGTGATCCAGTGGCCAACACGGCCACAGCAACCAGGATCCAGAATGACCGCTGTGCCTTCCTGCGGACAGGATGTGCGGTTTGGGCCTGTGGGGAGTGACTGGACACTGGTTACATCCCCAGGTGTTGCGTGGCCGGTGTGACGCCCATCAGGATCGTCAACGCGATGATCGCGACCACGAAAAGGACTCCGACCAGCATGGCGATCGGGCGCCGACGCCAAAGGCGCTTGGGGTTGCGGTCGACAAAAGGCAGGGCCATCAGGATGCCGAAGAATGCTAGTTCGCCATACAGGATCCCTGGCAGGCCGATCCAGTTCTCCAGGGTGAACATCCACCAGAAGTTCCACGGTGGCTTGGTGATCTCCAGACCGGCCACCGGTGGCGCGCCGATGGTTGGTGGGAGTAGTACTGCGAGGATTCCCAAGATCCCGAACAGTGCAACTCCGAAGGCTGCGATCCGGCGCAGGTGGTGGGTGAACGGTTCGGTGGGCTCATCGGGGGGCGCCTGAACTCCGGATGCGTCAGTCGGCAGGGCGGGGTGCGGGGAGATCTTGTGCTTCTTGACCAGCAGGAAATGCAGCACAGCCATCACCACGATCAGGCCGGGCACGATCACCACGTGGGCGGCGTACAGTCGCACGAGGATCGGGACCTGGTCGGCGAAGTCCGGGGAGAACCAGATACCGGCCCCACCCAGGAGCGCGCCGATCTCGATGTTGTGACCGAGTGCCTCGAAGCCCTCCTGGTCCCACTTGAGGACCGTTCCGGTGAAGATGGCAAGGGTCGTCAGGCCGAACATGGCCACTCCGATGAGCCAGTTCGCTTCGCGTGGCTTCTTGTAGGAGCCCGTGAAGAACACTCTCATCAGGTGAAGCAGAGCGGTCACGTACATTGCCTGCGAGGCCCAGAAGTGCACCGAACGGACGAAGCTACCGCCAGGTACCGCGGTGATGATGTGGCGGACCGAGGCGTTGGCCGTTTCGGGGACTGGGCTGTAGAACTGGACGAGGATGATCCCCGTGACGATCAGGATGCCCAGGGAGGCGGCTGTGATCCCGCCCAGGCTCCACCCAAGGTTGTTGGCGTGCCCGGGGACGGGGTACTCCAGGGCGCCGATCCCGAGTCGTTCATCGAGCACGTCGAGAGCAGCCCGGACCTTGCTGGGTGATTTCGTGGGGCCGTCTGGGACAGTCGTGCGACCCACGGCTGTCGTGGTGGGCGGGGCTGTCGTGCTGCCCGTGGCTCGAGAAGTGGGCGTTCTCATGATTCGTCCTTAGTCAGTGTGCCTGCTGGGGCGCGGCCGGGCTGAGGCGCCGCGATGCGCCGTCGCAGCGCTGCGATGTTGTCTGCTGGGCCGAATCTGGAGGCGAGTGCGGACCCTGTGAGCAACAGAAGCACCGAGATCCCCAAGAAGGCCCATTGGAGGCCGTCCAGGCTTCCTCTGCCTGGGAGCTCGCCTGGCACGACGGTTGTTCCGGTCTCCTCGCCGGTTGCCGGCGTGAGCTGGCTGACCGCCTCGGTGATGGACTTTTGCAGCAGCGCCCGGCCTGCTTCGACCTTTCCGGCATCGAGGGCCATCTGGGCTTCTTTGACCTGGGCGACGTTGACGCCTGCCTGGTCAGTCGTCTCGAGGGTGTCATTGATCTTCTCCATCACAGCCTCCATCCCGGTCATGCTGGGGTCATGTGCCAGGTTTCCGAGGGCTTGCTGCACGAGCACGTAGCCCTCCTTCGTCTCCCCAGGTTCGTCTGCCCAGGCCGGCGCAGCTGAGGCGACCCCGCCCAGGACGACCAGGATCGACGCCATCAGGGCGGTCCGCCAGCCTCGGCTGGCCGGTTGTCGACGTGTTCTGCGCATCGGTTCATCCTTTCGTGGCGGCGCTGCTCGCGCCCGCCCCCGGCAGGTATTACGGGGGCTCCCCTATCACTGTGATGCCGGGTGGGGGCAGCGGGTAGGGCCCAATCCCCAGAGATCATGCCGGAATATACGCAGGCGGGTGTGGGTACTTTCCCCCAGATGAGCATCAGCCCGGTGAGGCTAAAATGCGATGATGACGCCCGCAGTAATCAGAGTCCTCGTTGTCGACGACCACAGCCTCTATCGAGATGGTGCGCGCGGAATCCTTGGCGAGCACAGCGACATCGAGGTCGTGGGAGACGCGGACTCCGGTGAGGTGGCGTTGGCGATGGTCAACCAGCTCGCACCTGACGTCGTGCTGATGGACATCCGGCTACCTGGGATCAACGGCATCGAGACGACTCGCCGGATCCGAGCCCATCACCCATCGGTTCAGGTCCTCATGGTCAGCGCAT
>JBBRWQ010000165.1:0-3837 GCA_038249115.1 Actinomycetales bacterium
GTTGGGGCACCAGGCCGCGCACGTCATAGGCCTTGATGAACTCGGACAGTCTGTGTTCGTTCACAGACCCGAGCCTAACGATCGCGCAGGATCCGCAGGTGGCCGCGCCGACCGGTCTCGATGGTGCCGTGCAACTCGGCCTCGGAGGTCGCACCTGCGGACGCCGCACGGGCCACCTGCCTCGGGCGGCCGGCCTCACGCACCGCATCGGCTAGCGCCAAGAGGTCATCCTGGGTGGGACCGGGGTCCACGAACTCGGTCGCGAGGCGGATCGCGTCCCAGCCTCGTGGCACGGTCAGACCCTCGGCGTGGATGGCGCACAGGTCATAGGTGTGGGGCTCCGCATAGGTCGCGAGCGGCCCCAGGACTGCGGTCTGGTCGGAGTAGATGTAGGTCAACGTCGCGATGGCACCGCCGGAACAGGCGGTGCGCGAACACTGGCGCGACAGACTCACGAATGGACTGTATTCCCCGGCAACGACGTCCCGCAGACACCACGCCGTAGGGTTGCGTCATGACCGCCGCGGGAGCCTCTTCACCCCCTCGCCGGGATCGCCACGGCAGGGGTTTGCGGGGCCCGATGGCCTGGCCACCCGTACCCGCGATGGCGTCGCGATCCGAGCAGTTCGACGAGCTCGTGCTCGACGCTGCCGCCCGCATCGAGCATCGAGTCGGCAAGCCGCTGGGTGACGCCGAGTTCGCGGTTGAGGACGTGCCGCCCAGCGATCCCGCGCCGTGGGAGTCCTCAGACGTGCCCCTCGGCCGGCTGTTTGCCGCCCAGGGCAAGATGCCGGCTCGCATCGTGGTCTATCGGCGACCGGTCGAGACCCGGGTCACCGACACCCGCGAGCTCGCAGCCCTGATCAACGACGTCGTGGTCGAGCAGGTGGCCTCGCTCCTGGGTGTCGACCCGCGCGAGCTCGACGCGGGCTACGACCCCGACGGCGACTAGACATCTCACCGGGGGGCTCGAGCCTGGGTCAGTCGCCCAGCGCGCGCAGCCTCGTTGACATGGAGGTCAGCGTGAGGTCGGTCAGCGGTGTCACGCTCAAGAGCACGCCGGTCACGTCCTTGAACCCGGTCAGGACGGCGGCCCGGACGACACCGGATCGAGGGGTGACCCACACCGAGGTGGCGCCGTCCAATGCCAGCGAGGACACCGAGTCTGCCCCCATGGCAACCTCTTTGGTCTTGACCTGACCGTCGACATCCACCGTCGTCACCAAGACCGACGCAGGCTTGTACGTCGCGGCGAGGTCAAGCCGCGCGAAGGTCCCGGGGGCGTCAGGCCCGGGCAGGGCCATCCCCGCCACAGTCGTGATCGGTGCAGACGCCCCGGCCCAGGCGAGGTCGGAGGTGCCGCCGGGGGCAAGTCTGCGATCGACCATCGCTGCGGCAACCACCGGCACGTCGGCGCGCACCTGGACGGCATAGGCATCGAGCGGCAACGCGCTGAGATCTATGTCCCTGGTGCTGTGAGCCGCCACCCGCGTCACACCGTTGGCAGGCAACGTTTTGGGACCGCTGGGAGTGAGCACGCGCGACTCGACGACGGCTTCGCTGTCCCCCGGCACGGCAATCCGCAAGGTGGCGCGGCCCTCGATGGCAACCCCTGCGATGACCTGCTCGCGAGCCGGCGCCGCCACCGGGGCGGCATCGTCGCCACCACGAGGGACGACCCCGTCGAGCCAGGTGTCGTTCAGGACCGCGGCAACCTCACCCCCCTGGACGCTGACGTGAACCACCGGTGACGGCTCGGACCCGGCGATGACATTGAGCAGGATGACGGTCCGTGAATGGGGCCCGACAACCAGGCCATGGCCGTTGGGCGACTGGACCGGCCCCTTGGCACCGAGGACGACGACATCGACCGTCACCGCGTTCGGCCCGGGATTGGTCAGGACCAGACGTTCCCGACGACCCGGCTCAGGTCCTCCGGCGATGAGCCACGAGGACGCCGCCGCCGGCATACAGGCGGATGTGACCAGCCCCCTGTCGTCGCCGGTCGTCACCCGGGAGTGTTGCGTGGCAACGGTTCCGGGCGCCAACGCGCCCGTCCCTGCAACCAACGCGGACTGGGCTGTCGATATCTGGCCCGAGATGGTCTGGCCGCGAACGGTCACCGGCGCGGCCCATTTGCCACCAGTAGGGAGCCCGCCGATCGCGAGCGATCCGGCAGTCTGGGCGGCAACAAGACCTGACGGGAGCGCCTGCGCAGGGGCGGCCACGGCGGTGACCGTGGTGACCTGCACGCGTGAGTCCTTCAGGCCTGCGATACCGAGCGCCTCAGATCCGGGACAGATGGCCTGTGCCTGGGTGACGAGCTGGGCGCTCGCGGCCGCCGCCGGAGCCTGAACCACTTTTTGCGCCAGGAACAGGGGGCTGGCAAGGTGCGCGGCCCCGATGACCAGCCCGGTGCCGGCAGCCGCGACGGCGACCGAGCGCAATAGGCCCCTCATGCGGTCCTCCTCCGGCGTGAAGAGCCGAACGGCGCAGCCAGGAACACCACGACCAGCAGAAGGCCCAGCTGCCCCCAGCGCCACCACTGTTGGGTCGGCGCCAGGGTGATGGTGAGCTGCCCGGCGCTGGACGGCAGGTCGTATGTCGGCTGCTCGCCTCGGGCGACCGCAGCCAGCTCGCGACCGGCGAACGTCACCTGCGCGCTGTCTGCCCACGCTGCCGGCTCGGCAACGACAAGGCGACGTCCGAGAGCGGCCTTGCCAGCCGCGCCGGTGGTGGTCGCGCCGACCCTCACAGTGGTTCGACCATGGTCCCCGGTCACCGGAACTGGCTGAAGGAGCTTGCCTTTGGCGTTCTCGATCCTGAGCCGCGACGAGCTCGTCCCGTTGCCCGGGGGCAGGACCCGCCACAGCACGGACCCATTGCTGTCGCTGAGCCTGGTCATCCCCGCGGTCGCGTCAAGGTGGCGCACCAGCGGCTCGGTCGCTGAGCCGGGGAAGGTGACGAACCCGACGCCAAGGGCCGCCAGCCCGTCTCGGGCAGCGTTGGCCGAGCTCACATTGCCGTCCTCGACCGCGTTCCTGACCGCGGCGGCCAGCAGCGGGTCCGGTTCAGCGGCAGTGCCCGGCAGGTCGCGGACAACCGCGCCGGGCTCGCTGCCGACCAGCCGATAGCCGATAGTGCCCTCCTCGCTGGTCAGGACCAGAAGGCGGCTGCCCATCGGTCCTGTGGCCTGATCTGCAGCAACGGCAGGCATAGTGGGCACGGTCGCGTGCATCGTGTGGCCGACGCCGATCCAGCCGGCCATGGCGACACTGCCCGCGACGCCCAGAACGGCTAAGACGACAACAGGGGGCACCAAGATCTGGCGCCAGCCGAACCCGGAGCGTGACAGCCGGCCCGAGAGCCCGTCGAACCCGAGAACCGCGGCCGCGATCAGCGCCAAGGCCGCAACGTCGAGCCCCGTGCCGGCCCACACGGTGATCGGGTCCCCCGCACCGGGCAGACCCTGCGGGACAAAGGCGCTGACGAGATACGGCGACGCCAGGCCAAGGGACAGCCCTGCCAAGGTGAGCAGGGCGAGCATCGTCATCGCTCGCGACGCCGTGCCGCGGCGCATCATCGCAACGACACCGGCCAGCAGGATCGGCGCCGTCAGCAGCACGGGGTAGGAGCCTGGGCCGCCAGGGTGCAGCAGCGCGAGCTGCCACGGCGCAGAGGTCTCGCCATACCAGCGGGTCAGTCCGGGCCCGCCCAGCAGGAGGAGCGGGTTGTCGACCAGGCGCAGGATCCACGGTCCCATCAACCCGGCCGGCACCACCAGAAGAACCAGCGCATGAAGGCGGGTTGCCCCGTGCCCGAAGATGAACAGCACCA
>JBBRWQ010000166.1:0-3741 GCA_038249115.1 Actinomycetales bacterium
CGTCGTAGCGAGGGTAGCCGGGCGCCGCGCCTGCGTGAGGCGCCCCTGGAGATTGTCACCCGACCATGGCGCAGACTCGTACTCGGGCCGACCGGCGGCGTGGATCGGCGATTCTACACCTTCTGTATGTTGGAACGGCTCCAGGATGCGCTCCACCGACGCGAGATCTTCGTTACCCCCAGCGAGCGCTGGAGCGACCCACGCACGAAGCTCCTCCAGGGTGCTGCCTGGACTGACGTGCGGGCTGATGTTTGCCGCACGCTCGGTCGTTCAGAGGATCCACGGGCCGAGCTCAAGGCGCTGGCCCAGGAACTGGGTGAGGCCTACCAACGTGCGGCGGCAGGCTTACCCGACAACGCGGCCGCGCGGATCGAGACCGAGCGTGGCCGCGACCGGTTGATCGTGACCGGCCTGGACAAGCTGGATGAGCCACCAAGTCTGACCCGACTGCGCGAGCGCGTGGCGGCCCGATTACCCCGAGTCGACTTGCCAGAGATCCTCCTGGAAGTACACGCTTGGACCGGCTTCGCCAGCCAGTTCACCCACCTGAGCGAGAGCGGATCACGCGTCGAGGATCTTCCCACCAGTATCTGTGCCGCGCTCCTGTGTTCGATATTCTGGTCTGGCCCACTTCGATGCTCGGGAATGGCCCACCCGTGATGGCGTGAAGTCGTTTCCACCCTGCACGAGGAGCGAGCAGGTGGGGGTGGCGGCATGCGTCGGAGGAAGGCCACAGTGGAGTTGTTTGAAGAGATTCGACGGGAGTATGAGTTCGGGGTTGGGACGGTCCAGGGGGTGGCGCGGAAGTTCGGCGTGCACCGACGGCTGGTGCGCGAGGCGCTGAACGATGCGCAGCCGGCGCAGAAGCCGCCGCCGCCACGAGCACGGCCACGGCTGGCACCAGTGGTCGCGTTCATCGACGGGATCCTGGAGGCCGACCGTCGGGCACCACGGAAGCAGCGGCACACGGCGCGTCGGATCTACGTGCGGCTCGGGCAGGAACGGCCAGGGCACCTGATCGCGGAGTCGACCGTGCGGCAGTACGTGCGCGAGCGGAAGTTGGCGTTGGGACTGGCGTCGCGCGAGACGTTCGTGCCACAGAGCTACCCATGGGGGAGTGAGGCGCAGGTCGACTGGTATGAGGCGGTGGCCGATCTTGACGGCGAGCGGGTGAAGCTCCAGGTGTTCAGCCTGCGGAGCATGGCCAGCGGTGGTGCGTTCCATCGGGCCTACCGTCATGCTACCCAACAGGCGTTCCTGGAAGCGCATGAGTTGGCGTTCCGGTACTTCGGCGGCGTCTTCCACCACGGTCGGTACGACAACCTCACGGCAGCGGTGAAGCGGGTGCTGAGAGGATCGCAGCGAGAGGAGACGACGCGATTCGTGGCGTTCCGCTCGCACTGGCGGTTCGCATCGGAGTTCTGCACGCCGGCCGAAGGGCACGAGAAGGGTGGGGTCGAGAACGAGGTCGGGCGGTTCCGGCGGAACCACTGGGTGCCGGTTCCGCACGCGAGTGACCTGGAGGAGTTGAACCAGCAACTCCTGGCTGCGTGCCAGGCGGATGAGGCGCGGACCGTCGCCGGGCGCGAGCAGAGCGTCGGGGCGGCGATGCTGATCGAGCGGGCGCACCTCCTGCCGCTCGTCAAGGAGGGCTTTGATCTGGTGGAAGTCAGCTTCCCGACCGTCACGAGCCTGGGCAGCGTCAAGGTGAAGACGAACGCCTACTCCGTGCCCGTGAAGGCTGGCGCCACCGTCGAGGCCCGACTGGCAGCAGCGCACGTCGAGGTCTGGCACGAGGGCAAGCGGGTCGCCCGTCACGAGCGGAGCTACGGCCGCTACCAGGAGATCCTCGATCTCGAGCACTACCTTGACGTGCTGGAGCGCAAGCCGGGTGCGTTGGCCGGGAGCAAGCCGCTGGAGCAGTGGCGACGGCTCGGCCGCTGGCCCGCGAGCTACGACCGCTTCTGGCAGGCGCTGATCGACCGCCACGGGCGTCAGGCCGGGACGAAGGAGATGATCGGGCTGCTCCAACTGGGACGGACGCATGGGCAGGCGAAACTGCAGGGAGCGATTGACGCGGCGTTGGTGCTGGGCTGCACCGACGAGGCGGCCGTGCGTCACCTCGTGACGGCGCAGAGCCTCGAGCACGCCCGACCAGCAACGATGGAGGTCGGGCTGTTGGCCCAGTTCGAGCGCCCCTTGCCCACGGTCGGCGAGTACGACCAACTGCTCACCCCCGTGACGGTTGACGTGGCCGCTGGGGTGGCCCGATGAGCGCGGCGGCACCCGAGATCCAGAACCAGACGACGACGCTGGCCGAAACCGTCATCAAGGAGCACTGCAAGCAGCTCCATCTCCCCGCCATCGCCGGACAGTGCGCACGCCTGGCTGAGCAGGCCGAACGCGAGCATCACAGCTACCTGGGCTACCTCGACGCGCTGCTCCAGGCCGAGTTGGAGGAGCGCGAGCGGAACACCGTCGCACGGCGACTCAAGGACGCCCACCTGCCACGGGTCAAGACGCTCGAAGAGTTCGACTTCAGCCAGGCCCCAGCGATCTCGCCGGCCCAGATCCAGGCGCTGGCCGAGGGCGGCTACATCGAGCGGGCCGAGCCGGTCGTGTTCATCGGCGAGTCCGGCACTGGCAAGACCCATCTCCTGACCGCCCTCTGCGTCGCGGCCTGCCGCCAGAAACGGAAGGTCCGCTTCTCCACGGCAGCCAACCTGGTCAACGAGTTGGTCGAGGCCAAGCAGCAACTCCAGATCCGCCGCGTCCTGGCCCGCTGGGCACGCTACGACCTGATCGCCATTGACGAGGTCGGCTACGTGCCACTCGCGGAGATCGGCGCCGAGTTCCTGTTCCAGGTGATCGCCGAGCGGGCCGAGAAAGCGGCTGTGATCCTGACCACCAACCTGCCGTTCTCTGAGTGGACCCAGGTGATCCCCAACGCCCGCCTCTGCAAGGCCCTGCTCGACCGCATCACCGACCGCGCCCACATCCTCGAGACCGGCACCGACTCCTACCGCTTCCGACGCACCCTTGATCAGCGCAAGCGGAAGAACGGCCATGCGTGACGCCCCGTCGTGTAACGACGACATAACGATAGCCTGCCCCATCTGCGGCCAGGGCTTCCAACCCTCTGGTCGCCGTCGCTTCTGCTCGGACGCCTGCCGTCAGGCGGCCTGGCGCGCCCGTCAGCCGACAGCTCCGGGCGTGCCGATCCCACCCCGCTCGCCACGCCCGGCCACCGTCTACGAGTGCCCAACCTGCGAAACCCGCTCCCTCGGCGAGCAGCGCTGCCCGGACTGCGGCATCTTCTGCCGACGGGTTGGTCCCGGTGGTTCCTGCCCGCACTGCGACGAGCCGGTCGCTCTGGCCGATCTCGTCAGCACGAGAAACGGAGGTGGCACGCGCTGATCTGGCACTCGGCGCGGCGGCACCCGCTACTCGCTTCGCTCGCCTGCCGCGCCTTCGTTCCTCAGGCTTGGCTCACAGCGGTCAAGCGACCAACTGACCGACCGCCAACCTTGGCGGTCGGGACGATAACGGGGGTGGGCCACTCCCGAGCATCAAAGTGGGCCATTCCGGGTTGACAAACACACTTCTGCTCACCGCCTTTGCCACCATCGTCTTGCTGCAGTACATGGAAACCTTTCGCGCCATGGCGAGCGTGGCGGCAGATTCGCGTGCCGACCTCGGCTTAGTGCGGAACGCATCCCCGCTGCTCCACGCCAGTGCCGC
>JBBRWQ010000167.1:0-3576 GCA_038249115.1 Actinomycetales bacterium
CACGTTCTGCGGCATTAGGTGGACTGCCGGGTTATGTGCCCTGCGAGTGTGTTTGGGCTGGTCAGGGGCGTTGACGATGGGATTCTGGTCCGCATAATCCGGGTGGGTCGGTGTCACCGCCCGAGGGAGTCGAGCCAGCCGATCAGCGACGGGGCTGGCTCGCGCGCGGCAGTGCTGAGGGCCAGCGTTCACGAGCGAAGAATCACGGTGTCTGTTCATCGGCTATCGGATGCAGAGGTGATTCTCATGGGACGGGCAAGTGTCGAAGAAGCCGCCGATCGGGTGGTGGCGGTGCTGCGCGACGCGGGCAGGAGCGAAGGGACCCTGCGGCGCTACCGGATGGTGGTGGACCGGTTCGCGAGGTTCTTGGCGGGTCGGGGCCTGGAAGTGATCACCGAGTCGGTATGCCTCGACTTCGTCGCGAATCAGACCGGGGTCAGGCTGAGCTTGTTACGAGAACCGGTCAAGGACAAGGATGTTCAGGCGGTCCGTCGCCCGGTCGTGCTCATGGCGGGGGTCTTGGCCGGGCGAAGGATTGAGATCGACCGGTCGGTGATTCCGGCCAAGGACGACTGTCCCACCGGGTCCCGGCGCCTGCGGGATGAGTATCTGGTTTCGTGCCGTGGGCGAGGTAACGCCGAGGCCACCGTGGTCGCCAAGGACAAGACGGTCAGCAAGTTCTTGACATACATCGACGAGCTGGGTGCCGGTGACCTCGCCGGGCTCGGGCCGCGGGACATCTCGGGGTTCCTGCTGCGGCAACGCCATCTGCGGCGCAAGACGGTCGCGTCCATGCGATCGAGCCTGGCGGACTTCCTGACGTTCCTGGCTGCTACCGGCCGGACACCGCAGAACCTGGCCGACCGGCTGCCACCACATCGGTATGTGCGCCACGAGTCCGAGCCGCACCTGTGGACCGCCGAGGAGATCCGCAGGCTGCTGGCCGTGATCGACCGCCAGTCCGCGATCGGCAAGCGTGACTACGCGATGATCCTGGCAACCGCGCGGCTCGGCCTGCGCGTCTCGGACCTGCGCCACCTCGGCCTGAGCAACTTGGACTGGCGAGGAAAGCAGATCACGATCACCCAGCACAAGACGGGGCGGCCCTTGTGCCTGCCGCTGCTGGACGACGTCGGCTGGGCGATGATCGACTACATCAAGAACGGCCGCCCGGACACGGCCTGCACCAGCGTGTTCGTCAAGCACTGCCACCCGTTCGACACGTTCGGGGGCGTCTCGTCGATCGCGTGCCGGCTACCACGGTATGCCGCCCGCGCGGGAATCACGTTCCCGCCCGGCCAGGTGTGCGGGATGCATTCCCTGCGGAGTGCGTTGGCCGTGGCCATGATCGGCGGCGGCACACCGATCCCGGTGGTCTCGGCTGTCTTGGGCCACGCGTCCAGTGACACGACGCAGGCCTACTACCTGCGCTTCGACACCGCCCGGCTGCGCTGCTGCGCCCTCGATGTCGAAGACGTCCTCGAGTCGGCCGGGGCGGGTGAGGCCAATGGCTGAGACGATGACACTGCCGGACCTGGTCGACGACCTGGTCGCCGTGCGCCACGCGGGCGGATACACGTTCAAGATCCCCGAAAGAGTCCTGCGTCAGTTCGTCGACCACTGCCGGCGGGAGGGCTACCCGGACGGGTCGATCACCAAGGAAGCCATCGACGGCTTCTTGTACGGCCGCCACCTACGGCCCAGCACCGTGCGTCGTAACGAGGTCGTCCTGCGCAAGCTGGCCGCGCACGCCCACGCGGCCGGCTGGGGCGCCTACACCCCGGCGCTGGCCACGCACGTGCGGGTTCGCCACCAGCCGCCATACGTGTTCACCGACGACGAGGTGGCCCGTCTGTTCACCGCGATCGACTCACAGCCCATGTCATTATTCACGAACAAGGCGATGGTCGACCCCGTCCTGTTCAGGGCGTTGTACGGCACCGGAGTGAGAATCTCCGAGGCGCTGAACTTGACCCTGTCCGATGTGGACACACGCGCTGGCACGTTGACGATCCGTCACTCGAAAAACGGTGCGGGCAGAACCATCCCGATCACCGAACGGCTGGCCGCCACGCTGGATTCCTACATCGCGGCCGCGTACCCGGCCCCCGAACCCGGCGACCACGTGTTCTACGCCAGGGCCCCGGGCAGGCCGATCAACCAGGCCAGCATCTACGTCAGGTTCCGCGGTTACCTGGCCGACGCCGGCATCCCACACTTCACCGGGGGCCCCCACCCGCACTCGCTGCGCCACGGCTTCGCCGTGACCAACCTGCGGCACTGGGCCGCGGCCGGTGCGGACCTGGCCACCACGATGCCCTACCTGGCCTGCTATATGGGCCATTCCGACCTGCGCGGCACCCAGTACTACCTACGCCTGACCGCGGACGCCTACCCCGAGGTGATGGCGAAAGCCCAGCTCAGATTCGGCTACGTCATCCCCACCACTGAAGACCAGCCATGACCCGGCAACGGCCCTCGACACCACCGGCAGATCTTGCCGGGCGGTGGATGGCGAAGTTCTTCACCAACTACCTCGCCGCCGAACGCGCGGCCTCCCCGCGGACCATCGCCTCCTACCGGGACGCGCTGAAGCTCCTGCTGACCTGGTTCAAAGACGCCGAGCGCATCCCGCCGGAGAAGCTCCGCCTGGCCGACATCGACAGGGATCGGGTCCTGCGGTTCCTGGACTGGCTGCAAGCCGAGCGGAACTGCTCGGCAGCCACCCGCAACCAACGCCTCGCGGTGATCAAGTCGTTCTGTCGCTACACCGCCCTCGAACAACCCGACCACCTCGACCAGGTCACCCAGGTCCTGGCGATCCGGCAGAAGAACACCCCAGCCCCGGACGCGGGATACCTCACTGGTGACCAGGTCAAGGTCCTGCTCGGCGAACCCGGCACCATCGGCACGCGTGCCATCCGCGACACCGTCCTGCTCGCCCTGGCCTATGACACTGCCGCCCGCGTCCAAGAACTCTGCGACCTGAACGCCGCCGACATCCGCTCCACTCACCCGATGACCGCGACGATCCACGGGAAGGGATCCAAGATCCGATACGTGCCCCTGATGGAGCCGACCGCCCGGCTGCTCGCCGACTACCTGCAACACTATGACCCGCACCCCGGCGTCGGCGCCGACGCGGACCCCCTGTTCCCCGGTCCGAACCACTCCAGACTGACCAGATCCGGGATCACCAAGCTCCTGGCCCGGCACGTGCGAGCAGTCCGGGCCCACGACCCCGGCTGGGCTCCCGGCCTATCCGTCACACCACACACCCTGCGGCGCAGCCGGGCAATGCACCTGATCCAGGCCGGCGTCAACCTGATCTACATCCGCGACCTGCTCGGCCACGCGGACATCGCCACTACCGAGATCTACGCCCGAGCAGACGCGGAAACCAAGCGCAAAGCGATCGAGAACGCCTACCAGCCATTGAGCCCAGACACCCTGCCCGACTGGACTTCGGACTCCTCCCTGATCGGCTGGCTCGACTCCCTCGGGCGGTGACACCGACCCACCCGGATTATGCGGACCAGAATCCCATCGTCAACGCCCCTGACCAGCCCAAACACA
>JBBRWQ010000168.1:0-3531 GCA_038249115.1 Actinomycetales bacterium
AGTGCGGCATGTTCATGCACAGACCATG
The DNA here is from genome assembly GCA_038249115.1 of Actinomycetales bacterium. GTDB lineage: Bacteria > Actinomycetota > Actinomycetes > Actinomycetales > Dermatophilaceae > UBA4719. The sequence continues at coordinate 29 of JBBRWQ010000168.1, forward strand.
GCGAACGTGTCTTGGGGAAACTTTGGCCCAGGTGATGCCCGCCGACAGCTGTCCGACCCGGACATCCGGCAAATCCATTTGTTGACCCCAGAGGCCTCGAAGCTCCCCGGTGCCGGTGCCGTCTGAAGGTTCTTGGTACCTCCCAACCTCCGCAAGTGCTCATGGGTCAGGTCGGGTCCCCCGGCTGCTCCCGGCAACCGATCGCGACGAGGGCCCCGAGCACCGCTTGCGGATTGCGAAAGCCCGTCGCTGGGCTGGATTCTTCACCCGTGCGATGCGCTCAGACGTCGTCGACCTCGGGGCTGGTTGATGGTCTGGGCCGCATCTCGACATGAGAGAGCCGTCGACAAGGGGGTTCCAGCAAGAAATCTTTCACGAGTGGGGGTACGTGCGTTGACCTGCGCAAATGCGCACGAACTCGCTACGTACCCCCCCGATTGACGCCCCAGGGGGCACGAATCAGGGTACGTCTGTTCGCGAGACTTCTGCCGTGTCCAACATGGTCCGACGAAGGAGCCCACAATGACCCAACAGAGTCACCCCAACGACCGGCCGCCTGCAGGCGACGAGCTGCTGACCATCAGCGAGGTCGCCGACATCGTCCGCGTGCCCGTCGCCACCCTGCGCTACTGGCGCCACCTCGGCACCGGTCCGCACAGCTTCCGCGTCGGCCGCGGCGTGCGCTACTGGCACAACGAAGTCACCACATGGTTGCAAAGCCAAATCGACGGCCCCACCGCCGCATGAATCCTCGGCAAGTCAGCGGCCCGGGAGAACTCGACACGCGGCAACGTCACCACCGGGACGTAGCCTGCTTTGGAAGCAGAACAGTAAGGCGCGGGACGACGCCATGAAGCTCCGGGCGATGCAGAAGACGTCGAAGGCTCTCTTGGAGACCATGGAGCAGCGCCAGACGGCTGCACGAGAGGAACAGGAGAGTCAAAGTCATGGCAAGCATTGAGCGTCGGCAGATCCGTGGCCAGGAGCGCTTCCTCGTCCGCTACAGGGACCCGAGCGGGAAGCAGAAGGCGCGGACCTTCGTCTCGGAGAAAGCGGCGGTTGACTACGAAGCTGAGGTCCGGACCGACATACGCCGGGGTGCATACCTAGATCCGGCGGCTGGCCAAATGAAGGTGGCGCCGTGGTCGGAGAAGTGGATTGCTGCCCAGGGGCACTTGAAGCCTTCGACGCGCACCCGGTACAAGGGTCTGCTCAAAGTCCAGATCCTGCCGAAGTGGGGCGGCTTTAGCCTGCAGGAGGTCGACTTCCTCGAAGTCCAGGGATGGGTCTCCGACCTGACCAGCTCCGGGCTGTCGGGGTCGACTGTTCGACAGGCTCACCGGGTCTTCTCGCTGCTCCTGGAGACGGCCGTCCGAAGCAAGCGGCTGTCCGCCAACCCTGCCATCGGTGTGAAGCTCCCGAGGGCTGGGAAGCCGGAGAAGACATTCCTCACCCATGAGCAGGTCATGGCTCTGGCAGATGCGGCAGGGGAGTGGCGGACGGTGATTCTCGTCCTGTCCTACTGCGGGCTTCGCTGGGGTGAGATGGCGGCTCTCCGAGTCGGACGAGTCGACACGATGCGCCGGCGGTTCGACATCGCGGAGTCGGTGACCGAGGACGTCGGGAGGTTGGTCTGGGGGGACCCGAAGAACCATCAGCGGAGGTCGGTGCCGATTCCCAGGTTCCTGGTCGATGAGCTGGACGTTCTCAAAGCCGGGAAGGGGCCGAATGATCTGCTCTTTACCGGGGACCGAGGCGGGGTGCTGCGGAACGGGAACTTCCGCAGGGACGTCTTTGACCAGGCAGCGAGGCAAGCGGGTCTGGACGGGCTCACGCCGCACGAGCTGAGGCATACGGCGGCTTCACTGGCGGTCAGCGCGGGAGCCAACGTGAAGGCAGTCCAAAGGATGTTGGGCCACGCTTCAGCAGCCATGACACTGGACGTCTACGCGGGCCTGTTTGACGACGACCTGGACGGTCTCGCGGACCGTATGGACGAGGCTCGTGTGTACTCGGTGGGTACTGCAGCCGACGTGTTGCCAATGAAGCCGAAAGCCGGAACGAGTGAAAACCATTCTGTCGCAACGGAATTGGCTTAGTGGGGCAGCAGGGGCTTGAACCCTGGACCGACGGATTATGAGTCCGTTGCTCTAACCAGCTGAGCTACTGCCCCGCGTGCACGGCATACAGAGTCGCGCGACTGGTGAGCCTATCGCGGCGCCTTGCGGCTTAGCATGCGGCGCCGGGCCGCGGCATCCATCGGGCCGTTGCGGAGCTGGAGCGTGGCTGCGATCGCGACGCGGTGCTCCTGCCTTTCGAAGGTCACAATCGATATAGACCGTGTTCGGTTCCTTCTGGGACAGTGGCAGCATGACCCGCCGGCGCGCCTTGGACAACAAGGCGGCCGTGACGACGCCGGGTGTTCTGGCAGTGGCCTCGGCTATCGCGTTCGTGCTCGTGTATCTGCTGACTGTGCGCACCGCGTCCGGACGGCAGTTCGGCGACGCGTCGCTGCGTGGCGCACTCATCACCAACTCCCCAGTGGTCGACGCTGTTGACGCGGTTCTTGGGGTGGTGTCGACGGCCACGCTGCTGGGTGGATTGGCGGCGATCGCGCTGATCGCATTGGTGCGGATGCAGCGCGTACAGGGTGTGACGGCGGTCGGACTGCTGGTCGCGGCCAACGCCTCGACCTGGCTGCTGAAAACCCACATCTTGACCCGGCCCGATCTCGGCTTGAGCGAGATCGCACCGGCGACCCACAACAGCCTGCCCAGCGGACATACGACGGCGGTGTTCTCCGTCGTGGTCGCCCTGTTGGTCGTTCTGCCTGCGCGGGCACGGCGCCCAGTCGCGATCACCGGAGGCGCGGCTGGGGTGGTGGTGTCGCTGGCCACGATGTCGGCCGTTGGCATCGGGCCGGCGACTCGATCGCGGCGTTTCTTGTGGTCGGGGCGTGGGCGGGCATCGCGGGCATCGTGACGGTGCTTGCCGCCGACACGACCCGGGCACGAGTACCCGCGCCCCGCGTCGGCGACCGGTCGTGGCGCCGGTGGCTGATCGCCATGACGCTGGGATCCGCCGGGGTAGGACTCTGCCTCGCCTGCGGGTTGGTGCTCATCTCTCCATTGCGGACCAGCACGGTTGGCGCGGTAACGGCTTTCGTCGCCGGCGGCTTCCTGGTCATCGCGGCGGCGGCCACCGTGCTGATGGGCGAGCTGCTGGTGCTCGAGCGAACCGATCGCTAGACCGGGGCGCACGACGAGCGGATGCCACCCGGTGGCCCCGGGCTAGGAGTCGGGGTGAACGACAGCGGCGTAGGAGCCTATCGCGATCAAGCGCTCACCGGCGATGCCGCCGGTGGCCAGGGTCAGGGTGATGAGCCGGCCATTCTCCGGGTCGAAGTCGACGTCGGCCACCGGTCCGAGGTCCTCACCGGCCGTGGTCAGGACTCGTTTGCCGATCAGGTGATGATCCTTGCCGGACAGCGCGTCGATGGCATC
>JBBRWQ010000169.1:0-3514 GCA_038249115.1 Actinomycetales bacterium
ACGTGATGGGAAAAGCACACAGGCTCTTGGAGCTGCTCTCCGAGAGCAGCGACGAGAGCCGCAGGATGGGTCGCCACCGGTGAACAGCGAGGTGGTCCTAACTCGAAAATGGACAGTGCTTGGGCGGGCGGCAGCGTCCGGCGGAGCCGGAAAGGTTTGAGGAGCGGAGGTTCAGGCGGCTGGTTCCAGGGTGACCCTGTAGCCGAGGGCTTGGAGTCGGCGGACGTGGTTGAGGGTGGCGCGTTGGGTGCCGAGCCGGGTGTCGTAGAAGTCGGAGCCGAGATCAACGAAGCGGGTCTGCGGGTCGTTGAGCAGGTGCCAGATGATGACCAGGATGGACCGGCCGACCGCGACGAGGGCTTTCTTCTTGCCGCGGCGGCGCGCGATGCGTCGGTAGCGTTCGCCGAGGAAGGTGTCGGTCTTGCCCGCCGATAGGGCCGCCTCGCCGAGGGCGCTGGCGAGGTAGCGGTCACCGTGACCGGTCGCGCCGTTGCCCTTCTTGCGGCCGGCGGACTCCTTGACGCCGGGGGCGAACCGGGCCCAGGAACACAGGTGCGCCGGTGTCGGGAACCGTGACATGTCTACCCCGATCTCGGCGATGATGACCCGGGCCGCGGTGAGCCCGACGCCGGGGATCTCATCCAGGCGGGTCACCGCGTCAGCGAAAGGGGCGATCTCGGTCTCGATGCGCTCCTCGATCCGGCGGATATCGGCTTGGAGCGTGTCGATGCGGGCCAGCATCTGTTCCAGCAGGAACGCGTGGTGGTCATCGAAGTGGCCGACGAACGCCTCCTGCAGCTGGGGGATCTTGACCCGCATCCGGGCCCGGGCCATCTGCGCGAGGACCTGGGGGTCACGTTGACCGGCGATCAACGCGGCCATCATGTCTCGACCCGAGACCCCGAAGATGTCGGTCGCGACCACCGACAGCTTGATCTGGGCGTCCTCGAGCAGCTTCTCCACCCGGTTCTTCTCCGCGCTGGAACTGGCCACCAACGAGAACCGGTACCGGCTCAGGTCACGCAGGCGCCGGATCGGCTGGGGCGGCACGAAACTCGGGCGCAACATCTGGCGTTCGGCGACCTTGCACAACCAGACCGCGTCCAGCCGGTCGGTCTTGGGCCGGCCGGGTAGATGTTTGACGTCCTTGGCGTTGACCAGCCAGGTCTCGAAACCCGCCGCCTCCAGCAGGTAGAACGGCGGCTTCCAGTAGTCACTGGTGGCCTCCATCACCACCCGGGTGACCCCCAGCTCATGCAACCGGTCGGCCATCACCTGCAGCGACCGCGTCATGGTGGAGTACGTGCTCACCTCTTGCATCCGCTGCCCCGGCCGGTCCGCCTTCGGCACCCGGATGCAGCAGACCAGTTCGGCCTTACCGATATCGAGCGCAGCTACGCGCGCGATGATCTCTTCGCGTTCCTCGGTGTTCTGCAACATTCCCACTCCTTTCCAACCGCCGCCCACGATGGGCGCGGTGGTCCGCAGGAGCTGCTCGGAAAAGGCGAATCTAACTCGCGTGCTCGCAGCAACACTGAAGGACCCAAAGGCGCAGCTCCCAGCGCCCGACTAGTCCACGGCCTCCAAAGGGACCAAGGAACAACGACGTCTGCGGACGACCACACCCCCATTTTCAGCCCGGAACGGGCCGCCCGCCAGGGCGACGGAAGACTAGTCCGAAAATAGAATGGTAGTGGGCGCGCGACAGCTCCCGGCGGAGCCGGGAATGCTTGTGCGGGTGGGGGCTTGGTTAGGCGGCGGGTTCGATCGTGACGCGGTAGCCGAGGGACTCAAGTCCTCGGACGTGGTTGCGTTTCTGGGCGGCGGTGTCGACGTGGCGCTCGAAGTGATCGGCACCGAGGTCAACGAACCGGGCCTCGGGGTCGGACAGGACGTGCCAGATCGCCACCAATATGGAACGGCCGACCGCGACGACGGCCTTCTTCTTCCCGCGCCGTCGGGCGATCCGTCGGTACCTCGCGCCGAGGAAGGTGTGGGTCTTGCTGGCGCCGACCGCGGCTTCGCCCAGGGCCCGGGCCAGGTAGCGGTCGCCGTGGCCGGTCGATCCGTTGCCCTTGCGCTTGCCTGCCGAGGAGTTGATCCCGGGTGCGAACTTCGCCCACGAGCACAGGTGCCCCGCGGTGGGGAACTGGGTCATGTCCAGGCCGATCTCGGCGATGATGATCGCGGCATTCACGGGCCCGATCCCGGGAATCTCATCGAGGCGGTCGACCGCGTCAGCGAAAGGGGCCAGATGGGTCTCGATCTCGGTGTCGAGGGCGCGGATGTCGGCCTCGGCCTGATCGACCCGCGAGAGCATCCGGGCCAGCAGGAACCGGTGATGCTCATCGAAGGTCCCGGTGGGCAGGCCCGCGAACGCCTCCTGCAGCGCGGCGATCTTGACCCGCATCCGGGACCGGGCCAGCTGCGCCAGCTTGTTCGGGTCGCGTTCCCCCGCGATCAACGCGGCCATCATCGCCCGACCCGAGACCCCGAAGATGTCGCTGGCCACGACCGAGAGCTTGATACACGCGTCCTCGAGGAGCTTCTCGACCCGGTTCTTCTCCGCGTTGCGCGCCCCGACCAGATCGACCCGGTACCGGGTCAGGTCACGCAACCGTCGGATCTCTGCCGGCGGCACGAAGCTGGGCCGTAGCATCTGGCGTTCGGCGACCTTGCACAACCACACCGCATCGAGCACGTCGGTCTTGGGACGACCCGGCAGGTGCTTGACGTCACGAGCATTGACCAGCCAGGGCTGAAGACCATGGGCCTCGAACAGGTAGAACGGCGGGCGCCAGTAGTCACTCGTCGCCTCCATCACCACCCGCTGCACGCCCAGCGTGACCAGCCGGTTGGCCAACTCGCTCAACGCGCCCACCATCGTGGAATGCGTCGTGACCTCCTGGACCCGACGCTTCGTGCCCTCCGGGCCCGGTAACCGGACACAGCACACGACCTCGGCCTTACCGATGTCCAAGGCCGCAACCCGCTCGATGATCTGCTCATCGTCGTGCGACTCGCGAAACATCCACCCCAACTCCTTTCCCAACTCGATCAACACCAGCAACGGCGTGACCGCCCGGGAGGAGCCGCCAGGGCAACAAGCGAATCTAGTCCTCGTGCTCGACCACCACCATCGGCAACACTGAAGGGCCCACCACGCGACTCCCACCATCCGGCTGGACGACGGCCTCAACGGACCATAGGAACAACGACGTCACCCAGACAGCCACACACCTATTTTCAGCCCGGAACGGGCGCTCCACCAGGGGCACCTTGGCTGGACGCATGGACAACACCTTGATGAGCACTGTGACCTTGGCCACCGCAGCCGGCTCGGCCGTTCTCGGCGGGGTGTTCGTGGGTTTCACCACCGTGGTGATGCCAGCCCTCGCCGCGCTGCCCAGCAGCGACGGTCTCGAGGCCATGCAGGCCATCAACGTGGCCGCCCCGCGAGGTCTGCTCATGGTGCCACTGATCGGTTCGGCGATCGGCTCGGTCGTGGTGGGTG
>JBBRWQ010000170.1:0-3458 GCA_038249115.1 Actinomycetales bacterium
ACCGGCAACGAGGCTCCCAGGGCTGGTGATCTTGGTAGGACCACCCCGTCCTACCGGGGCCTCGTTGCCTTTCCTGCCCGACACGCCGATGTCACCTGCGTCACACCAGTCACATCAGCCACGACTTTGCCGACCCCCTGGTCCTCGTGCGGCATGTGGATGGCGCCAGTTGGCACGTCTGGCCTAACGGCCATCCGGTAGTCCGTCTCAAGAACGGACACGAATACGACGTTGTAGCCCTGGCCGGGCAGCGGGTTCAGCTTGGTAAGCCACCCTTAACCTCGATCTTGACCGACGCGAGGAACCATTTGGAGTAGCGAAAGGGTTTCACGGCCGTTGCCTCGCGGCCTGGGTCAAACGTCCGACATTCGCATGTCCGCGAACGCGCGACTCGCGCCAAGAGCGGACGTTTCCCACGGAGATCGATGCGGATTTGACCGGAGCGGGCGCACGGCGGGGGCTAGCCGGTCAGGCGTAGACGTTGGGCGATTTCTTCAACTTCGGTCTCTCCCCTGGCCACGTCGACAACGAGATCAAACACCGCGTCCTTCGTTAGGGAGGTGTCGTAGGAGTTCAGATCGAGAAAGACTACGGTCGCTAACCAGGCGAGACGTTTGTTCCCGTCGACCAGGGCGTGGTTGCGGGCGAGGGAGTGTAGTAAGGCGGCCGCCTTCAGTGCCAGCGTCGGGTAAGCATCTTCCCCGAACGCACTGGAACGAGGTCGATTGACTGCCGAATCCAGTAGTCCAATGTCCCGGACCGGGCCTGTCTTCAGAAGGCGTACGAGACGTAAGAGATCCTCCAAATCCAGGTACTCGACCTCGGTCACACTGTGCCCAAACGCTCGAGAACGTCCGCCCACTTGTCGATCATGCGGCTGGAGCTCTCCTGCGCCCGGAGAGTGTGAGCGTTCCGCTCGTAGCGCTCCAGAACAGCTCTGCGGATAATCTCCTGCCGAGATGCGCCTTCGGCCTGCGAGAGAGCGGCCAGCGCGCTGTCCAGCTCGTCGTCTGTCCGCAATGTCATAGCCATAACTGATGGTATCAGTTTGGTACCATCAGGGCAACGGATTCGCCCATCGAGTGCGGCCGGATCGCGCCATGTGCGGTAAACGCCTGACCCTGATGAACGGACGAATGTGGCCACGGGGACCATTGCGGCGTTTCACGTCTCTCGCGGCGGATAGACGCAGGTCGCCGTCGGAGGCTCGGCCATCAATGCCGTTCGGCAGTACGCTGGCTGCATGTCGCGACTCGCCCGGATCACCACCGAAGCGTCGGTCTGCCACGGCAAGCCGGTGATCCGTGGACTGCGGTATCCCGTGCAGATGTTGCTGGAGTTGCTCGCTTCGGGGATGTCGATTGAGGAGGTCCTCGCTGACTACCCCGATCTGGAGCGCGATGACCTACTTGCAGCCCTGGAGTTTGCGGCGTTGACCGCGGGTGGCCAAGCGGTCGGTCCCCTCGGCGCCGCGTGAGGTTTCTGGTAGACGCCCAACTGCCTGCCCGTCTGGCCTCCCGGCTGGCCGAACTCGGCCACGACGTCGTACACACCTCGTCTCTACCGGACGGCAACAGGACCACCGATCAGCAGATCGCCGGCCTGGCCGACCGGGACGGTCGGATTGTGGTCACCAAGGACGCGGACTTCCGCAACAGCCACCTGCTGAGAGGCACGCCAGCCAGGCTGCTTATCGTGGCCACCGGAAACATCCGCAACGACGACCTGCTGAACCTCGTCGAGTCGAGCCTGGTTGAGATCGATGAGGCCTTCGCTCAGGGCGATCATGTCGAGCTCCGGCGAGGTGCCGTCGTGTCGTATCCACACGCGAATTCCTGAAGTGAGCGATGCATCGCTCCTGACCTCAGTGGTCGCGCCACTCATTCGACAACGGTGGCTGCTATACGCCGGCGACGTATGCGGTCAGGAAGTGGACGCAGTGTCGGTCGAGGTTGCCTCGGGCGCGGTCGTAGTGCTCGGTGGTGCGGGGGTCTGCGTGGCGGGCGAGGATCTGGGCGTCACGCAGCGGGACGCCCGCGTCCAGGGCGTTGGTGATCGCGGCGTGCCGTAAGGAGTGCGGGCTGATGTGCCGTGGGATGGCGGCGGCTTTGGCGATCCGGGCGACCATCCGGTAGGCGTCGCGTCGGTCGATCGGGTTGCCGGTGACGGGTCGCAGGATCAGCGGCCCAGTGGTGCGCTGGCCGCGGCAGGCCTCCAGGACCCGGAGCACCGGGACGGTTAGGGGCATGGTGGCGGGCTTGTTTCCCTTGCCGACCAGATGCAGCACCCGGTATCCGCGCAGCGTGTCGGCGTAGTCCTCGATCCGTACTGCTGCGGCTTCGGAGGCGCGTAGGGCGTTGATACCGAGCAGGTACGCGAGGGCGCCGTGGTGGACGGTCAGGGTCTGGGCGATCTGTAGGAACCGGATCAGCTCGAGCCGGTCCAGGCCTTGGGTGCGGGACTCGTCGCGGTGGATCTTCGGCAGCCGCGCGTAAACGGCCGGGTCGGAGCCGATGAGGCCGTCGATGTGGGCGAAGCGGAAGTACCCGCGCACTGCGTGCATCAGCGTGACCACCGAGGAGTCCATCAGGGCGCGATCACCGAGGCCGCGGATGTACAGCTCGACGTGGGCGCGCTGGATCCCGACCAGCGGGTCCAGCCCGTTGCTCTGGCACCAGGCGAACCACTCCCGCAGCTGGTAGGCGTACAGGATGTGGGTGCGCCCGCTGTAGCGGGCCAGGTAGGACACCGCCGCCAGTTGGGCGCTGGTCATCGTGGCGGGCTGGAACGGCAGAAGGGTGGTTGGACCGGACACAGTGTCACCTCAAGCGGCGACCTGGCTGTAGCCCAGACCCCGCTCGCCGCCGGCGCGGCCAGGCCCCTGGACCTCATCGACGCTAGTCCCGTTCCGCTCGTCGCGGCCGCGTCCGCAGGCGGCGAAATGACGCGATGGAACGCATACCGGCCCGGGCTGTTCATCCCCACGACGCCGGCCTCGATGTCCGTGTCGAACTCGTCGGCCTCGTCCCTGGACGCAAGTGGGACAAGTCTTGCAACGACGATGGCTGAGTTTCCCTTCTGGATCGCCGCGCCCGATCACCAGGGATTGGGCCGCATCACGCTCGACCTACGTTGGTGCGTAAAGCCCGGCGTCCTGGCCAGCCCAGAACTCGAGCACGAGTCGGGTGCTTTCGGCCGGTGCTTCGAGGGGGACGAGGTAGGCGGCGTCGTCAACGACTGCGACCTGCCCGTGGCGTACGAGGCTCGCGGCGGCCCGGGCCTCGGCGGGGCTGAACCCGTGGTGCTCGGCGCCGGTCACTAAGAGACTCGGCCCGGTGATCTGTCGGAGCTGCTCGGTCAGGTCGGACCGGTGAAGCGACATCGACACGACCGCGTTTCGCATCATCGGCCGGTCGGCCGCGCGGAGGCAGCCGTGCACCAGAGCGACTGCGTCGGGG
>JBBRWQ010000171.1:0-3407 GCA_038249115.1 Actinomycetales bacterium
CTATCACTGTGATGCCGGGTGGGGGCACCGGGTAGGGCCCAATCCCCAGAGTTGATGCCGGAATATACGCAGGCGGGTGTGCGTACTTTCCCCCAGATGGGCACCGCCCGGTGAGGCTAAAATGCGATGATGACGCCTGGAGCAATCAGAGTCCTCGTTGTCGACGACCACAGCCTCTATCGAGATGGCGCGCGCGGAATCCTTGGCGAGCACAGCGACATCGAGGTCGTGGGAGACGCGGACTCCGGCGAGATGGCGTTGGCGCTGGTCAACCAGCTCGCACCTGACGTCGTGCTGATGGACATCCGGCTACCTGGGATCAACGGCATCGAGACGACTCGCCGGATCCGAGCCCATCACCCATCGGTTCAGGTCCTCATGGTCAGCGCATACGAGGACGATGAATATGTTCGTGCCGCTTTGGAGGCTGGGGCAGCGGGCTATCTGTGCAAGACGGCCCCAAGCCGCGAGCTCACCGATGCTGTCAGGGCAATTGCCGGTGGTGGGAGCGTGGTCAAGCTTGATGTCCTCGCGCGGCTGGTCGCAACCGCACGCCCTTCTGCCTCAACCCCGATGGTTCTGACCGACCGCGAACAAGCCGTTCTCGATCTGCTTGCGCTCGGCCTCCAGAACAAGCAGATCGCCACCAGGCTTGCCATGAGTACCCGAACCGTCGAGCGGCACTGCGACAACATCTACGCGAAATTCGACGTTCATTCTCGCACCGAGGCCGTCCTATGGGCTCTTAGCGCCGGACTCGTGAGGAAGCCACATGTACACCAGTGACGTCACCCGCCCGCCCCAGCGCCCGTTAGACGGGGTCGCTGAATGGCTCCGACGTCGGCCCGTTCCTTTGGACTCCTCGAAGTTCTGGATCACCCAGTGCGGGGTCCTGATAGTGATGACGATCCACACGCTCCTGCGCCTGGGAGGCTTCCCGACGCCGTTGACAGCGAGCCTCATGCTTGTCCCGGTGCTCTACGCCGCCTTCGCCTTTGGGGTCACCGGCGCGATTGCCACAGCGTCTTGGGCAACGGCACTGTTCTCGGCTCATTGGCTCATCCTGCGCTCCGCGCCGGAAAGCAACACCCACGTGTGGATCGAGCTGGTCAACCTGGCGGTTCTGATGGCAAGCGGCATCTTCGTGGGACAGCGAGTCGAAGTCGAACAGGCGGCACGGCGCCGGACCGAGGCAGCTCTGAAACTGGCTGATGTGGCAGAGGCACGCTATCGAGGTCTCTTCGAGGACCAGCCGTCGCCGGTGATCGTCATTGACAGCCACGACGTCGTGACAGAGCTCAATGCCGCGGCGATCGCTTTGCTCGGGTCGGCAGCCGTTGGTCGAGTACTGGCTGACTCCATGGGCCTGAACCGGGCTGAGCTGTTCCTGAAGGAGTTGCCACTGAATGTACGGTCGGCGGCCGGAGCAGTGCGGAACTATGTGCCGACCGCCCACGAGATCGACGTCGGGGACGGAAGCGTTCTCGTTCAGATTGTCCTTGCCGACGTTACCGAGCAATGTCAAAGGCAGGAGGAGCAACGCGCCTTCACCGGACGAGTCCTTCAGATCCAGGAGGAAGAACGACTCCGGTTGGCCAGGGAGCTGCACGACGACCCCCTACAGCAGCTCATGTACCTGACCCGAACCCTCGAGGAGATCGCCGAGGACCCTCTGCTCGCCGAAAGACTCGTCGATCTGGTGGGCAAGGGTCGCCTGATCGCAAGGAGCGCATCCGTAGCGGTACGGACCCTGATCCTCGGATTGCGGCCGCCCATGCTCGACGACCTGGGCCTGGTGCCGGCCCTTCGCCAGCTCATCGAGAACGTGCCGCGGCCCGGCAAGCTCACCATGGGCTTGGAGATCAACGGCCCCGAGTCGCGGCTGCCCGCAGAGCTGGAACTGACCGCCTACCGGGTCGTTCAAGAGTCCCTGAACAATGTCGTAAAGCACGCTGACGCCCGGAGAGCGACCGTCGCCGTGACCTTCGGCAAAGACCTGGAGCTCAGGATCCGCGACGACGGCCGAGGCATGCCACCAGCGAGCCCTACTCGCCTGGCAGCCGATACTGGCCTGGGACTGATCGGCATCCGTGAAAGGGTCACCCAGTCAGGCGGCCGCCTGGTGATCAGCTCGCGTCCTGGGCGTGGAACCGTGATCCGGGTTTCAATGCCCACCCGCCACCTGGCCCTACCTGAAAACACGCTCGGCGCAGTGGTGCTGGACCGGATGCAGACGGCAACGTCGGCCATGAAGATGCCATGAAAATGGGGCCCTCTTGGTCCGAGCGGATGGCGGACTTCATCAAACGTTGACGGTTTCCCTGGGGGGTTCTTCACCGTGATGATCCACGGTTAGCCCAGGACGCAGGTCCAGATGGGTCACCCACCCCGACTGCGCCCGCGAACCAACGGAGAGATACGTGCGGCCGGTCCTGTTCTCGATCTTTGGCTTCGACATCCAGTCATACGGGGTCAGCAAGGCCCTAGCCGCCCTGATTGCCGCCTTCATGCTCGCCCGCGCCTTCGAACGGCTGAGTCTCAAACGGGACTCGGCGTACTCACTGGTGATGTGGGCGACAGTCTGGGGCTTCGTCGGCGCCAAGATCTACTACCTGCTCGAGCACCTGCCGAGTTTGACGGTGCACGACCTTGGGGGGATGGGCTTCACGTGGTACGGCGGACTCATCGGCGGTGTGGTCGCAGCCCTGGTAATCGTGCACCGCCACCAGCTCCCTCTCGGCGCAGTCGCCGGTGCCGCCGCGGTCCCACTCACCCTTGCCTACGGCATCGGCAGGCTCGGCTGCCTCCTTGCCGGCGACGGCACCTACGGCAAACCCACGTCGGTGCCCTGGGCTATGACCTTCCCCAACGGGGTCGTGCCCACCAATGTGTCTGTCCACCCCACCCCGTTATACGAAGCGCTTGCCGCCGTCGTGATCGCAACGGCCCTCTGGTCGCTGGGCAAGCGCTGGAACCCGCCAGCCATATTCGGCGCCTACCTCTCGCTGAGCGGGATCTCCCGGTTTCTCGTCGAGTATCTGCGTATCAACGAACCTGTCCTGCTCGGACTGACCCAGCCCCAGCTTTGGGCGCTCGCCAGCCTCATCACCGGCGTCGTCCTCATCTTGCGTAGCCAATATCTGAACCGTCAGCCACGAGGAGAAGACCAGGCGCAAGGCACTGAGCAGGCAGTGACCACAACACAGTCGACCCACTGTCCGCGTGAAACTTCCGGCATTTCTTCATCATCTTGACACCGACTGGTTGTGGTGCGCTGCACCGCTGTACCCCTGAGCAGCAACTGACGGAGGAACGCATGTTCATCGCAATCGCCCGGTTCCCTGAGGTCCCCACTGAGCGCGAGGCCGAGTTCCGGGCGTGGTTCGCCTGGTCCAACGACCAGCTCC
>JBBRWQ010000172.1:0-3309 GCA_038249115.1 Actinomycetales bacterium
GCGCAGGACGGTGGAGGTGTCGCGGTGCGCGCCCGCCGTCCCGACGTGCTTGTCGCTGATCACGGCGCCGTTCTTCAGAACGTGGAACAACGCCATGGCATGCCCGCGGCCGACGCCATAGTCGCTGTTGAGCCATTCGGCCACGACGCCGGCCTTGGTCTGCGGGCCGTAGCCACGCTCGGCCGCTTTGGCGAGCAAGCTCGTTCGGGGTCTTGCCGGTCTTGTCTTCAACGGCGTCGAGATAGGCCTGGAAGGACACGTTGTTCTCCCTCTGGGATCGGGATGGCTTCTGGTGCTAAGGACGCTACCGGTCGGGACCTCGCGTTCCTTCTCCGAAACTGCTCGGTCTCGTCCAGGCCATGCGGAAGTGCGTGGGTACGTGGGCGATGGAAGGGTTGCCGGCGCGGTACTCCCGTGGCGACTCCCCGACGATCGTGCGGAACGTGCGGCTGAACGTGCCCAGGCTCGTGAAGCCGACGGCCATGCAGATGTCGGTGACCGAGCGCTCGGTCTGCCGCAGCATCGCCATCGCACGCTCAACTCGCCGGCGCTGCAGGTAGCGGTGCGGGGTCTCGCCGAAGGTGGCCCGAAAGGTGCGGATGAAGTGCGCCTCGGACACGTGCGCGATCCGGGCAAGGGCGCGGACGTCGAGAGGTTCGGTGTAGTTGCGGTCCATCGCGTCGCGCGCCCGCAGCATGCGGCGATTGGACTCCTCGATCTCCCGGCTCACACCCAGATCATCTAACACTGCCCCGACGACGCCAGCGCACATCGCGGCCGGCTCTCGTGGCGACCACGAGCACATCATTCCCAGTCAAGGATCCTGAGAAGACACGCTGAGGCGTGGTCCTCGGCGAACGCGAGGCGGGTCGACGCGTCAGTCAGCGTTCCGCCTTCGGAACGGCTTGACCGCCATGATCGCTACCGGACCTGGTCGATGAGCGTGCGCCCTTATGCGCGGCTTAGATCTCCAGCCAATCGCGTAGCAGCGCGAAGAATCGTCGGGGCGCTCCATCGAAGGAAGATGTGCGGTGTCCGACCAGTCGACACGACGCGCGTTAGGGACTCCGTCGCTCACCCGTCGGGCCGAGTCCACGATCGCGTCGAGGTCGAGTGCGCCCACCAGAACCAGTGTGGGCGCGTGGATCTCCGCAAGCCGCGCCAGCGCAGGCGGGTCCAGTTCCTTCTCCTCGGGCGCGCCCCGGCCGGCCGTAACCTCGAACGCCCGCCGCTGCATCTGACCGACCAGCTCACGGACCGCCGGGTCTACGTCACCGGGGTCTCGGTGCGGACCGTCGACCCACGAGGTGGCAGCGGTCGATGTTGAGTGCTGCCAACGTCTCGATCACGTCATCCACAGGGGAGAGCGCGCCGGACGGACGCCCGGTGGACTCGCCGAACCCACAAAGGTCCAGCCTTACAACATCAGGTTCCGCAGTGAGCGCCGACCACTGTGGGTCCCACATCCGTCGATCGGCGACGCCGGCATGGATGAGGACGACCGGCAGGTCATCGCGCGGGCCCGCACGGTCGTATGCGATTCCAGCTGGCGAGCGCAACGTTGAGGTCACCAAGGTTCCTGTCGAATCTGGAGTGAAAGCCGCAGTCAACTACGCGGCTTCGGCCGCCGGCGGAGCGTTACATCGGCGCCGCTTGGAAGCCGGGTAACAGTGCCGGGATGAAGGGCGCAAGCGCAGCGACGACGAGCAGGAATACGCCGACCGACCGCGAGAACGCTGGCCCGTGTCTCCAGACCTTTTCGATCAGGATCACGCCGGCGAGCGCCACCATCGCTGGAGCGTTCATCGCGCCGACGGCGACCAGTACGATCATGAGTCCCCAGCAGCAGCCCACGCAGTACAGCCCGTGATGGATCCCGACGCGAAGATCGCGTCCTTTGCCCTTGTAGCTGGCGTAATGGAAGAGCGAGCCCACAGGTGTCCGGCAGTGCCTGAGGCAGGCGCGCTTCAGCGGTGTTAGTTGGTAGACGCCGGCCAGCGCGAAGATCGCCGCCCCGGCCCATCGCGCGGCGTCGGGTGCGCCTTGGCCGAGCCTTGCCGCCCCCAACAACACGGCGTACACGGCGACACCGAACGCCTCCCACGCCAGAAGGTAGCCTGCCAGGAATAACGCGATGCCGACTACGCGCTCCTTGGTGGTGGGCCGTGCCGCGACTGAGCGAATCCAGACGACCGCCATCGGTGCCACGGACGGGAACATCATCGCGGCCATCATCACAAGCCAGATCAGCAGGAACGCTGTCAGCGAGAGCCCCATCGTCCCAGGGCCGACGCCCATCGGGCCGGCCCAACTGATCGTGGCGACCCAGGCAAGGGCCGCGATCAAACACAGGCCGATCCACCAGGGTAGGAGCTGGCTCAGGGAAACCCCGAGCGGCCGGTCTGCTTCGACCTCAGTCTTACCCCTCATACGCGAAGTCGGTGACGAAACTGTTGGTGCCGGAGAACTGCGCGTCCCAGTGGTCGTTGTAGCGGACGCTGCCAGCTTTCGCTTGGGTCACGGGCTGCGCAACGGCACCCAGCAAGGGATTAGTGATGACGGGCGGGTGTAGCCCGTCCATCCCTACTATCTCCTCGGACTCCATCGACAGCAGGTCGCCGACAGTTGCCTTGAGCGAGCGGCCGCTGCGGCTGAATGAGATTGCCGCGGGTACGACCCCCACGACTTCGCCAATCAGCGGACCGAGGGCGGCGAGGTGCCCGCCGGCGCCGCCGGAGAAGACCGCCCCCAATGCCTCGGACTGCTCTGGAGTCGCGCGATCATCTAGGTACAAGGCCACCTTCCAGTTGCCGTCGGTCATCAGCTTTTGCGTCTTCACTGCCATCACTGCGTTCAGGCCAGAGACGTCCACGCCGTCCTTATGACCCTCCGCCACGTGCCAGGCGAAGAGCACATCGCAGGTGTCCTGCGTTGCTGGGCCGAGCCAGATGCAGGGGCAACTGACGTCGCAATTGCACGTTTCGAAATAGTCTCCCTTGACCAAAAAGCCCATCGTGCCACCTCGCGTTCAAGTGATGCGATCCGGAAGTTTTTGCGGATAGTTAAAAGGTACTCCCAGCCAAACAGGCGTGTCAAGGGTTTGGTTTGCCTTGCCTAACATTTTCCGCGTTGCGACTACGTTTAGCACTGCGCCCCCCGGGCGACGGGCAGGTTCCGCCGTCCCGGCACGCCCGCTCATCGCCTGGTGAGTGAGTCCCGATAGCCAGCCTGCGGCGGCACAGGTCGGGCCCTCCCTGTCGTCGGCCACCGTCTCATAGCGGGATGGCAATCTTGACAACGTAGCCCACC
>JBBRWQ010000173.1:0-3307 GCA_038249115.1 Actinomycetales bacterium
CTGAACGACTACAGCGGCATGACCTGGAAGACCGGGTAGTCCGAAGCGATCGTCTCGAACGCCTCCACGGGCTCGTGCCGGTCGACCGGGATGTGCGGCCGGCCGCCCGGCACCCTCCTGACGTACCGCCTGATCACCCGCGCCCGCTCATCCACCGGCACCTCGACGAGCAGCACCGGACGCGCCCGGCGCCGCCACAGGGTTGTCTGTCCCCCTGCGGCGCGCACGTTACTTACCCAGTTGCACTCGCCGAGCATCGAGACGACGTACCACTGGCCCCCGACGTCCGCCATACCGACGGGGAACCGGGTGACCAGTCCCGTACGACGACCGCGCACCTCGAGCGTGACCCAGCGCCTCGGCAGAAGCCCGAGGCGGAATGCCACGTTCCAGAACCGTGCATACCGTCGGGCTGTCGCGTTGCCGTGCCCGCCGACATACATCGCCCGCAGCCTGTCGTTCTGCCGTCTGCCCACGATCGAACCTCCCGCCCTCGGTGCCCCCCAGGCCACCGGGACGTGTTGCGACTGTAGAGCCCGTCCTCCGGATCGGCGCGCCGCTACTCCTTGAGCCGTAGGACTGCGGGCTGACCTCGGCGACCCTATCGCTCGTGTCGAAACCCTGGCGGGCCCGCCCGGTTTAGGCAACCAAAGTCACAGACCACTATCATCGTCGTATGACGATGAATGAACAGGCGCGGCGGCCTCGGACTTCGATCGATGTCGACGAAACTGCGGCCTTGTCGGCCGCGGCGTGCATGTTCCGAAGTCTGGGTGATCCGGCGCGGCTGGCCATCGTGCAGCACCTGGCGTTGGGTGAGCATCGTGTGGTGGACCTGACTGCGCATCTTGGTCTGGCTCAGTCGACGGTCTCGGCCCACTTGGCGTGTCTTCGCGACTGCGGGCTTGTGAGCTCACGCCCAGAGGGTCGAGCGTCGATGTTCTCGCTGGCTGTCCCGGAGCTGTTCGCACTGCTGGCCGCCGCTGAGAAGCTGCTGGCCGCGACCGGGGATGCTGTTGTGCTGTGCCCGACCTATGGCCAGGCGCGCCGCTCATGACGGTGACCAACGTGCCGACGGTGACAGCCGACCGGCGGCGCACCCTTGGACGCCGGGCCCAGCTGCTGGCCGGCGCGAGCGTGGCTTACAACCTGGTCGAGGCCGTTGTCTCCGTCGCAGCAGGCAGCATCGCGGGTTCGGTGGCGTTGATCGGCTTCGGGCTGGACTCGCTGGTGGAGGTTGCCAGCGGATTGGTGATCCTGTGGCAGTTCCGCCATCGTCTGCCGGAGACGCGAGAGCGGCAAGCCCTGCGACTGATCGCCTTGTCCTTCTTTGCTCTGGCCGCCTACGTGTCCGTGGAATCGGTGCGGACCCTTTTCGGTGCCGAGGAGGCGAGGCCATCCGGGCTGGGCATCGCGATCGCGTGCGTGTCCCTTCTGGTGATGCCGTTCCTGTCCTTTACTCAGCGCAGAACCGGGCGAGAGCTGGGTTCGGGCAGCGTTGTCGCGGACTCCAAACAGACGCTTCTGTGCACCTACCTGTCGGCGGTCCTGCTGGTAGGATTGGTCTTGAACGCGACGTTGGGATGGAACTGGGCCGATCCGCTCGCCGGTCTGGTGATCGCAGGGGTCGCGGTCCGTGAGGGCTGGGCGGCCTGGCAGGGGGAGGCATGCGCGTGCGGGCCGGTGGCGCCCGGTTCGACTCAGGACTGCGGGTGCGAACCCGGCTGCACCGATGAGTGCTGCTCGCCGGCCGACGACAACAACCGGAGCGCGCAGCACCACTGATGGGTGCTGGGCCACCACCTAGGTAATGACTCAGGGACCTTCGGCCCTGCCTCGGGACGCGTGGTAAGACGAGCATGAGAGCAAGAAAGGCGGAGGTGTCATGAGCGAGAAGCAGGACGTCATCGTGGTCGGCGTTGATGGCTCGCCGGCGAGCGATCGGGCGCTGGAGTGGGCAATGCAGGAGGGACGACTGCGTGGCTGGAGCGTGGAGGTCGTCACGGCCTTTGGTCACACCGCACACGTGGGAGGTCTGGGCGAGACGACCAACACGCGTCAGGCAAGGGAGGCTGCTGAGACGACTCAGGTACAGCAGATTGACAAGGTCGCTGCGTATCGAGACGACGTCACCCTGGCCTTCGAAGTCGTCGAAGGACCACCGGTCCAGCGGCTCATGGAAGCTTCGCGGCACGCAGGTCTGCTCGTGGTGGGCAGTCGCGGGTATGGAATCGTCCGCGAGATTCTGGTTGGTTCTGTGGCCGCCGGTTGCATTCGCAATGCCACCTGCCCGGTCGTCGTGCTTCCGGCCCCGCACCTGGAACCGCTTGAGTCGCACGAGCTCCAGCCTGGTTGATCCTCACGCCCGCGAAGGCTGAACGCATCCCCGCGAGTGGGCGCCATGCTTGAGCAGCCGGTATGCCGAGGTCACCGCCGGGTGGGTCTTGCCCCGCCAGGTCGGGCGCGTTGCTCAGCAGCAAGCCGACCCTCGTTCATCATTCGCGCACTGGCCCACCCGGCATGACGCCACACCATCGGCGGGCACTCAACGTTGGCCCCACTGCCCTGACCTGCGGTTATGTACCTGACTGAGCACGGCCGCCTGGCGGGTTCTGGGACACCTATGGTCCGGCCCCCTCCCCCGTCTGCCAGAGTCTGCTCAGAACGTCATCACCAACTCCGCTTTGTCCACATCGTCACCCCCAGGAGCTACCGCAAAGCCGCCATCCCATCGCCGCAAGCGATCCGCCTGCGGCGATGGGATGAGGGGAGTGGTGGCCTGGACGATGACGACAGTCATGCCGGTTTGGGCGCCGGGCCGGCTCGGACTTCCCGGCGCCCTCCCCGTCTCAGGGGGCCGAGGTCCAGCCGAAGATCTCAGTGTTACCGAACGCCGTCGACGGCGTCTGGCACGGCGAGGGCTTCGGAGCTCGGGGACCACTGACGAGGGACTGGCGGTAGGCGTCCACGGCGGGGCAGTCGGTCGCGTTCCGGACGTCGTTCCAGACTGTGTAACCGTAGGTGTTCGAGGCGACTGCGTAGTTGTAGTCGCCAAGGAACTCGGCCGTCAGCGAGTTGGCACTGGACCCGCGGGCGTCACCGCTCGCGCCCCGGTTGACCTCCGCAAGGCTGCCTCCCGTGGGACCACTCAGGACGACGCCCTCCATGGGACGGGCGTTGGCCGTCGTCGTCTGCCACAGCTGGTGCCACGCGTTGTACGTGACGTAGACCGTGGACCCGCCGGGGGCGATCGCGACCGCCGGCTGGTTGGCGCGGTCACCCGAGGTGGATACGGCCGTTGCGGGGC
>JBBRWQ010000174.1:0-3239 GCA_038249115.1 Actinomycetales bacterium
ATGTCGAGCTGCTCGCCGCGCGTCCGGGGGTCGATGCCGGCAGCCAGCAGGGCCGTCTCGGCATTGGCCGCCGAGCCCGCCCATCCGGCCAGAGCGGCACGCAGGGTCTTGCGCCGTTGGGCGAATGCCGCGTCGATGCAGGCGAACACCTCTGTGCGTGACGCCGGCGTCTGCGGCGGCTCGCGCCGGTCAAGTGCGACCAGGCCCGAGTCCACGTTGGGTGCCGGCCAGAAGACTGTGCGGCTCACCGTCCCGGCCAGCCGCGCTTCGGCATACCAGGCGGCCTTGAGACTGGGTATCCCGTAGGTCTTGTTGCCCGGCGGGGCCACGAGGCGCTCGG
Organism: Actinomycetales bacterium; assembly: GCA_038249115.1. Taxonomy (GTDB): domain Bacteria; phylum Actinomycetota; class Actinomycetes; order Actinomycetales; family Dermatophilaceae; genus UBA4719. The sequence continues at coordinate 341 of JBBRWQ010000174.1, forward strand.
CAACCTCGAGCTGCACCATCACCAGGACCCGCCGCAGCGTGGGAAAGGCCTCGAGGAAGCTCAGCACCACGGGCACGGAGATGTTGTACGGCAGGTTCGCAACCAGCGCGGTGGGCTGCGGGTCGGGCAGGGTGCGCATCGTCATGGCGTCTGCGGCGACGACCTCAAGACGGTTGCTGTATGACGGCGCCAGCGCAGCCACGGTGTCCGGCAACGCTGCCGCGAGATTGGTGTCGATCTCGACCGCCACGACCCTGGCGACATCGGGCAGCAGCGCGAGGGTGAGGGAGCCCAGGCCCGGCCCGATCTCGACCACCACGTCGTCAGGGCGCAGCTCGGCCAGGCGCACGATCCGGCGCACGGTATTGCCGTCGATCACGAAGTTCTGGCCCCAGTTCTTGGTCGGGCGTACGCCCAGACGACCCGCTATCTCACGGATCTGGCCGGCCCCGAGCAGCCCAGCCGGGGCGTCCTCACTCATGTCTGCAGCCTAGGGGGAACCCAGGTCTTCTCACCAACCACCGGTGTTCGACCGAGGAGGGGTTCGGCTGTGAGGAGCAGTCAGGCGGCTGAGGCACAGCCCCACGGAGACAGGCCGCGGCTGGCATAGACCGTGTTGGCCACGGCGATCTGCTCCAGGCGGGTGGCCAGGTCGGCGCGCGAGGCGTACTGTCCGCCACCGTTGGCCAACCAGGTGCCGCTGTCGAACTGCAGGCCGCCGTAGTAGCCGTTGCCGGTGTTGATCGACCAGTTGCCGCCGGACTCACACTGGGCGATCCGGTCCCACATCGCCGCATTGGCCCCGGAGCCGGTCGCAACCGGCCGGGCCTTGGTGCCGACCGCAAGAATGCGCGTCACCGGGGCGACGGTGACATGCGAGCTGGTGACCGCGCGGCTGTCGAGGGTTCCGTTGAGCATGGTCGCGAGGTACGTGACGAACTTTGCGCCGTCCACGCCCGCCTTCAGAGTCTTCGAGTCACCGGTGTATATGGTGGCGTCGTTCTTGCGCTGGGTGGCGAAGTCGACGACCTCGGTGGCGGTCACCGTCTTCTGGGTGATCCGGCCGACGGAGATCTTGAGGCCGCTCTTGATGACCGGAGTCGTCAGGGCCGGAGCCACACGGTCCTTGGCACCCACGGTCACCTTGAGCTCGGCGAGCACGTCGGCGACGGTGACGCCTGTGCTCTTCGCGCTGATCGTCCTGCCGTCCACTGCGACGGTGACGGCTTTGGGGGTCGTGACAGACATGACCAGCCCGGCGCGGCCCAGAGGCTGCGAACGCGAGACGGAGAGCTTGGCGGAGTCGGCCCGGATACCGAGCTCGGACAGGGCGCCGGCGACAGTGGTCGACGTCGTCCAGTACTTCTTGGTCTGTCCATCGACGCTGACCGTCAAGAGACGCCCGAAGCGGACGACGACCTTCTGGCCATCACTGACTGGTGTGGACAGAGCAGGAGCGATGACGTCGTGGGGGCCGACCGAGATGTCCTGGTTGGCCAGCAGATCGCTGACGTTGTTGCTACCGAAGAGGTGCACTGCGGACGTCTTGCCGTCAACGGACAGGTTCACCGCCTTGTCGAGATAGGCGAAGCCGGCGGTGCCTAGGGCAGCGACGGCGACAAGGGACATGACAACAGCGGCTCGGGTGACACGCCGAACGGGAAGAAAACGCACAGTGCTCCAGAGTTAGCTCGACCCGGGCATCGTGTCTTGGACCGTCACGCACACATGGAAAAGGGGCGCGCGACGTAGTCGTGCACCCCTCGGTGCATGTCGTCCAAGGCTCATCGACCCCGGCCAACAGTCATCAACCATGACGGACAAACCACCCAAAGGTCAAATTTTGGTAACGACTAGCCCTGCAAATCGTAAATTACATCGGGCTCCGATAAGATCGTCGGCCTCATCGGCAAGCGCCTACCAGGAGCCGTAGACCCGGTCCGAGTTGGCCGCCAGCGCGGTGCACAAGGTCGGCACGTCCACGTTCAGAACGCCTGCCATCGCCCTCACCGTCAACGGCACGAGGTATGGCGCATTGGTCGCCCCGCGATGCGGGTCCGGGGTGAGGAACGGCGCATCGGTCTCGACGAGCAGGCTGTCCATCGGGGTGATCGAGAGCGCATTGCGCAGGTCCCTGGCGTTCTTGAACGTGACGGTCCCCGAGAAGGACAGGATGTAGCCCAGCTCGACGCACGTGCGGGCCATCGCGATATCGCCGGAGAAGCAGTGCAGGACCGTCTGCTCGGGCGCCCCCTCCTCGGCCAGGATGCGAAGGACGTCCTCGTGGGCGTCGCGATCGTGGACCTGCAACACCTTGCCCGTTCGCTTGGCCAGGTCGATGTGCCAGCGGAAAGAGTCCTGCTGTGCCGCAACGCCTTCGGGGCCGGTGCGGAAGTAGTCCAACCCAGTTTCACCGATGACCCGGACCCTGGGGTGGGCGGCCAGCGCCTCGATCTCGGCCTTGGCCGACTCGAGCTCGCCGACAGCGTGGAGCCGGGGCGCCTCGTTCGGATGGAGGGCCACTCCGCCCAGCAGGGCGGCATGGCGGTCAATGACCTCGATGGTGAATCTCGCGCTCGGGACGTCGCAGCCGATCTGGATCATGCGGGGCACGCCGACAGCCGTCGCGTCCTCGATGACTGACTGGATCTCAGGAAGGTCGACGCCGTCGCGCGAGATGTCGAGATGGGTGTGGTTGTCGACCACCGGAATGGGCAGGGGTTCAGGGGCTGGCGGCCGGCCAGAATGCCCGGACCCGCTCACGCAGACTCGTCGTGATCGTCGTCCGGCCTGAGCCGCGCGAGCTCCTCATCGACCACCGACGGGTCGAGCTTGGTGAAGATCGGAGACGGCTTGAGGATCGAGGTGCCCACAGGAATCGGCCGTGACTCCCACCGCG
>JBBRWQ010000175.1:0-3221 GCA_038249115.1 Actinomycetales bacterium
CGTCGACAGTCAGGGCATCGGACAGCGGCTGACCATGCTGGTCGGTGACCAGGATGGTCACGTCGTCGTCCTTGCGCGCAGCCTCGGCCACCGCGCGGACGGAGTCCAGCTGCCAGAAAACCACGACGAACCCGATGGGCTCGGATCCGTTGAGCACGGGGGAGGCCACAGCGACGACCAGCGGATGTCCGGTCGAGGCCGTGCGGTAAGCCGCCGACACGTAGGTCCCACCGGTCCTGGACGCACCCAGGAACCAGTCCCGGAACGAGAAGTCCTGCCCTATGAGCTGAGGGTTTTGCGGGTAGACGGCGACGGCCCGCCCTTGGGCGTCAGCAAGGAAAACACCCGGTGAACCCCTGCTGCCCGCCAGTATCGTCAGGTAGCTCTGAACGTCGGCCAGTGTCGCCGGCGTCGGCGCCCGGAAACTGTCGATGATCTGAGCGTTCACCGCCGCGACCGCGACTGCGGCCTTGAAGTCGTCGGCCTGGTGGACCAGCGCCCGCACGGCCGCATCGCGGTTGGACCGAACCCGCGTCTGCGCGTCGCTTTGGACCGTGCGGTTGGCTTCGTGCACCGCGACCCACGCGAAGCCCGACAGCAGTGCCGTCGCTAAAATCACCAGAACCATGGGAAGAGCAACCACGTGGCTGCGCCAGAACGACGTCCTCATCCGCCCCAGGACGCCGCGTGAGTCTGCGGTCATGCCGCCTCTCCTTGTCCCATCAGTTCTCGGCCTGGTGAGCTTTCAGCCGATGCGACCCCCTGCCCGATCTTGCGGGGAGGAGACTCCTCTGCGGTTGCTTCGGCACGAACTTCAGACGGTGTTCTCCACTCCCGGCCAACAAAGAGACTCCACTGGACAATACGGCACATCGACATCTCAAAGTGACGGAACACTCCGGCATCGCACGAGGTCGGGCCGCGGCTCAAGCTCCTGCGCGGGCTGACCTTCCGCAGCGGCCGGCGCGGAGTGCCGATCCCCAGGTGGCACGATGCACCGTGCAGGATGAACCAAGAATGAGGGCGAGAGGAGCCAACTATGAGGATCGCAGTCACGGGTGGGTCAGGAAAGCTGGGGCGCACGGTCGTCACGGTGCTGACCGCGGCCGGACATGAAGTCACCAATCTTGACATCGCAGGGCAGCCTGGTCCGGGTTTCCTGCGCGTCAGCCTCACCAACTACGGCGAGGTGGTCGATGCTTTCTTCGGCGAGAATGATCCCTCGGCTGGTCCGGAGCAGGCCACCAAGCCGGTCTTCGACGCGCTCGTGCACCTGGCCGCCATACCGGCTCCTGGGATTCTGAGCGACGTCGCGACGTTCCACAACAACATCCTCAGTACGTTCAACGTGTTCCAGGCCGCTCGTCGGGCCGGCATCCGGAACATCGTCTACGCATCGAGCGAGACGGTTCTTGGCCTCCCGTTTGACGTGCCGCCGCCCTACATCCCCGTCGACGAGGACTACCCGGCACGCCCGGAGAGCATGTACTCGCTGGTGAAGCACCTCGAGGAGCAGATGGCCATCGAGCTGGTCCGCTGGGATCCGACCCTCAAGATCGTCGCGCTGCGCTTCTCCAATGTGATGGACCCCGAGGACTATGCGCAATTTCCGGGGTACGACGCTGATGCGACGCTGCGCAAGTGGAACCTCTGGGGCTACATCGACGGCAGGGATGGCGCGCAGGCCGTGCTCAAGGCCCTTGAGCTGGACATGACGGGCTTTGACCGTTTCATCATCGCGGCGGCAGACACGGTCATGTCACGGCCCAATGCCGAGCTGGTCGCTGAGGTCTTCCCCGGCGTACCGGTCACCCGCGGCCTCGGCGAGCACGACACGCTGCTGTCGATCGACAAAGCGCGCAGAGTGCTGGGATTCGACCCCCAGCATTCGTGGCGCTGATCTCAAGCCCGTGCCATCGCAAAGGCCCTGACCTCGCGTTTCCGCAGGGCAGGGCCCCTATTGCCAAGAGTCGGCGTGACAGGATTTGCCAGACAGTGCGCATAGCGCTATCGTTACACATCACGTAACGTTAGAGAGATAAGGACTATGCCTGCGGTCTCGCGGGTCGACGCGCTCGTCGACGGGATGCTCGCCCGCGGACAACACAGCATCACCACGGCGGCGGCGGCCGAAGCCCTCGGCGTGCCGCCCTCACAGGTCCGCGTCCGCTTCTCCAGACTCACGCACAGCGGTCACGTGTTCTCGCCCGCCCGGGGCCTGTGGGTGGCGGTACCCCCGGCGTTTCGGACCTGGGGCTCGCTGCCTGGGCTGCAGTTCTTGGACCCCATGATGGCCCACCTGGGCCGGGCCTACTACGTCGGTTGGCTGTCCGCGGCGGAGCTGCACGGTGCTGCTCACCAGCGTCCGCAAGTCCTTCAGGTTGCCGTCGACAGGCACGTCCCCGACCGCGATATCGGCCGCGTCCATCTGCGCTTCGTACAGCGCCGCCGCGTGACGGCGTTGCCGCGTCAGCAGCACGTCGTCCCCACCGGGCAGGTGTGGGTCGCCACCTCGGAGCTCACCGCTTTCGACCTCGCCGACGAGGTCCGCCTCGGTGGTGGGCTCAACAACGTCGCGACCGTCTTGGGCGAGCTGGCGGAGGACGGGCGGCTCGATGCAGGGTCGCTCGCTGCGACCGCTGAGGTCTTCCCACTGTCCACGGCCCGGCGCCTCGGGTTCCTTCTCGAACAAACCGGTGGTGCCGACCTGGCTGCGGCCGTCCATCCGATCGTTGAACGCCGCCGATCCTTTCCCGCAGACCTGCTCGCGCCACACGGCGAGGTGAGCGGGCCGGTCGATACCCGGTGGCGGCTGGTCGTCAATGTCGACGTGGAGCCTGACCTGTGATCCCGCAGGCGTATGTCACGCACTGGTCGACCCTTGCACCGTGGCCGACCTTGACGCAGGTGGAGCAGGATCTGCTGCTCAGCCGGCTCATCTGCGAGATCGCCAATGACGAGTACCTCGGTTCGGAGCTGGTGTTCCGGGGCGGTACCTGCCTGCACAAGCTACGGATCAGCCCGTCCCGCCGGTACAGTGATGCTCCCGCGCCGGCGCATTCACCAGGCTGACAAATGCTCGAGGCGGGGTTTCTGATGCGAGCATCCGTAAGTCACCGGTGCGGTCGGGATGCTGGACCTGCGATCACGTGCAGACTTTCCCCGCGGCGCGTGGTCGAGCTTCGGCGGTCTGTCGAGCACGGGGGTGTCAGCCGGCCCAG
>JBBRWQ010000176.1:0-3203 GCA_038249115.1 Actinomycetales bacterium
CTCCAGGTGCTCGGCCGCGATGCCTGCCGAAGCCGCGACCTCCTCGATCGGAAGCAGGGTGGCCGCACGGCCGATTTCGAGGTCGCTGGGGAAGGGGGTCGTCATGCGGACAGCATGGCAGCCGTCACCTCGTTCGTGGTAGGTGGGGCGCCCATCCCTGCTCCGCATGGCCGACAGAGAACGCCAGAGGCTGACGGTTGAACATGCTCTTGGGGATACTGCACTGGTGAGCCCCCAACAACCCGCGGGACACCTTGAGATGAAAGGACGGGCGATGACGTTCACCGGCTGGACCGATGCGGCCCTTGACTTCTTCGAAGGCCTGGAGATTGACAACTCGAGGGCCTACTGGCAGGCGCACAAGAACGTCTATGACGAGCAGGTGCGCGCGCCGATGGAAGCCCTCCTTGCCGAGCTCAGCAAGGAGTTCGGTGAAGGGAAGGTCTTCCGGCCCCACCGTGACATCCGGTTCAGCGCCGACAAGACCCCGTACAAGACCCAGGCCGGGGCCAGTCTGGCCAAGCACGGCTATGTCCAGATCTCTGCCGACGGGCTCGCGGCGGCCAGCGGCATGTACGCCTTTGCGACCGATCAGCTGGCCCGCTACCGCCGCGCGGTGGACGTGGATCTGCCGGGTGAGGCCCTGGCCAAGATCGTGGACGACGCCAGGGCGGCCGGGCTGACCATTACCGCGGCGAGCGCTCTCTCGACGACGCCGCGTGGCTATCCCAAGAACCATCCCCGGATCGAGCTGCTGCGGATGAAGGGCCTGGTCACCTGGAAGCAGTGGCCGGTCGAACCATGGCTGGCCACGGCCAGGGCGAAGGGCAACGTGGTGAAGGTGCTTCGAGCCTCGGTGCCCCTGGCCGAGTGGCTCGACCTCTATGTGGGGGCTTCCGAGCTCGAGCGTTCCTGACCTGGCCGACCGGTCCGAGGCGGCCATCGGGCCCCGTCTTGGAACGGGTCTGGAACGGGTGCAACCTGTGGCGAGAAGCCGCGTGAACGGCATACCGGAATTGGGTCGGCGACACGGTTCAGACGCGCCGATGAGCACGCGTTGCGGCACGTACGATCGCCGGTATGCGCGGATGGCCGGTTCTCGGGCGAGACCTCGCCGTCGACCTGGGCACCGCCAACACCCTGGTCTACGAACGCGGCCACGGGGTCGTGCTCGACGAGCCGTCGGTGGTCGCGATCGAGGCCGGCACCGGTCGCCTGGTTGCGGCTGGTCGCCCGGCCAGAGAGATGCTCGGCCGCACCCCCGGACACGTCCACGCGATCCGCCCGCTGCAGGACGGGGTCATCTCCGACGCCGACGTGGCCGAGCGGATGTTGCGCTACTTCATCGACCAGGTCCGGCCCTCACGTCTGATCCGTCCGCGGATGGTGGTCTGCGTGCCGAGCCAGGTCACGGGCGTCGAGCGGCGGGCGCTCGAGGATGCCGCGACCCGGGCGGGCGCTCGGAGGGTCTATGTCATCGAGGAGCCGATGGCAGCGGCCATCGGCGCGGACCTGCCGGTCAACGACACCACGGCGAGCATGGTGGTCGACATCGGAGGCGGCACGACGGACGTCGCGGTCATCAGTCTTGGCGGCATCGTCAACTCCAAGTCCCTGCGCCTGGGCGGCGACGAGATCGACGACGCGATCATCAGCCACATCAAGAACGAGTACTCCCTGCTCCTGGGTGAGCGAAGCGCCGAGGACATCAAGGTCAATGCCGGCTCGGCGTTCCCGCTGCGAGAAGAGCTCAGCACCCGCGTCCGCGGACGTGACCTCGTGACCGGCCTGCCCAAGACGGTCACGATCTCCTCGCCAGAGGTGCGCCGGGCGATCGAGGGCCCGGTGCTGCAGATCGTGGAGCTGGTGCGCAGCACGCTGGACGTGTGCCCTCCCGAGCTGTCCGGCGACATCCTCGACCGGGGGATCGTGCTGACCGGTGGGGGCGCCTTGCTTCGCGGGCTGGACGAGCGCCTGCGGCATGAGCTCGGGGTGCCGGTGCGCGTGGCTGACGACCCGTTGCGCTCAGTCGTGCGCGGGTCCGGTCGCTGTGTCGAGGAGTTCGGCTCGCTCGAGCGCGTTCTCGTTGGTTCGCAACGGTTCTGACCTTCTGCCGTGACCCAGTCCCGCCGTCACCGGACCCTCGTGGTCCTGATCGTCGCGACGGTCTTCCTGCTGGGGCTCGATCTCGCGCAACCCGCGTCGACCTCGTTCCTGCGCACCGGGGCGGCCGCAGCCTTCGGTCCTCTCGAACGGGTCCTGACGGCGGGACGCGACAACGACGTCGAGCGGCTGACCCGTGAGAGGGACGAGCTCGCGCGAGCGCGCCGGCAGGACGCCGCGACGGTCCACCAGGCCCAGGAGGTCACGTCGGTTCTGGCCTTGCCTGCCGCCAAGGGCGCCCGGCTTCTGGTCGCGCGCGTCGTGGCCTTCACGCCTGGGTCGTCAGTCACCAGCGGGTCATCGTCGGGTGCGCGCCGGGTCACCATCGACGTCGGATCCCGGGACGGCGTCACCAAGGACCTGACCGTGATCGCCGGAACCGGACTCGTCGGGCGGGTGATCGCCGTTGCCGCCTGGACCTCGGATGTGCTGGTCGTCGGTGACCGCGACCTCATCGTCGGAGTCCGGGTGGGCAAAGGGGGCTGGTTCGGATCGGTGTCCGCCACGCCGCCGGCCGGCGCGACGGCACGCGGTCCCGGCCAGCTCAGCCTCACCCTGCTCCAACAGGGGACAGTCGCGGCGGGCGACACGGTCACGACCCTGGGCAGCATCGGCGGGCGGCCGTTCATGGCCGGCATCCCCGTCGGAACCGTGGTGGCGATCGACCCGGACCGCGGGCAGCTGACCTCCACGGCTGTCGTCGAACCGGTCGTCGACACCGCGACGCTGGATGTGGTCGCCGTCATCCTGACCGCTCCGCGGTCAGTGCCCAGGGCTCCAGCCACGGGATCGGGCAAGTGAGGGTGCGGGTCAGCCTGCTCTCGCTGCTCCGTGCTGCACTTGTCGTGCTGGCCGCGGCTCTGGCCGCCGTCGTCCTTCCCCGGCTCGGATCCGTGGGCCCTGACCTGGTCCTCCTGGTCGTCGTGGCCGCCGCGCTGCTTGGTGGCCCCGCCAAGGGCGCTCTCCTCGGCCTGGGTGCCGGCTGGGCCATCGACCTCATGCCCCCCGGAGCAGGGGCCCTCGGGGTCGCCGCGCTGACC
>JBBRWQ010000177.1:0-3156 GCA_038249115.1 Actinomycetales bacterium
GCAAGGATCAGTTTCCCCAGCGGGTCGAGGGAGCCAACCACCACGTTGGCTCCGGCACCGAGAATCAGGAAGCCGAGAGCCGCTTTGAGTGCGCCGCCCACCACCTGCCCGGAGTTGCGCTTGAGCGCGATGAGCCCGATGGCGGTGATGATGCCGATCAGATAGGCGGGGACGTTGAGGACCTGGTGCCCGATGAAATTGAGTACGACGACGAGCCACTCCATGTGAGTGCTCCTAATTCTGTGAGTGGGTGAGAAAGAGGGGGGAAGGTGTGGGGGTTACTCGAGGGCCGCGGTGAGCTTCTCGGTGATCTCGTCCAGATCGAAGAAGTTCTTAATGACGATGACCTCGGCGGGAACATCGCCGAGTTCCTCGGCCAGTTCCGCAGAGGTGAGCACGATTTCGGCCATTTGCGCGGCACCGCGAGCAACGCCCATGTCGGCGGCTTCGACATCCGCATCTATGCCGAGCTTGGCGAGAACCTTCTCGGCGTTCATTTTCAGGAGCACTGACGTTCCAATGCCCATTCCACAGACGGCGACGATCTTCATGGGGGTGCCTTTCGATTGAGGTGAGATACGAGTGAGAAAGAGGGGGGCGGATGCCCGTGGTGTGCGTTACGCGGCGGCGGTGGCGAGTTCGCCGAGCACGACCCGAACGTCGTCGGGCGTCGTGGCGGCGTGGAGCCGCTCCATGGCCGAGCTGTTGGATAGCACTCCGGCGAGAGCTCGCATCACCTGCAGGTGCGCGTCGTGGTCGACTGCGGCGAGTCCGATCACGAGGGACACGGGGTCGTTTGCCGCGTTGCCGAACTCGACGGGTCTGGCCAGGCTGACCCAGCTGAGGCCGCCGGTGAGAACCGCCGGCGACGGACGGGAGTGCGCGAGGGCGATACCCGGTGCGATGACGATGTATGGTCCGTGCTGCTCGACTGCCGCGATCATTTCGTCGGTGTAGGCCTCAGTCGCTGCCCCTCCGGCCACCAGCCCATCGCCCGCGAGTCGGATCGCGGCACGCCAGTCGGCTGCATCCGCTTGGGTCACGATCGACGACAGCGCCTCGGCCAGATTGAATGTCACGAATGAACTCCTTTGTTTGGATTCGGGCCCCCTTGCAAGAAGGGGCGACTGGGTTTACTCTATTTCCCTTAGCGACCTTTTGTCTACAAATGAACCAAAGTTCTTTGATCTATGCTCAGCCGCCCCACCGGCGCAGGATCAGTTCGCGAGGGCGCGGAGAGAGACTCCGGGCACGCCTCCGCGCGTGAGCCGACTGATTCGATCAGCATCGAACAGCGCGTCCTGCGCGAGCAGTGAGGCACCCGTGACCCCGGCAATATGACCGAGTCGCGACTTCTCCACCACCAGCCCCTGGAGGGCGAAGTCCCGGGCGCCGGAGAAGATCGCCTCCCGGATCGCCCCGAGGAAGGGTTCGCCGGCCTGGGCGAGATTGCCGCCGATCACAACGGCCTCCGGGTTCAGCAGCCCAACCACGTGCGCCAGACTCTGCCCGATGGCGGTGCCCGTCTCGCCGAGCAGCCGAAGCACCTCCGGGTCGCCCTGGTGCGCGAGGCCGACGATGTCAGTGCTGGTGCGCACGCTGTAACCTCGGCGCTGCAGTTCGCGGCGGATGACCGCACCGCTGGCGATCGTCTCGAGCCGTTCCGTCTGCGCTCCGCCTGCGCGCACCGAGCTGAGGTCGCCTGCTCCCCCGCGTGAGCCGTGGTAGATCGAGCCGTCGAGCACGAATGCGAGACCGACCCCCATGCCGGCCTTCAGCACCGCGACGTCCCGATATCCGCTCCCCCCCTCGCGCACCTCGGCCATCGCCATGATGTTCACGTCGCGGTCGACGGCGAAGACGACATGGTCGTATCGTCCGGCGAAGTAGTCCTCCACCAGCACGCCCTCCCACTGCGGGCAGACCTGCGGGGCGGCGAGTCGCCCGGTCAGAAAGTCGATCGGGCCGGGCACCCCGACACCGATCCCCACCACGTCACCGCGGGTCTTGCCGAGCCGCTCGAGCATGTGGTCGAAGACCTGGATCGCCCAGTCGAATACATCCTCGGGACCTTCGCCCAGTCCGATGTCCGCGTCGTCCTCACTGAGGATGGTGGAGACCAGGTCGGTGACGGCCAGGCGGGTGTGTGACCCCCCGATGTCCACGGCAAGCAACAGGCCGGCGTTCGGGTTGACCGCGAACTCCTCGGGTGGGCGACCACCGCGGGAATCGAGTTGCCCGACACTCACCACGATCGATGCGAGCAGAAGTTCGTCGAGCCGCCTGGCGAGGGTGATGCGCGACCAGCCGAGCTGGTCGATCAGATCGCTGCGGGTCGTGGCCTGGCCGGATCGAATGAGGCCAAGCACCACACCGGAGCCTGTGGACAGTGTGTGCGCCATCGATTTCCTATCCCCGTTACGAATCCGACCTGTGCTCGTCACGGCGCCGGACCCGTAATTGACTTAAGTACATTTATATACCAAAGTATGTCGCATGACTACCGAATCTTCGAATCCCCCGTCAACGCCGACGCAGGCCGAGCTCGACGCGCGAGTCGTCGCGAGCGCCCAGGCGCTGGCCGCCCACGTAGTTCAGACAAAAGGACATGGACACGGCGGCACCGCCATGGCATTGGCGCCATTGTCCCATGTGCTGTTCTCCCGGGTTCTGCGACACTCTCCCGGCCACCCCGACTGGCCCGGCCGGGATCGCTTCGTTCTTTCGGCCGGTCACGCCAGCCTGTCGCTCTACACCCAGCTCTACTTCACCGGCTACGGGCTGAGCCTGGCCGACCTCGCCAAGAGCCGCACCCTCGGGTCGAAGACACCGGGACACCCCGAGGTGCACCACACCGTCGGTGTCGAGATGAGCACCGGTCCCCTCGGTCAGGGCGTCGCCTCCGCGGTCGGGATGGCCATGGCCGCCCGGCACGAGAGCGCCGTGTTCACCCCCGGATCCGCGCTCCTCGACCACACCACGTGGGTGGTGGCGGGCGACGGATGCCTGCAGGAGGGCGTCTCGGGTGAGGCCTCGAGCCTGGCCGGCACCCTCGGCCTCGACAACCTGGTGCTGATCTGGGACGACAACGGCATCACCATCGACTCCGGCACCGACGAGACCTTCTCCGAAGACGTGCGCGCCCGGTACCGGGCC
>JBBRWQ010000178.1:0-3134 GCA_038249115.1 Actinomycetales bacterium
CACGACTGTCAGGTGTGCTTCGATCGCGTCGCGGTGGTGGTGGAACACGGGACGAGCCCGCAGGTCCGACTTCGTCATGCGGAACGACTGCTCGACGCGCCATAGGTCGTGGTAGGCGTTAATCACACCCTGCCCGTCCAACGTGTCGGTTGGCAGGTTCGTGACGTAGCCCTTGAGCCCGGCCAGTTGGCGTGCCCGCTCGACCCTGTCCCAGTCCACGTCCTTAGCTGCCCCGGTGACTTTCACGAACCGGTCTCGGCGCAGTTGGCGGGTGCCGTCGGCGACCTTCTCAGCCTTGGCGACCATCGCGTTGATCGCCTTGTTATCGTGGCGTTCCCGTGTGAACTTCCACTGGTAGACCACCCGGCGGTCCCGGCGGGCTGACCCGGTACCCATGTCTCGCGCCGATTCGAGGATCTGCCCGTCGGTGAAGAAGTTGCCGTGGCGCTGAAAATGGTCCGCCAGGTCGTAGGGCGCTTTGGTGATCCTGGAGCCCACGATGAACGAAAACCCGGCGTCCTCCATGGCGTTGAGGTTCGCCGCGGACAGCATCCCCGCATCGGCAACGACCACCAGGTCGGCCACCGAGTGGCGGGCTTGGAAGGCGGTCAGGACGGGGATCAGGGTGGTCGTCTCCGCCTTGTTGCCCTCGAACATGTGGAGCTCCAACGGGAACCCACCCGGGTCCACCAGCAGCCCGACCTGGACTTGCGGATCGACCCGGTGTTCCTTACTCATCCCGACCCGGCGCAGTTCGTCCTCGTCACCGTTCTCGAAGTGCAAGGTCGTCACGTCATACATCACGAACGCCGCCCGACCTGTGGTGCGCACGCAGTGGGCGCGGGCAGCCGTGGCCAACTGTCCGCGGTAGTCGCGGGCGTTGGCGCGCCCCAGGGCCGCCGACAACGTGTTGCGGTGAGGGGCCCGGACACCGAGCTCGGTCAAGATTCCGATCGTGGCCAGTTTCGAGGCCGGCTCAATGATGCGTGCCAGCACCATCGCCTTGAACGCGTCGTCGGCCACACCATCGAATCCCAGCCCGGCGTACGCGTCGCTGAGGACCTGCCACAACACCTGCGAGGCGGTGCCCGTCACGACCGCCCGCCCAGCCATCAGGCCCGCCGCAGTACCGTCGCCCGCGCCAGCATCGAGTCCCAGATCAAGGACCTGCTGCCCTACATGCAGACGCTCCTGAGCGACGTGAAGGAGAACGGCGAGTTCGCCATCGTCGTGGGCCGAGCCCACATGCTCCACGATCCGCCGCACCCCACCACGCTTCTCCACGATCTGCACCGCGATCGCACCCGAAGCCGTCCTCACCTTCCGGATGAACCCCGACACCCCCCAAGGCTACCGATTAGTGCCCCAAAACACGAACCTCCAAGCCATCTACCAGGACCAACACCCCTGCACCCCACGGGAACTGTGCAAGTCAGGTCCGAGCCCGTTCGCGCATTGCTGGCTCTGGGAGGATGAAGGCGCGACCAAACCCCGGTGGGCGGCCGCTAGTTCTCGTTGTACCCGAACTCCCGCGTCATGAGGGTGGACTTGAAGTGCGCCTCCGCTGTATCGACAACGTCGGGCGTTGCGCTCGAGCCAAACACGCGGAGGATGCTCCACTCGAAGTGCCGGGCGCGGTTTGGGTCCTGCAGCAGTAACTCGATGAGGCCCTTGTTGCCGCCGTGACCCGACTCAGAGTACGTACGCCACCGGCCTAGGAGCCTCTCCGAGCCATCGGCTTTGCCGACGTACAACTTGCCTGTTGCTCGGTCGGCGATCACGTAGATGCCTTGGACAGCCCCGAGCGCTGTGCGCCATGACCCGTAGCGCGAATCCGTCATCACCTCCTGCAACTGAGCAAACGTCAGCCGCACGCGGTCAAAGCCAGGGAAGGGCACCGCATCGCGGTCCGAGATCTCGGTGACTCGGAAATCCGAAGCCGCTGTCCCGCGCCGGGCCCAGTTGATCGTGTCTCGCGACCAGTCCACCACCAGCCGCCCGGCGAGGGAGCTCAGCAGGTCGGACGGCCGGAGGTCGTAGAAGCGGAGGGTGTCAGTTCGCTCGGCGGCAACCTCACCCAAGTTCTCGTAGGCGGCAACGAAGCGCGACCGTCGCTGGCCGTCGGCAAGGAACGTCAGCCAGAGCCGCGGCGGGTTGATGGGGAATTTGCCGCGGAGCGCGCTCTGGCGCCGTGTGTGCGCGAGCACGCGCGCTGGGGTCGCGGCCTCGATGGAGGGCAACGCCTCCTCAGTGAAGGTGTGGCGGATTGCAAGCACGTCGGCCAGGTCGCTGACGCCCGCGGCCGCAAGGATGTTGCCGAGCGTGAGGTTGCCCCGCCATTGGTGTGACTCGGGCATGTCGTTGTGGTTCATGTGGCCAACGTACATGCGACGGCTATTGGTTCAGGTGTGGCGGTTGCCCCTGTCGCACCCCTCTGCCAGGCTCGGCCCTTGACCTACATGGGAGCCGACGGTTGCAAGGGCGGTTGGGTGGTCGTCGTCATCGATGACAACGGCTACGTCGACAGCTTCATTGCGCCGAACATAGCCGATGCGGAGTCGCGGGGCATCGCGGAGTTTGGCGCGACGCACCTGGTGATCGACATCCCTATTGGGATACCGGACGGCGGGCCTCGCCTGGCGGATTCTGAGGCGCGGCGGTTCATCAAGCCGCGAAGCAGCAGCGTCTTCTCGACGCCCGTGCGGGCCGCGCTCGAGGCGCCCGACTACAACGCCGCGCGCGTGGCCTCCGTGGCGGCCTGCGGCAAGAGCCTCTCAAAGCAGGCCTGGGCCATCGGCGACAAGATCCGCGAGGTCGACTCCTACGTGGGCGGCGCCCGGCTGGTGGCGCGTGAGGGGCACCCTGAAGTGTCGTTCCGTGCCATGTTGGGCGGACCGATCGACCACTACAAGAAGACCTTCCCGGGTGCGCGTTTGCGACGGGCGCTTCTCGACGGCGAGGGGATTGCGTTGCCCGACGGCATCGAGGCTGGGCTCAAGCCCGCGGCGACTGACGACATTCATGACGCTGCTGCGATGGCGTGGACCGCGCGTCGGATCGCTCAGGGGACCGTTGGGCGAATGCCCGCGCTTGAGGAGCGGTTCAGTGACGGTATTGACTCGGCGATCTGGTAC
>JBBRWQ010000179.1:0-3088 GCA_038249115.1 Actinomycetales bacterium
CTTCGTAGGCTTGACGGATCGACACGGTCGCAGGATGGGTAAGTAGGTCTGCGAGTCCGAACAACGCACCGTTGGGCTCTCCAGTGAGTGTGCCAGCCTGAAGTGGCCCCACTTGGAGCCGTAGTGCTGGCTTGAAGTGGCCCCACCCCTCGACCTACCGGTCCCCGTACTTTCGTGTCCGTCTGCCAAGGCGAACGACGAGGTGCAGGGGTGAAAGTGAGATCGAGAGTGGAGCAGTTCGAACGTATCCGACGTGATGCCCGTGATGAAGAGATGTCGATCAGGGCGCTCGCGGACAGGCACCAGGTCCATCGCCGCACGGTTCGCGCGGCGCTCGCGGACGCGGTCCCACCAGCACGGAAGCCTCCGGAGCGGACCGCGCCGGTACTCGGGCCCTTCGAGGACCTGGTTCGGGGCTGGTTGGTCGCGGACCTGCAGGCGCCGCGGAAGCAGCGTCATACCGCGCGGCGGGTCTGGCAGCGTCTGCTCGAGGAGCATGGCGCGGTGGTGGCCGAGTCCAGTGTCCGCAGCCTTGTCGCGCAGCTGAAGCTCGACATCGGTGGCGCGAAGGGCCAGGTGATGGTCCCGCAGACCCACCCGCCGGCCGAGGAGGCCGAGGTCGACTTCGGCGAGTTCCAGGCCGTGATCGGCGGGGTGGTGATGAAGCTGTGGATGTTCTGCCTGCGCCTGTCGCACTCCGGCAAGGCCGTCCATGTGGCGTATGCGAACCAGTCGCAGGAGTCGTTCCTTGATGGCCACGTCCGTGCGTTCGAAGCCCTCGGTGGGGTGCCGGTTGGGATGATCCGTTACGACAACCTCACCCCGGCGGTGATCCGGGTCGCGCTGGGCCGTGAGCGGTTGGAGAACCCCAGGTTCGTCGCGCTGCGCAGTCACTACGGCTACGACTCGTTCTTCTGCATCCCCGGCATCGAGGGGGCGCACGAGAAGGGCGGTGTCGAGGGAGAGATCGGCCGGTTCCGGCGTCGTCACCTGACCCCGGTCCCGCACCTGGGATCACTCGCGGCGCTCAACGACGTCCTGGCCGCAGCCGATGTCCGTGATGACGCCCGCCGCATCGGCGCGCGTGCTGAGACCGTCGGGGCGGGCGCCGCGCGCGAGCAGCTACTGCTGCGCCCACTGCCCGAGGTCGGTTTCGAGGTCGCGGCATCGTTGTCGTGCCGAGTCGATGCCAAGGCCCGGGTCTGTGTGCGGCAGTCCTACTACTCGGTCCCGGCCCGCTCCGCGGGCCGGCGACTCGAGGTCCGACTCGGTGCCACGACCGTGATCGCCGTCGATGCCGGCACCGTCGTGGCCAGCCACACCAGGTCGCTGCACAAGGGCACCGAGGACCTCGTCCTGGACCACTACCTGGAGGTCCTCACCCGCAAACCAGGCGCACTAGCCGGAGCGACAGCGCTCGTGGGCGCCCGAGCATCCGGGGTGTTCACGCCTTCTCATCAACGGTTCTGGGACGCGGCACGACGTCGGCTGGGCGATGGGCCCGGGACCCGCGCCCTGGTCGGGGTCCTCCTCCTGCACCGCACCATGAGCACAGCTGCAGTCGCAGCTGGGATGGACGCCGCGGTGTCGATGAGCAACTTCGATCCCGACCTCGTCGCTGTCGAAGCGAGGCGCTCGATGCTCGCCACCGTTACCCAGATCCCGGTGCCACTGCCGGCCAGCGCCGGACCCACCGCCGCGATCGCTCGACCGGTCCCGTCGCTGGCCGACTACGACCAACTCCTGAGCCATGACCTGAAAGCAGCCACCGCATGAGCGCCACCACCACGAAAACATCCACAACGACCGTGCAGGCGCCGCCGGCGTTGACTGCGTTGTCGGACCCCGCCGCCGAGGCTGCGATCCAGACCGCGTGTCGGACCCTGCTGTTGCCTACCGTGCGTGCCGAGGCCGTCGCGATGGCGACCGCGGCGGCCAAGCAGCGCCTGTCGCACAAGGCGTTCCTGGCCGAGGTCCTCCTGGCCGAGTGCGACGAACGCGATGCCCGCCGCCAGGTCCGTCGGATCAAAGAGGCCAAGTTTCCCCGCACCAAACGGCTCGCTGACTTCGACACCCGCGCGCTGCCCGACCTGCCCCCAGCAACGCTGGCGCACCTGGCGTCCGGGGGCTGGATCGACAAGGGCGAACCGTTGGTCCTGCTCGGTGACTCCGGCACCGGCAAGACCCACCTGCTCATCGCGTTGGGCACCGCCGCAGCCGAACAAGGGCGCCGCGTCCGCTACGTCACCACCGCCGCGCTGGTCAACGAGCTCGTCGAGGCCGCCGACGACAAGGAGCTCTCCCGAGTCGTGGGCCGCTACGCCCGACTCGACCTGCTCTGCCTCGACGAACTTGGCTACGTCCACCTGGACCCGCGTGGCGCGGAGCTGCTGTTCCAGATCATCACCGCCCGCGAAGAACGCGCATCGATCGCGTGCGCATCGAACGCGCCATTCTCGGAATGGGGAGCGACGTTCACCGACCCCCGACTCGCTGCCGCCGTCGTGGACCGGCTCACCTTCAACGCCCACATCATCCAGACCGGCAGCAGCTCCTACCGGCTCACCGCCACCACCCGAGCCAGGAAAGAGAACGCCATGACCTGACCCCTGACAACCACCCCAACAGAGAAGTCAACAAGCAGGGTGGGGCCAAATCAGACCAGCACAGTGGGGCCAAATGGGCTTGTCATTCTCACGTTGGTTGACGACGGGCATCGGGTGGGTTCCTCTCGGCGTCCGTGGAGCCCGGCTCGTCCGGTCCTCCTACCAGTGACAGCAACCGGCACTCGCCCGGATCGGACACCTGACGCAGGGGAATCTCGTGGCCACCGACGACGCGAGCGTGATGGCGACCGGTGGTGTCAGAACCCGATGCCGGGCCCGGGGCCAGGGGCGGGAGCACCGACGGGCGGGGGTTCGGGCGGGCGGGGGCGCCGTCGTGGTGGCTGCTGGAGTGCTCCTGCCTGCAGCGAGGTGCCGCGCCCTGGGGCACGCACGGGGGCACGGGGTCCGTAACGCTCGATGTCCTCGGCCGCGGCCTGGGCGGCGTGGGCCGGGCCGAGGTCGGCGCGGTCGCGGCTGAAGAC
>JBBRWQ010000180.1:0-3046 GCA_038249115.1 Actinomycetales bacterium
GGATTGATGCCACCATCGTGCCGATCACGGTTGTTGTCGAAGGGGTGGCGACGCACCCAGAAGACGACCTGATCCTGGCGACGGCACTCAGTGGAGGCGTGGACTATCTCGTCACGCTTGATCGGCAGCTTCTCGCGCTCGCATCGCACGGTGGCATTCGCATCGTGACGCCGCAGGCATTCCTGACTATGCTGGCGACGGAGACCTGACCCGTGGCGCTTTACGACCAGATCGGGCGGGGCTACGACTCCACCCGGCAGGCAGACCCCGGCGTCGTGAGCCATCTGCTCCGAGCCTTGCATGTGCCAGCCAGTAGCCGGTGCCTGGACGTGGCGTGCGGCACTGGCAACTACACTACCGCGCTCGCGGATGCCGGCCTGTCAATGGTCGGCGTCGATGTGTCGCGGCAGATGCTCACCAGCGCGCGGGCCAAAGCGGTCGGCTTGCGCTGGGTGCAGGCCGACGCCGCTGCCCTGCCGGCCGCCGATCGCACGTTTCGGGCGGCGGTCTGCACGATGGCCCTGCACCATTTTCGGCAGCCTGCGCGCGCCTTCCGTGAGGTCGCGCGGGTGCTGGACGGCGGCCGGCTCGTGTTCTTCACCGCTGACCGCGAGCAGATGCGGCGCTACTGGCTTAACGAGTACTTTCCCGACGCTATCGAGCGTGCGACGCTCCAGATGCCGCCGCTGGACCAGACCCGCACCCAACTGGCCGACGCCGGCTTCGGCCGTGTCACCTGCGAGCCGTGGGCCGTCACGCCAGACCTGCAAGACCTGTTTCTCTACGCTGGCAAGTACCGCCCGGCGCTGTACCTCGAGCCGCGCGTGCGGGCCGGCATCTCGACGTTCGCCGACCTGGCGCAGCCGGCCGAAGTCGGGCAGGGGTGCGCCAGGTTGGCGGCTGACCTGAAATCTGGCCGGTTCGCGGATGTCCTGGCCGCCTCCGAGCATGACGGCGGCGACTACCTGTTCATTATCGCCGAGGCCTGACCGGATCGCCGAGGCCTGACCGGCATCAAGGCAGGGTGTCCACCAACGATTCGCGGTTCCTGCCCCCGCACCGGGACGGGCCGCGTGTTGCCTATCGAGTCGTCAGGCGCAGCGTCCCCGGCGTGTTCCAGATGCTGCCCTCCCCCTTGATTGGATTGCAGCGCGAGACGACCTGTCGGTGGTCAACCTCGACCCAGTACCCCAGGTCCGGTGCCATCGGGCAGCCGGCGAAGGTGGTGGCCGGCGTGCAGTCAGCCAGGCACAGGATGCCAACCACCTGCTCGTCAGGTAACTGCACACGTAGGCCGACCGGGGCGGGTGCGCGTCAGTTTTCTGCACTCCCTCATTGGGGTCAGTTTCCGACGCCGTGGCTCCGGGTGCGGGGGCGTTCGAGAGCCTAAAACCACCATGAATGAGCAGCGTGCGGTGACGCCCGTCGACTTGGCAATTGGCCCTCGGCCGGTTCGGTTCGGCGTTTAGCGGCGCGGAGCACACCTCTGCCTCCTGGTCAAGCCGAATGCAGAAATCTGACGCACACGTAGGCCGACCGGGGCTGGCGGGTCGCAACGTGGGCTGAGGTTCTGTTAACCTGCTGGCACGATGGATCGAGAGGCGCTGGATCAGCTGAGTCGCGAGGAGTTGCTGGAGCTGCTGTTGCGGCAGGTCGAGGTGGTCGGGCAGCAGCAGAAAGAGCTGGCCCAGCGCGAAGCGGCGATCGAGCGTCGAGACGAGAAGATTCGGGCGTTGGAAGAGGAGCTGTCGCAGTTCCGTCAGCCAACGAAGACGCCGGAGAACTCGTCGGTGCCGCCATCGCGTGGGCAGAAGGCGAACCGGGACGAGCGGCGTCGGGGACGGAAGCTCGGGCCGAAGCGTGGCCATGTCGGGGTCAGTCGGGAGCGCAGCGAGCCAGATGTGGTGATCGAGTGTCGGCCGAGCGCGTGTGACGGGTGCGGTGAGCTGCTGCCCGAGACGGGCGGCCGTCAGGTCGGTCGGAGTCAAGTGACCGAGCTGCCGCCGGTCGAGGCAGTGGTGATCGAGGCCCGGCAGTATGCGGTGATGTGTGCGCACTGCGGGGTCCGGACGGTGGGGGCGTATCCGGCGGGCCTGGAGCCGCACCGGACGTTCGGGCCACGGATTGAGGCGCTGCTGGGGTACTTCCACGAGCGGCATCATGTGGGCTACGAGCGGCTGGTTGAGCTGTGTCGGGACGTGTTTGGGCTGCGGATCAGCGAAGGTGCGATCGAGAACGCCCTGCGGCGACAGGCCGAGCAGGCCCGACCGACGTACGCGGCGATTCGCGAGCAGGTCCGTGGCAGCCCGGTCATCAACGCCGACGAGACCAGTGCGCGGGTGGCGGGGAAGTCCCAGTGGCAGTGGGTCTTCCAGACGCCAGCGGCGAGCTACCACGTGATCGCCCCCAGTCGTGGGGGTGAGGTGATCGACGCGTTCCTGGATGGGGTCGAGCCGGAGGTCTGGGGGTCGGACCTGTATGCCCCGCAGATGCTGACCGGCGCCGGGGTCCATCAGATCTGCCACAGCCATCAGGCGCGTGACCTAACGTTCGCAGTCGAGGCCGACCCGCCCAACGAGCGCAAATGGGCCATCGAACTGCGGCACGTCTTCGGCCGGGCCATCACGCTGCACCATGAGCGGGGCGCGATCACTCCAGAATCGTTCACCCGACGGCGGACGCTGATCGAGAACGCCACGGATCGGCTGGTGTTCGACCAGTACGTGGCAGCCAAGACCGAGGCCGCTCGTCTCCAGAAGCGGTATCGCACGCATCGCGACAGCCTCTACGTCTTCCTTGAGCGCACCGATGTCGAGCCCACCAACAACAGTTCCGAGCGCGACCTCCGACCCTCCGTCATCCACCGCAAGGTGATCGGCGGCTTCCGCTCCGCCTGGGGTGCTGAGGCCTCGGCGATCCGAACCAGCATCCTCGCCACCGCTCGCAAGCAGGGCCGCAACCTGCTCGACGCTTTCCTCGCTATCGCCGGCCCCTCACCTCTTCAAGCCATCCCCGTCCGCCCATAGGCCGTACGTGGGTAGTTACC
>JBBRWQ010000181.1:0-3023 GCA_038249115.1 Actinomycetales bacterium
CCTGGTCAAGGCGTCGGGTCTGGGTATGGAACGGTCCCCCGGGCGCGTCTGCTATTTCGATTGCCCACCAGTCGCCGGTGCGGGTCGCCGTCGCGGTCACTCTCATGGTCGTCCCTCCAGCTTTCGGATGATCGCCTTGGCGGTCATCTCGTTGATCTCGGTGTGGCGCGGCACCATCTCGGAGCGGTCGCCGATCCAGACCTTGGTGTGGTTGCCGCCTTCGGCAAGGCGGATCTCCACGGCTTGGGCCTTGGCGATCTGGGCGAGGCGCTTCATCAGGTCTCTGCGCTTCATAATGGTAATCTAGGCCCCTAGACTTATCAAGTCAAGACCTATTTACTACAACAGCACTTGATGGGCATCAGCGAGAACTCGACCGGAATGCCATCCATACCCTGACCGGCGGTCATACCGGCCTCGTCGCACGATCTATCGCGCGGCGCAGACGCCCGGCCTCATTGACGCTCAGATAGCCCTGCCGGTACGCGTCACCTACCGCGCGACGGGCGTGGTGGGGATCGGAACCGGCTGCCAGCACCTGGCGGAGGGCCGTGTATACCCGTGCTACCCGTACCCCGTTGACCATCTCAATATCAGGGCGCGTGCTCCTGGAGCCGCACACACAGGGCGTCCAGGTGCAGCCGGGTCGCGCTAGCTGCCGTCCAATTCGGCGTCGAGCTCGAGGCCGAGCAGCGCGTTCTCCACGACTTCGCTGAGCGCCGGGTGGATCCAGTACTGCCCACGCGCCATCTCCATCACCGTCTGCCCGAAGGACATCCCCTGGATCAGCGGCTGGATCAGGATGGACGCCTGGTGGCCCATCAGGTGAGCGCCGAGCAGCTCGCCGGTGGCCGGGTCCGCGATCACCTTGCAGACACCTGTGGTGTCCTCCATCGCCCAGCCGTATGCCGTATTGCCGTACGCCTGCGACTTCGTGACGTATCTGCGGCCCAAGGACTTGAGCTGCTCCTCGGTCAGGCCGACGGTCGCGATCTGCGGTGAGGTGAAGACCGCCTGGGGGACGACGCGGCGATCGAAGCTGCGCAGGTCGCCGGGGTGGGCCAGGTTGTGGGCGACGACCCGGGCCCCGTGGTTGGCGACGTGCTTGAGCTGATAGTCGCTCGACACGTCCCCCAGGGCCCAGACGCCATCGACGTTGGTGCGGCCATATGCGTCGACCTTGACGCGGCCATCCCCGCGCATGGCGATGCCGGCGACGTCGAGACCGAGATTCGCGGTGTTGGGCACGCGTCCCGTTGCCACGAGCAGAACATCGCCGATCACATGGCTGGCGTCCTCGAAGTCGAGTCGCACCTCACTCGCATCGCCGTTCTCGGAGCTGGTGACCTTGGCGAGCTTCGTATTCAGGCGGACGTCCCACTGTTCCTGGGCGACCGCGGTGAAGCGCTGCGAGATCTCGGTGTCGAGCTGGCGCAACAAACCGTTGCGGCGCGCGACGACGGTCACCCGGCTACCCAGAGCGGAGAACACGTGGGCGAACTCGGCTGCAACGAAACCGGATCCGAGGATGACGAGCCGCTTCGGGAGGTCGTCCAACCGCATCACCGTGTCGGAGGTGTGGAACGGCACGCCGGACTCTCTGACCGCGACGGGGACGGTCGGGTGGGCGCCGGTAGCGATCACGATCTGGTCAGCGGTGATCTCAGCCCCAGCGTCGGCTCCGCTGTCGATCCGCAGCGTCTTGGGTCCGGTGAAGGTGGCGTGGCCCAGGAAGGCGGTCGTATTCGGGCCGTTGACCCGCCAGTCCTTGCCACTCTCTGCGATCGGGTCGATCCGGCCGAACACGCGGTCGCGTATGTCCCGCCAGCGCACGCCGTCAAGGGTTGCGTCGATGCCGAACTTTGCCGAGTGGGTGATCGTGTTGGCAACGTCGGCGGCGTAGACGTACATCTTGGTGGGGATGCAGCCGACGTTCAGGCAGGTGCCGCCGAACGTCCCGGACTCGATAATCGCGACCCGTTTGTCGTCGAAGTCGGGGGTGACAAGGGAGTTGCCGGAGCCGGTGCCGATGATCGCCAGATCGAAATGAGCCACGCGTGAAGGCTAACTGCCGCTGTCCACACCTCCCTCCAGCGGCGTTGTCCGCGAGGAACCTTTCGTGGGAAGACATGCCACTCGAACGTCTGTCCTAGGACTGGTGTACTATCTTTTTATGATCACAGCAGCGCAGGTCGATGCCGAGCAGGAGCTCGCGTCGCTGTGTGGGGTGCTCAATGCCTCTCATGCGCGGCTGGTCGCGATCGTCGCCGGCGCGCTGGCCGATGAGTCGTGGGCGATCGCGGGGGTCCGCTCCCCGGAGCACTGGTTGACGATGCGGGCCGGGCTCTCACCGTTTCGGGCCCGCCAGGTGGTGGCGGTGGCCCGGCGGTTCGGGGAGCTGCCGCAGGTGATGGGCGAGTTCGCCGGCGGTCAGCTCTCGTTGGACCAGGTGATGGTGGTGGCCCGCTACGCACCCTCCCATGTCGAGGGGTCGGTGGCCGAGCTCGCGATCCACGCCTCGGTCCCCCAGCTACGCCGGGCACTGTCCCGGTACAGCTTCGACCCACCGCCTGAGCCTGGACACCAGCAGGGCACCACCGAAGACCCCCGGGCGGGCGACGGCGAGCCCGGCCCGGCCGGGCCAGATGACGCCCAGGCCGGCGAGGCCGGGACCGGTGGTGGCACAGGTGGCGTCCCGCCGACCTGGAACGGGTTCGCCCTGGTCGAGGATCGCGCGTCCGCACCCGCCGAGCTGTCGATGTCCCACGACCAGTGGGGCCGGTTCACCCTGCGGTTCAGTGCACCAGCCGACCTGGGTGCGCTGGTCGAGGCCTCCCTCAAAGAAGCCAAAGACGCCCTGTTCAAAACCGGACGCCCGCAGGTGAGCATGGGCGATGCCATGGTGCAGATCGCCCAGCGATCCCTGGGCGCGGTCGCCTCGATCAACCGCCGCGACGCCAACCGCAGCTACGTCCACCTCGACACCGAGGGTGGCTGGCTGACCGGCAAACCCCGCCTACCCC
>JBBRWQ010000182.1:0-2965 GCA_038249115.1 Actinomycetales bacterium
GCGACGCCGAGCAGACCCGCGACTGCGGTCATGCCCAGCTTGGTGGATGCCTTCATCATGTCAATGCCCATCTATTGGGCGACCCGCTCTCGGGCCGCTTCCAACACTCTCTCAGCGCCGGATGAGCTGACCTGGTGTGCCCGATGAGAGAGTTCTCATCGACCGGGCACGATGAGCCGGAAGGTCGCTCCCTGCCCTCTACCTGAATGACGCCCCGGGTATCCCAACGCCAGTGCGGGCCACAACGGGCGGCAGGTTCGCCAGCGTTCTACGCCGTTTCTTCATGGTTCCTGACCAAGACAGCGACACCGGGGCGCAACGCTGGAGGTATCCCGAACAACCGGGCAAATCAAGGAGGAGTTCACAATGATGGGTTCGTATGGAAACGGAATGGGTTCGCTCGGATGGCTTGGCATCGGCGCGTTCTGGCTTATCCTGCTCGGGCTGATCGTGTGGCTGGTCATGCGGCTACTACCGGGCAGAAGTGGCCGGGCCGCCACCCCCACAGGCGAGTCAGCCCTGGGGATCCTCGACCGCCGGCTGGCCAACGGCGAGATCGACGCACCAGAGTGGAACGCACAGCGGGCCGCTCTCCTTGCCGCTTCGGGCGGCAGGAAATGACCCCCGCGACACGTCATCTGCTGGCGTTATCGCGAAATCGAAGTGCTACGGTATTCCAATGACCATTGGAATATAGGGTGGGTGACCGCGCAGCCAAGAGCGAGCTGTTCGAGCAGTACGCGCGGGTCGGCAAGGCGCTCTCCGCCCCGAAGCGTCTTGAGCTGATCGACCTGCTGGCTCAGGGCGAGCGAACCGTTGACGCACTGGCACGGGCCGCCGGGGTGGGGGTGTCCACGGCGTCGATGCATCTGCAGACGCTGCGGCAGGCCGGACTGGTGCGCACCCGTAAGGAAGGCACGAGCGTGCACTACCGGCTCGGCGGCGACGACGTGGCGGGCTTGTACGCCGATCTGATCGATGTGGCGATGGTTCATCTGGCCGACGCGGACCGGGCCCGGGTCGCGTTCCTTGGCGAGGACGTGGCCGACGAGGCTGAGGACGTGCCACGCGAGGAGCTGCTGCGCCGTGCCCGCAGCGGTGAGGTCGTTGTGCTCGACGTCCGCCCCCACCACGAGTACAACTCCGGACACATCCCCGGCGCGCTGTCGATACCGGTCGAGGAGCTCGAGGCCCGCCTGGCCGAGCTGCCCGCCGACGCCCAGGTGGTCGCCTACTGCCGCGGCGCCTACTGCGTGCTGGCTTACGACGCGGTCCGGCTGCTGACCCGGCACGGCCGGCCGGCCCGCCGGCTGCGCGAGGGCATGCTCGAGTGGCGACTGGCCGGTATGCCGGTCCAGGCGGGTGTCTCATGATCCCGGCCGGGAGCGACCTCACCCTTCGTGACCACCTGCCGCCGTGGGGCTCGGTCCTGGCCGTCGTCGCCCACCCGGACGACGAGTCCTTCGGCCTCGGCGCGGTGCTGGCCGGCTTCGCCGATGCCGGGTCAGCCGTGGCAGTGCTGTGTTACACCCACGGTGAGTCCTCCACCCTGCACGGCGTGCAGGGTGACCTCGCCGCTGTCCGTGCCACCGAGCTGGCCGACGCGGCAGCGGTGCTGGGCGTCGACCCGGTGCAGCTGGCTGACTACCCCGACGGCGCCCTGACCGAGGTCGACCTGGACGACCTGTCCGCCCACGCGATCGACCTCGCCGGCAAGGTCGGCGCTGACGGGCTGATCGTCTTCGACACCAGCGGGGTCACCGGTCACCCCGACCACGCCAGGGCCACGGTCGCGGCCCTGGCCGCCGCCGATGGCTTGGGCCTGCCGGTCCTGGGCTGGACCGTCCCGACCACCGTCGCCACCGCCCTCAACAAGGAGTACGGCGCGGGATTCACCGGTCATGACCGTGGGGACATCGACCTGGTCGTCACCCTGGACCGCACCAGCCAGCTGGCCGCGGTCGCCTGCCATCCCAGCCAAGCAGTGCCAGGGAGCCTGCTCTGGCGGCGGCTTGAACTACTCGGCGACGACGAGAACCTGCGCTGGCTGACACCTCACCGCGACCAACAGAAAGACGTGACGAACTCGTGAACATCCTGATGATCATCAACGGTGCCGCCTACGGGCAGGACGCCACCTACAACGCGGTACGCCTGGCCGCCTCGATGGCCAAACGCGAGGAGGTGACCCTCAAGGTGTTCCTGATGGGGGACGGAGTCACCGTGGCCATGTCCGGGCAGAAGACCCCCGACGGCTACTACAAGCTCGACCGGATGCTGTCGGTGGTCTCCCGCAACGGCGGCCAGGTCGGTTGCTGCGGCACGTGTATGGACGCCCGGGGCGTCACCGAAGCCATGCTCGTCGAGGGCGCCAACCGGTCCACGATGGACGAGCTCACCGACTGGACCCTGGCCGCTGACAAGGTCCTGGTGTTCTGACGGCCACCACGGCCGGGCAGAGGGTCCCTGTGGGACCCCACAGGTTGCCCCGCCACAGCGGAACCCGGGGGTAGAGCCCCCGTCACTACCACTTCGTAACCTTCGCCAGCGCAACTCGCAGATGAGGTCCCAACCACACCTTCAAGTACTAGTGCCAAGGTCCAATAGCGCGGCTTACCAGCGATGGAGGAGAACTGACCTATCGCACTTCCGCGACCTACGAAAGGTACTGACATGAAGCGCATCATCATCACCGTGGCAGCGGCGTTGCTGACGGCCGTTCCGGCCACCATCGGTCTGGTTGGCAACACCTCCTTCGCCCAAAGCGTGCCAGTGCGCGTGCCATCCCAGGCCAGCGTGCTTGACGACAAGGGCGCGCTGAGCACCCACGTTGAGCCCGGCGATGACAAGGGCGCGCTGAGCACCCACGTTGAGCCCGGCGATGACAAGGGCGCGCTGAGCACCCACGTTGAGCCCGGCGACGACAAGGGCGCGCTGAGCACCCACGTTGAGCCCGGCGACGACA
>JBBRWQ010000183.1:0-2942 GCA_038249115.1 Actinomycetales bacterium
CTCGGGGGCGAAGGCCAGGAACGGGGTGAAGCGTTCCCAGGCGTTCTGCCAGGTCGCGAGGACGGCCTTGTGCTTGGTGCCGAGCTCGGACTCGGCGAAGGGCAACAGCTCGGTCTCGGCCGCATCGGCGGTCGCGGCGGTGTAGATCGGCTTGAGGGCGGCGGCGACCTTCTTGCGGTCGGTGTAGGACACGTAGCGCATCGAGGCGCGGATCAGGTGCACCACGCACGTCTGCACGGTCGTGTGGGGGAACGTCGCCTCGATCGCCTCCGGCAGGCCCGTGAGGCCGTCGCAGCAGCCGATGAGGATGTCGCGCACGCCGCGGTTGGCGAGCTTGGCGCAGACCCCGGCCCAGAACTTCGCGCCCTCATTGGCCTGAACCCAGATCCCCAGGACGTGCTTGATCCCGTCGGCGTCGACCCTGACGGCCAGGTGCGCGGCCTTGTTGCGCACCTGATGTCCGTCGCGGATCTTCACCACCAGCGCGTCGAAGGAGACGAGGGGATACAGCGCTTCCTGCGGCCGGGACTGCCAGGCCTTGACCTCCTCCAGGACGGCGTCGGTGACCCGGCGGATGGTGTCGTGGGACAGCTCGGTGGCCAACGTCCGGTGCGGGTGATGGCCGATGTCGCGGACCGTCATCCCGCCGTCATACAAGCTGATGATCATGTCGTCGAGACCGGCCAGGCGCCGCTGTCCCTTGGGGATCAGCCGCGCCTCGAAGCTCGCGCTCCGTCAAGGCCGAAGCAGCGAGCCGAGGCTGTCATCTCGGACCCCGAGAGGATGCGGGGCATCGCGGCCGAGGCCTCGGACAAGTCCAAGGGTGCGCGCAGCGGTCCGCTCAGCAAGGGCCTTGACGAGGTCTGGGCGTTGATCCGCCTCGTCGTCGGCTATGCGCGAGGAACCTATCGGCTGGGTCATCCGAGCTGTGCGCGCCGAGCTTGAGACGTTCATGTACTGGGAGACGGGCCAAGAGGATTGACAACTGCGTGCCGACGTCAACCTGAAGAACTGGACTGGGTGCCTGCGGCCGCGGCCGTTACGCCGACGTGCCTGACGGAAGGGCCGGGGCTACTGCGTCGCGATTGGTCGGGTGGCCGGGGGCCATAGACGTGCCTCACAGCAACGGCCGCCCTTCCGGAGCGGGACCACCGGGCCGGTCGCCACCCATTGCGTAGCCATCCGAACGCGTTGAGTGATTCACCCGAATGCCGTCCACAGATGTCTCCCGTGACCCCCCGCGGGCCGCGACGGGCGGTCTACGTTCCCCTTCCAACTGGTGCAAGGTGGGGCGAGGGGGTCGTCGGTGACTGCGGTCGACGCCGTCGAGGCCGAGGTCCGGGAGCTGGTACGTCGTCGCGGGCTGGACCCGGTGGTGGACCGCTCGGCGATGCGCCGGTTGGTGGACGAGGTGGTCACCGACGACGACGAGCGGGCGCTGACCTCCGCGCTCCCGCCACTGCTGGACCTGCACGGCGCAGCACGAGCCGTCTACGACGCCGTCGCCGGGTTCGGGCCCTTGCAGCGCCACCTCGACGACCCTTCGGTCGAGGAAATTTGGATCAACGGGCGACTGCCTTGTGGGTCGTGCGTCGTCGGGAGCGCGCCGCCGGCACCAGCCGGTGCGGTGGCTAGCCGGGCGTTCTGATCTGCCACGCGTTTCGTGGACCATGTTTCCCCGATTATCTTACGCTGCTTCCTGAGCATTTGTCCAATCGTTGAGGGTTTCTGAGGGCGTGTTGTAGCCGAGGCTGGAGTGGAGCCGCTTGGTGTTGTACCAGAACTCGATGTAGCGGGTGATGTCTTTTCGGGCGTGCTCGCGGGTCGGATATACGGTTCGGTTGATTCGTTCGTTCTTCAGTGCGGCGAAGAATGATTCGGCCATGGCATTGTCGTAGCAAATGCCAGTGCGGCCCATGGACTGGCGCATCCCAAGTTCATTGATAGTGGTGGCGAACTCGGCCGAGGTGTAATTGCTGCCGCGATCGCTGTGGAAGATCGCGTTCGGTGCGATCTTGTGATTGATGGTCGCGGCCCGCAGGGCCGCGCTGATCAACGGTGTGCGGTAGTTGTCGCCGGTCGCGTAGCCGATGACCATGCGGGTGTGGACGTCGATGACGGTCGCCAGGTATAGCCAGCCCTGCCAGGTCGGGATGTAGGTGATGTCCCCGATCAGGGTGGTGCCTGGGGCGTCGGAGGTGAAGTCCTGCTCGAGGAGGTCCGGGATGTGGTGCTCCCGGCCGTCAGCCTCGGTCAGTCCGCGCCGCCAGGCCCTGGGCTGGCAGGTGATCAGGCCGGCGTCGCGCATGATCTGCCGGACCAGCCCGGGTCCGCACTGCTCACCCTGGCGGGCGAGCTGGGCGTGGACGCGCCGGTAGCCGTAGGTCTGGTCAGACACATCGAAGATCGCCACGACCAGGGTCGCGAGGTGCTCGCGGCGGGCCGCGGTCGCGGACTGCGGCCGGCTCGCCCAGGCGAAGAACCCCGAGCTCGACACCGCCGACCACAGGCACATCTTCTTGACGGGGTAGACGTACTTCGCGTTGGCATCACGGCACGAATCGATAAACTCGTACACGTCAGTCACCGCCGATCCTGGGCGAAGTACGCCGCGGCTTTTTTTAGGAACTCGTTTTCCATCCGTAGTTCACGTAGTTCACGCTGGGCCTCAGCGAGCTGGATGCGTTCAGCAGCGGTCAAAGGGGGTTCGTCTTCGGCATGCTCAGCACGATACTGGCTGACCCAGTTTCCAAGGGTCCCGTCGTTCACGCCGAGCTCTTTCGCGACCTCCGCGATCGGCCGCGACGACTCAATCACCATTCTTACTGCCTCAGCACGAAACTCCGGGCTGAACTTCCGATACTTCCGGGACATTGATCGCGCCACCTTCCAGATTCAACATAGTCTGGTCGTGGTCCACGACACGCGAGGCGCCTCACACC
>JBBRWQ010000184.1:0-2862 GCA_038249115.1 Actinomycetales bacterium
CCGCGCAGCTGCACAGCATCGGTGTAGCCGAACAACGCCGCACCGCCGAGCAAACCACCGGGACGCCAGTTGCCGAAGATCATCGCGGCCAGGCCGATATAGCCACGCCCACCAGTCTGTCCGTCGCGGTAGATGTTGGCGCCGACAAGGGCGAGGTAGCCGCCGCCGAGGCCGGCCAGGGACCCGGAGACCAACACGGCAATGAACTTGTACTTGTAGACGTTGACGCCCAACGACTCTGCCGCGACCGGACTCTCACCGCACGAGCGCAGCCGCAGCCCGAACGTCGTGCGCCACAGCACCCACCAGGTCAGGGCAACCATGCCCAGCGCGATCAGCGTCACGACCGACACGTTGGTCACCATGGCTCGCAGGATGGCAGCCAGATCTGAGACGAAGAAGATCTCTTTATTCTCCAGCGTGCCCAACCCCGGGGACACGCCCGGAATAGTGAGGGAAGGCAGGTTTTCCAGTTGCGGTGACTGCGTCGGCCCACCGCCAGGACTTCCGGTGAATGTCCGTGCGGCCAGGTACTTCGCCGCACCGTAGCCGATGATGTTGATGGCCACGCCGGAGACGATGTGGTCGACGCCGAAGACGACGGTCGCGAGGGCGTGGATCGCGCCGCCGACCATCCCGCAGAACATGGCGCCGAGCAGCCCGGCCCAGGGACCATAGTGGAAGCCGAAGAACCCGGCGCCCCACGTGCCCAGGATCATCATGCCCTCGAGCCCGATATTGACGACACCCGCTCTTTCGCTCCAGAGCCCACCCAGACCCGCCATGCCGATCGGCACGGCAAGTCCGATCGCGGCCGCGAGAGCGCCCGAAGAGGCAAGGTCGTTGGCCCCTGTGACAATCCGCAGGACGGCGATCAGAAACACGGCGATCACCGCGATCAGGGCGATCCGTGCAGTGTTCAGACGCGGCTTGCGCACCGCGCCCATGATGATCTCTGCCCCGGTCTTCAGCCCGGCGGTGCTCATACCGTGACTCCTTCGGGGGTCGGGGGGGCAGGTTCGTCGGAGAGCTGTCTTGCCACGTTGCGCTGCTCCATCCGCAGACCGGCGCGACGCACGATCTCGTAGGCGATGACCACGGCGAGGACGATGACACCCTGGAGGATGAAGACGAGCTCGGAGCTGACACCGACGGTGATCTGCAGACCGTTGCTCTGTTGCTCGAGGTAGGACCAGAGCAGCGCGCCGAAGGCGATGCCCACCGGGTGGTTGCGTCCCAGCAGTGCGATGGCGATACCGGCGAAGCCAAGGCCCGGTTGGAATGTCGTGCCGTAGCTGAAGTCCTGGCCGAACAGCAGTGGCATGCCGACCAAACCGGCTGCGGCTCCGGATATCAGCATCGCGGTCAGGACCATGCGCTTGACGTTCACACCGCTGGCCACCGCTGCGGTCTCGGACCGGCCGGTGGCGCGCAAGTCGAATCCGAAACGGGTCTTGTTCAGGATCATCCAGTAGGCGACACCGACCAGTATCGCCAGCAGGACGAAACCGTAAACCTTGTTGGGGGTGCCCGGTATCAGGGCGAAGCCGGGGACCTGTGACGACTTGGGGATGGTCTTGGTATTGGTGACGTTGCTGCCCGTGGTCGAGTCCGAGACCTTGGACAAGAGGAAGGACACCAGGCCGGTGGCAATGGCGTTGAGCATGATCGTTGAGATCACCTCGGAGACGCCTCGGGTGACCTTGAGCCAGCCGGCGATGCCGGCCCAGGCAGCGCCGACCACCACCGCGATCAGCAGCGATACGAGGATGTTGAGCCAACCGGGCAGCCAGCCCTGACCGGCGAATACCGCTGCGGCGAAAGCCGCAACGCGATATTGGCCGTCGACGCCGATATTGAACAGATTCATCCGGAAGCCGATCGCGACTGCGATCGCGGACAGGTAGTAGACCGATGCGCCGTTGATGATGGCGACGACCAGCCGGGGCTTTGGCGCCGTCAGCAGCTGGGTCCACACGGCGCCGACCGGGTCACCTGCCAGGAGAAGCACGGTGGACGTGACCAGGAACGCCACCAGGATGGCGAGGACGGGCGCGAGCAGTCCGAGACCGACCTTGCGCAGATCCAGGGTTGCCTTCATTGCCCCTCCACGTCCTGAGTCTCGCTGCCTGCCTGAGTCTCGCTACCTGTCTGGGTATGCCGGGTGGCTGGGTCATCCGCGACGGTGCCCGGTTCGCGTTCAGCCGCACCGGTCATCGCCGCGCCGAGATCCTGCGCGGTCACGACATCGGGGTCGAACTCACCGGACAGCTGACCGCGGAGAATCACCCGGATGGTGTCGGAGAGACCGATCAGCTCATCGAGATCGGCTGATATCAGCAACACCGCGAGGCCCTCTCGCCGGGCCCTGCGGATGTGGTCCCAGATGGCGGCCTGGGCGCCCACGTCCACGCCCCGAGTTGGATGGGCGGCGACCAGAACCCGTGGGGTGTAGCTCATCTCGCGGCCGATGATGAGCTTCTGCTGGTTGCCACCGGACAGCGAGTTGGCCGTGACGTAGATGGACGGCGTGCGGACGTCATAGTCGGCGAGGATCTGCTCGGCCTCGGCCTTGGCGCCCGTGCCGTCGACCCAGACCCCTTTGACGTTCGGCCGCTGCGTCTGATGGCCCAGCATGGTGTTCTCCCACAGCGGCGCATCAAGCAACAGAGCATGCCGGTGACGGTCCTCGGGGATGTACCCGACGCCCGCCTCACGGATCTCTCGCGTGTGCCAGTCGCTGATGTCCTTGTCCTCCAGGAGGACTCGACCTTCAGAGGGTTCGCGCATACCCATGATGGCCTCGACCAGCTCAGCCTGGCCGTTGCCCTCGACCCCTGCAATGCCCAGCACCTCACCGGC
>JBBRWQ010000185.1:0-2823 GCA_038249115.1 Actinomycetales bacterium
GACCTCCGCCCCGGTGAAGGTGATGCCGACCAGGGTGTTGTCGTAGATGTAGAGACCCGCAACATCGCGCACGCTCACGTCACCGGCCGGGATGTTCGCGTCCTTGTAGAACGGCGCGGCGATCGAGAGGATCGGCAGGGCAGCCGCCGAAGTGCCGGCGATCGCCGTGCGCACAGCCTCGGACTGCACCAGGTTGATGAAGTCCAGAGCCGCTGTGTCCTCGTAGCGGGCCGTGGCGCAGGACATCGCCGCGGTGCATCTGCCGATCACCGTGTTGACGTACGAGATGACCTTGTCGTGGTCCGCCATGAGCAGACTCTTGATGTGGGGATCCTCGGCGACCTTGTTGCTGTTGAGCACGCTGGACCCGACGCTCTGCACCGCCCACCGGCCCGCCACCTTGGCGAGCGACAGCTCGATGAGTGAGAGCCGCATGCCCCAGCGAAGCGGTTCGGTCAGCACGACCTCGCGGCTAGTGGCCAGGTTGACGACCTTGCGCTGCGCGATCTCCTGGTGCGCGTGGCCGACCAGGATCGCGTCGATCCCCGGCACCTGCTCCGCCACGAGGGTCGAGGCGTTCTCGGGGACGGGCAGCGCGTCGCCGTAGGACGAGGACGTGTCAGCGCCGGAGTGCGCCGCCACGATGACGACATCCACGCCGGAAGCACGCATCCTGGGCACCCAGATCTTGGCCTGCTCGACCAAGCCCGGGAAGGTCAGCTTGCCCCCGACGTTGGTCTTGTCCCAGATGGCGATGCCGGGGTTGGTCAGGCCGAGGATGCCGACCTTGATCGGCCGCTCACCCCTGACGGGGACGGTCTTGATGACGTAAGGCTTGAAGGCGGGCAGCCCGGTCGCCGCGTCCAGCGCGTTGGCTCCGAGCAGCGGGAAGTCGAGCTGGTCGGCGAAGGTTCGCAGCAACGGGATCCCGTAGTTGAACTCGTGGTTGCCCAGAGCGGCGGCGTCGTAGCCGATGTGGTTCATGGCCGCGGCCATCGGGTGCACATGGCCACCGTCGATGATCGGCGCGATACGTGCGAAGTAGTAGGCCAGCGGCGTTCCCTGGATCGTGTCGCCGGCGTCGATCATCAGCGTGTTCTTCCGCCCGCGCTGCAGACGGACCGCCTCGACGAGCGTGGCGACCTTGGCCAGACCGATGTCGTTCGTGGCCTTGTCGTCGTACTCGGCGTTCTTGAAGTAGTCCCAGTTGAACACGCAGCCGTGCAGGTCTGTCGTGCCCATGATCGTCAGCGTGACGGGCGACCCCGGACGATGCGGGGGCCGGCTCTTGGATGCCTCGGCGGGGCTCATGCCGGCCGCCGTCAGCACGCCGGCTGCCGCGACGCTGGTCAGCACGGTTCGGCGGGTGATGGGTGTTGTCACGTGCACTCCTAGGATGACGGCCCTCGTGGGGCGATTTGGTTCAAATGTCGGATCTGCATCGACAGGCTACTCACCACCCGTTGCTGGGGTACTAGCGTTCTGCCTGAAGCCACCTCAACCCAGAAACGAGAGCCGAATGACCAGCGACAGCGTGACCGAGGAGGGTCTGACCGAGCTCGGCATGATCGAGCACGGTCTGGCCCAGCATCATGGTCACAGGCCGACCGAGATCACGTATGCGGAGCAGTTCTACCCAGCGCGACCGCGGCACCTCCGGCCCAAGGCGCGCCTTCGCGGCGGGCAGGTCAGGCCGGCGGAACCGCTCGGTGAGCCGGTCGGCTCCAACCCGGCATACGTTGAGTGGTTACGACAGGAGTCGATGCTGCATGACGCCAACGTGATCGCCGGCCAGTTCTCCGGTCAGGGAAGCATGTTCCAGAACCCCTTCGCCAACCCTGACCCACGGGCTGCGATCGAGACAGCGTCGGTCTGGTTCACGGCATACCCCATCTCGGTCATGGGTCGAGCAGGGCGCTCATTCCTTGCGACGCTTGGCGACACCGAGCTGTGGGAAACGTTCCAGCGCATAGGAATCCAGGGGCTGCACACCGGTCCGGTCAAACGAGCAGGCGGTATCCGCGGGTGGTCACCGACGCCGAGCGTCGATGGACACTTCGACCGCATCAGTACCCAGATCGACCCTGCGTTCGGCACCGAGGCCGAGTTCCGGACCATGTGCGAGGTGGCGGGTGAACACGGCGGCACCATCATCGACGACATCGTGCCGGGCCACACCGGCAAGGGCGCCGACTTCCGGCTGGCCGAGATGAAGGTGGCTGACTACCCCGGCATCTACCACATGGTCGAGATCGAGCCGGCCGACTGGCGGCTCCTGCCAGAGGTCCCCCCGGGCCGGGACGCGACCAACATCGACCTCGAGACCGAGGACGAGCTGGACAAGAGCGGCTACATCATCGGCAAGCTGAAACGCGTCATCTTCCACCAGCCAGGGGTGAAGGAGACGAACTGGAGCGCCACCGCGCCGGTTGTCGGTCCCGACGGCGTTGAGCGCCGCTGGGTGTACCTGCACTATTTCAAGATGGGGCAGCCGTCGATCAACTGGCTCGATCCGACATTCGCCGGCATGCGCATGGTGATCGGCGACGCGCTGCACTCCCTCAGCGACCTCGGCTCGGGCGCCCTGCGCCTCGACGCCAACGGCTTCCTGGGCGTGGAGAAGAGCGTTCTTGGACTGCCTGCCTGGTCCGAGGGCCACCCCCTCTCGGATGCGGCGAACCAGCTGATCGCCAGCATGGTCCGCAAGGTCGGCGGCTTTACCTTCCAGGAGCTGAACCTGACGATCGACGACATCAAGGTCACCTCAGAGGCAGGCGCCGACCTGTCCTACGACTTCATCAACCGTCCCGCCTATCAGCATGC
>JBBRWQ010000186.1:0-2819 GCA_038249115.1 Actinomycetales bacterium
GACAGGACCGCTACCGGCTGAAGGACCCTCTGTCAGCCGTGGGTCCAGAGCTGATCGCCATGCTGGAACAACAGTTCGGCCAGAAGGCCACCTGGCAGGAACCAACGGACGTGGTGAACCTGGTCGACGGCCAGGGCCTCGCGCTGGCCGGGTTCGATCTCAGCGTCCTGCACGCGCCGGGCCACACCGAGGGATCGGTGATCTTCACCCTGCCGGAGGTGCCCGACGGCATCGCCGCAGAGGCCGGCGTCACGTCGACGGTGCTCTCAGGCGACGTCCTGTTCGCGGGCTCGATCGGACGCACGGACCTTGCCGGCGGCGACGGCGCGGCGATGAACCGCAGCCTGCGTGACGTCGTGCTCAGGCTGTCCGACGATGTGCTGGTGTTGCCAGGGCACGGCCCGGCCACCACCATCGAGCGCGAGCGCGCCACCAACCCCTACCTGCAAGGATTGGCGCCATGAGCAAAGTCCGGCCGATCAGTGGCTTCCCGGAGTGGCTGCCCGCTGAGCGCATCGTCGAGCAGCACTTCCTGGACGTGATTCGCGAGACCTTCGAGCTGCATGGGTTCGCCTCGATCCAGACCAGGGCCGTGGAGCCGATCGAGCGACTGACCAGTCTGGGCGAAGACACCGACAAGGAGATCTACGCCATCAGCCGGCTTGCGGCTGGTATCGACGATACTGACGAGAAGTCGGCGCGTTCACGGCTTGGCCTGCACTTCGACCTGACCGTCCCGTTCGCGCGGTACGTCCTGGAGAATGCCGGCAAGCTGACATTCCCGTTCCGTCGCTACCAGATCCAGCCGGTGTGGCGTGGCGAGCGCCCCCAGGAGGGGCGGTTCCGCGAGTTCATCCAGTGCGACATCGACATCGTCGACGTGGGCGAGCTGGCCCCCCACTACGAGGCCGAGCTGCCCCTGGTGATCGCAGACGCCTTCAGCAAGCTGCCGATCGGCCCCTTCCGAATCCAGGTCAACAACCGCAAGATCCCCGAGGGGTTCTATCTCGGCATGGGGGTCACCGACGTCAAGTCAGTGCTGCGGATCGTCGACAAGCTGGACAAGATCGGCCCGGGCAAGGTCTTCGACCTGCTGCTGGCCGCGGGCGCGACCGCAGAGCAGTCGAAGGGCGCGCTGGCACTGGCCGACATCAGCTCTCCCGACGAGAGCTTCGTCGAGCGGGTGCAGGCACTTGGCGTCAAGCACGAGACTCTCGATGAGGGCCTGGCCGAACTGGCCGCCGTCATCCGGGTCGGGGCCGAGCACGCCTCTGGGCTGATGGTTGCCGACCTCAAGGTCGCCCGCGGGCTCGACTACTACACCGGCACGGTCTATGAGACCCAGCTGATCGGGCTTGAGTCCTATGGCTCGATCTGTTCAGGTGGTCGCTACGACGCACTGGCCTCGGACGGGAAGACGACCTATCCAGGCGTTGGCATCTCGATCGGGCTCTCACGACTGCTGGCCAAGATCATGCCTTCCCTTTCCGCCAGCCGATCCACGCCCTCGTGCGTCCTGGTGTCACTTGCCGACGAGTCTGATCGCGCGCAGGGGATGGTCGTCGCGGCCGCGCTGCGCCGGCGCGGCATACCGTGCGAGGTCGCGCCAGCGGCTGCCAAGTTCGGCAAGCAGATCATGTTCGCCCAGCGACGCGGCATACCCTTCGTCTGGTTTCCGGCATCCGAGGGACAGAGCGGCGACTCGGTGAAGGACATCCGCAGCGGTGCACAGACCGCGGCCGACGCCTCCTCCTGGATGCCGCCGGTGAAGGACCTGCGGCCCCACGTCGTGGCCTGATCGAGCGGGCCTAGACTCATTTCCGCAAGCCTTCGGGCGTGCCGATCGACGTGACAATGGGGTTGCCTCGACGGCGGTGCATCGGCAAAGGACGTTGATATCCGGTGAAGGTCGCAATACCTCGCGAGGTCAAGAACAACGAGTACCGAGTGGCCATCACGCCTTCCGGCGTGCACGAGCTGACGCGAAATGGTCATGAGGTCTACGTCGAAACCGGTGCCGGCCTCGGCTCCTCCATCGCCAACGAGGACTACATCGCAGCGGGGGCGCAGATCCTCGCGACCGCCGCAGACACATGGGCTATGGGTGAGCTGATCCTGAAGGTCAAGGAGCCTGTTGCCTCCGAGTACGAGAGCATGCGCGAGGGGCAGACCCTCTTCACCTACCTCCACCTGGCTGCCGACAAACCGCTCACCGAAGAGCTGGTCAAGCGCAAGGTCACCGGCATCGCCTACGAGACCGTTGAGCTGCCTGACCGGTCGCTGCCGTTGCTGGCTCCGATGAGCGAGGTCGCCGGCCGGCTGGCTCCGCAGGTGGGCGCACAGACACTGATGCGTGCCCAGGGTGGGCGCGGTGTCCTGATGGGCGGCGTGTCCGGGGTCTATGCCGCCAAGGTCGTCGTGATCGGTGCGGGTGTCTCCGGCATGAACGCTGCGGCCATCGCGCTGGGCATGCAGGCCGAGGTTCTGCTGCTGGACCGCAACGTGGCCAAGCTTCGGGTCGCGGACGCGATCTACCAGGGCCACTGCCAGACGGTGACGTCCAACGCCTACGAGATCGAGCGGGCCATCGCCGATGCCGACATGGTCATCGGGGCGGTCCTCATCCCGGGTGCCAAGGCTCCGACCTTAGTCACCAACGAGCAGGTCTCGCGGATGAAGACCGGCTCGGTCCTGGTCGACATCTCCATCGACCAGGGTGGCTGCTTCGAGGACTCCCACCCCACCACGCACGCGGACCCGACCTACCAGGTCCACAACTCGGTGTTCTACTGCGTGGCCAACATGCCTGGCGCGGTGCC
>JBBRWQ010000187.1:0-2728 GCA_038249115.1 Actinomycetales bacterium
ACCATGAAGAACTCGTCCAGGTTGCTGGCGAAGATCGCGAGATAGCGGGCTCGCTCCAGCAGTGGTACTGAGCTGTCAGCGGCAAGCTGCAGGACGCGCTCGTTGAACTGGAGCCAGGAGATCTCGCGGTCGAGGAACCGGTCGTCGGGCAGCGCGTCGGGGTCGATCGGCTCTGCAGAAGCCGATACGACACGGGTGAACTGGCCGTTCGAGGAGCGCGCCGGCGTGCTGGTCAGGGCATGCAGGGCCGGCGTGGGCGACGTGGGTGGGGCTTTGTCCGGCCGTTTGCCAGCGGGCGGGACCACGGCTTTCTGCACGCTCATGCCCCTATCGTGACACTGGCGGGTGAACGACGCGAAAATACATGACATCGACCGCCGAGCGGGTGAAGCCCAGTCGCGAGTAGGTCGTGACTGCCGCGGTGTTGTCGGCGTCGACGTAGAGAATGGCTTCGGTCAGCCCGCGTTCGAGCAGGTGCTGGAGCCCCAGGACCGTCACGGTGCGCCCCAGCCCCAGACCCTGGTATGACGGGTCGACACCGACCACGTAGACCTCGCCCCTCGTGGTTCTCGACTTCTTGTCTCCGGCCTCAGCGACCTTCGTCCAGTGTGAGGCGACAAGCACCGGAGCGGCACCCCGGGTGTCTTCGATGAGGACGAATCCCATTGCGTCGAACCATGGTTGGTCAATCCGGGCGTCGAGGTCGAGCCGGGTCATCCCGCCTTGCTCGGGGTGTTTGACGAAGGCGCGAGCATTCACGCGCAGCCAGGCGTCCTCGTCCTGGCCAACGACGAAATGCCTGGTGTTGAACCCCTCAGGCAGATTGACGTGAGGCAGGGGGCCGGTGTCGGGTTGAAGCGACCGGCTCATCATCCAGAGCTCGCGCACGTTCGAGAAGCCGTCGCGGGCGGCCAACCCGCTCGCTGCATCCAGATGTCCGTGCGACCAGAGCTGCAGGTTCCCTGACCCCAGGGCGGATTCCAGGGCCTGGATCAGCGTGGTCCCGACGCCGCGGCGTCGATGCCCCGGGTCCACCACGAGCTCCGCGGTGGCATCGTCTCCAGCCTCCAGGCCCACTCCCCGCTCAAGGTGGGCGTAGCCCGCGAGGTGCGTGCCGTCATACGCGAGGAAGTGCGGCGAGCCGGTGGGTGTCTTGGTGTCGGTGGGGAGGTCGTCTCGAAGAGTCAGCAGAACCTGCTCGGACAGCGGCGCCACGCCATCCTCGTGGGTGGCTGCCTGGACCAGTGCCATGACCGCCGACAGCTGCCGGACACTGAGCCGCTCCGCGTTCTCCACCTGCATGGCCGCATTCCATCACGGCGTGCGCCCAGACGACTCGCCCGCGGGCTGCCCGCCTGTGTCGTGGCATGTTTCGGTCAAGTCATGCCATAAGACCCTTCACAGGACAACTCGGGCGGCATAGCCTGCGCACGTACCCCCCGGGACCCCGCTTCGCCGCCCCGGCTCAGTCACAACGGACGAGCAGGAGTCTCAATCATGTCCTTCGCACGCACGCGTCGCCTCGGCGGCGTTCTCGCGGTGGCACTGGCAGCCAGTGCCGGGGTCGCCGCCACGAGCAGCCCCAGCATGGCCGGGCCCCATGGCCCCACGATGAACATCCAGATCCTTTCCTTCAACGACTTCCACGGCAACCTCGAGCCGCCGTCCGGCTCCAGCGGTCGCACGATCGTTGACCACGCGCTGTTGACCAAGGACGGGGTCACCAGCGCTGGCGCCGTGAACGTCGACTCCGGCGGTGTCGAGTACCTCGCGACGCATCTGCGTGACGCGCGAGTCGGAAACCCCAACACGGTCACCGTCGCGGCCGGCGACATCATCGGCGCCTCGCCACTGCTGTCCGCCGCGTTCCACGACGAGCCCACGATCGAGGCGATGAACGCGCTCGGACTCGAGGCCACCGCGGTCGGCAACCACGAGTTCGATGAGGGCTACCAAGAGCTGCAGCGCATGCAGAACGGCGGCTGCCTGCCGGACGGCGACGGCCTGAACAACCAGAACTCCTGCGCCGCAGGCACGTTCACGGGTGCGAACTTCCACATCCTGGCGGCCA
Source organism: Actinomycetales bacterium (assembly GCA_038249115.1). Classification (GTDB taxonomy): domain Bacteria; phylum Actinomycetota; class Actinomycetes; order Actinomycetales; family Dermatophilaceae; genus UBA4719. The sequence goes on from JBBRWQ010000187.1 coordinate 2,072, forward strand.
ACGTCAAGTACGCGGGCACGAACAACACGATCCTGCCGTCCTACTGGGTCAAGAAGATGAAAGGCGCCAAGATCGGCTTCATCGGGATGACGCTGAAGGAGACACCCTCCATCGTCACCGCGGCCGGTGTCGCCGGGCTCGACTTCACAGACGAGGTCGCCACCGCCAATGCGCTGGTCTCCGTCCTGCGCAAGCAGGGGGTCAAGGCCATCGTCGTGCTGGTCCACCAGGGCGGCACCCCCGCGGTGCAGAAGTGGACGGATACCAACGGCAAGGTTTGGGACGTGGGTTCCACGTACGACTACACCTGCGGTGGCGGCGGCACGTTGGACAACGACTCGGCCATCCTGCCGATCGCGGCCAACCTCGACCCGCAGATCGACATGATCATCTCGGGTCACACCCACCAGCCTTACGTCTGCAACGTGAAGGACCCCGCTGGCCAGCAGCGACTGGTGACCTCGGCGTCGTCCTTCGGCCGGCTCTTCACCGAGACCAACCTGACCTTCGACCGCCGCACCCAGGACATCGTTCGCGCCTCGGTTGAGGGCAGCAACATGATCGTGACCCGGGACGTCGCCCCGGCGGCTGCCGAGAGCTCGATCATCGCCACCTACAAGACCCTGATCGCGCCGATCGCGAACAGGGTGCTGGGCA
>JBBRWQ010000188.1:0-2683 GCA_038249115.1 Actinomycetales bacterium
CGCTCAGGTCGCCCACTGTGTGCAGATGGGGGTCCCCCTCACCCTGCGCGGCGATCCGCGGCCGACGCAGCAGGCCATGGATACGGGCCACCAGCTCGCGCGGAGAGAACGGCTTGGTCATGTAGTCGTCCGCACCCACAGACAAACCGATAAGGGTGTCGATCTCCTCGCTGCGCGCGGTCAACATGATCACGTAAGCGTCGCTGAAGGTCCGCAGCTGGCGGCAGACCTCGACGCCGTCGATGCCCGGCATCATCAGGTCAAGCACCACAACGTCGGGCGGATCTGACCGCGCCGAAGCCAGGGCCTGTTCACCATCAGGCGCCGTACTGACCACGAACCCCTCATGCTCGAGGTAGCCGGCCACAGCCCTCACCAGACTGGGCTCGTCATCCACGACCAGCGCCCGCACCGGGCTGCTGGTCGTGGCTTCAGCCATTGGTACCACCACGATCAGAGGTCCTCCATCGCTTTGAACCCACCGTGCCAGGTGTGATACCAGACAGCCCCGGTGACCGAGTTCACTGACAGCATCCCACTGACCGCGCCGTCGCGCTTCACGTCAAGGGTGAAATAACCGGGGTAGGCGTCGATGCCCGCGATCGTGGTGCCAGCACGGTTGGCAGCCAGCCACGAGGTGGTGATCTCGCGTGCCTTGGCGGCGTCGACCGCCCCAGTGCTGTCACCGCCTGCGCCCATCATCCCGAAGCGGGTGTTCCACATCATTGCCGGGCCCGGTTCGGTGCTCACCGTGCCGGTACGGGGATCGACGATGACCTCGGTCGCAGCCTTGTCCGCGCTGTCCTTGAGCTCGACATAGAACCCGTTGTCGAACCACATCACCTCTCCCGGATGCAGCCCAGCCGCCTTGGCAGCAGACGCAGCCCTGGCCCGAGCCGCCGGTATGCCGGACACGGCGACCCCGTCACCGGGCAGCCACACCGGGCCCATCGAGCCGCCGCCCATCATGCCTCCGTACGAGCCCTGACCCTGGCCGCCCATCATGCCTCCGTACGAGCCCTGACCCTGGCCGCCCATCATGCCTCCGTACGAGCCCTGACCGTCACCACGCGTCGACGGGCCGAAGGAAGGACCGCCGAGGGTGCCGACAGCCACCGCCGCAGAAGCGACCAGGGCGGTCACGGCTGCCACCAACGCACCAACCAGCAGGGGGCGTCTCATGGCGGTCACTTCCCCCCGCGCTGGGCCGTCAGAAGAGCAGACCGCTGCGCCTGCCACGTCCCCATGTCCATCTCACCGTTGGCCATCCGCCGGTCGAGGACCTCCACCGCCGACTCGCCCACTGAGCGGGTCGGCTGATCGTCCCTGCTCCCGGGGAGCAACCGGCTGACCAGCCACACGATCAGCCCGAGCAGGACGAGCCAGAACAGGCCCATGCCAAGCCATCCGAACGCACCCATTCCTCCGCCATACCAACCCATCATCGCGAACTCCTCCTTGATCTGCCCGGTCGTTCCCGGGATACCTCCAGCCTCCAACCCTCGTACTGCGGTCGTGGTCAGGAACCATGAAGAAACGATGTAGGAAACCCGGAGACCACGCCGCCAAACCGCCTGGTGGGCGGGCGCGACCAGCTCGCGAACAGGCACGTCGAGGTCATCCAAAGGGGACCAAACGTCGGGGGTGCTCCCCGCGGCTCAGAGAATCCTGGTCGTCACGACCCGCACATGCCTACCTCTCCCAGCCGACCCCTTCGGGGTCAGCCTTCAGGGAATCTTTATGGTTCAGCCTGCCCAATCGTCATGGTGAGAGCGGAATGTGGGTATCCAGGTACGTGACGAAACTGGAAGGGGTGACCTTGATGTTTGTTGGAGCATGGTGTGGGCAATTGGGTGTGGGTGGATGGATCCTGATGGGCCTCTTCTGGGCGACCTTCCTGGGGCTGGTTCTCTGGGCTGTGAGCCGGTTGTTCGGACCCGCCCGGATTGCCAAGGGCTTTGGCGGGGATACAGACGACCTGGATCTGCGGTTGGAACGGGGGGAGCTGGACATCGCCGAGTACCAACGGCTGCGCGCGGAACTCGTCTCATCTGTCCGTCACTGAGACAGGCGAGCGCGATCTGCTGGCTGGCACGGCTGCCGCTGGCGTCCTCGCCCCGGCTTCTTCACGGCGATGGTTGTTCCTGATTTCATGGATGTCACGCGGCCCACCAGGTGGTGGTGACCATCCGGGCGACTCCAGCTGCGGCGTAACCAGTGGGCTGGGGCCACCGGGCCAGCGGACGGCATCAGGGAAGCAGCAGGTCCGTAATCAGCTGGTGTCCAGCAACCGGGGCCACCCTCGGTTGTCACGCCGCCTCGCAGGCAGGCAGAGGGCCTCGCGAGCCCCCGCCGGGTGCCTGCGTGAGGTTCCCGAGGGCCGATCTTGACGGAATCTTCATGGTTCCTAGGTCGGGGCGACATGATCGCGGCGTTATTCTGGAGATACCCCACTGGGGTATCTCCGCTCGGTGTAAAAGGGACCGTTTCCGGTCGCGGAGCAGCTGTGGAGTCGGAGCGTGTCGAGAGGTTCAAGATGAGCACAGCCGGCTACTTGGTCGAGGGGATGACCTGCGGCTACTGCATGGGCAAGGTGCACGAAAAGGTCCGGTCGCTCTCGGGCGTGACCAAGGTCGCGATGGATCTCGGCGCGGCTGGACAGTCGCCCCTGTTGGTGATGAGC
>JBBRWQ010000189.1:0-2679 GCA_038249115.1 Actinomycetales bacterium
CCCGACGAAAACCTCGCGCCAACCCCCGCGTGGTCAAACGCAAATACACCAAGTGGCACGTCAAACGATCCCGCCACCGCAACTGGCCTCAACCCAATCGACCACCCGAAGAAGCCGTGGTGATCTAATTGAACGGTATTGGGATTAGCGGCCGGAACGCCACGATCGGAAGCTGGTCGGCCAGCTTGTGACGTGCAGCGTCGGAGCCGTCGAAACGCCAGCCGACGAGCCGGCCCAAGACCGCGCGTATGACCGGACGCACCACGATGTTGCGGCGCTCGTACTCGGCAAAGACCCGCACCGACTCCTCAACCTCCAGCAGGCGATACGTGGCTGGGAAGGTCGAGCGTCCGATGCTCACCTCGAGCTGACCGTTGGCCTCGATGTTGCGCAGCCAGTCCGCGCCGGGCCCAAAACCGGACATGGCGGTGGCTTCCCTGGTCGCAGGGTCGAAGCGCAGCACCTCCAGAACGGTCTGATAAACACGTCCGGACCGCCGCCCACGATGAGTGAGCCGCAAGAACCGATGACCCAATACCCACCCCCACCCGTGCTGGTAGAGGCGGAGAGGTGCACGCAAGAGAGAACGAAGCCATCGCGACATACGGCCAGTATCCGCGGTTCGTCGGATCGACCAGACGAAATGATCGGCCAGCGTCGCAAAGGCATCGGCGGATACAAGCGATCAACGCAACAGGAGCGGTCCGATCAGTTCGATCGGCTTGTTGAACGCTAGTCGCTTTCGGGGCCGGTCGTTGAGCTCGGCCGCGACCCAGCCCAGGTCGGCTGCCGCGAGTGCCACCACAACGCGTATTCCCTTGCAGCGGTCGGTTGGATGAGAATGGACAAGCAGGGCGGCCCCGGTCGGGCCGTGACATTCCGATCGGGGCCTTATCAGGTGCCGCACATGCCCATCCGCACGCGCTCCGCGAGCATCGCGGCTACTTCAGAATGCGAATGAGCTTCTTGTTGGCGAACTCCGCGATCCCGAAGCGCCCAAGCTCGCGTCCGAAACCGGACCGCTTCACTCCGCCGAAGGGAAGCTCCGGGCTGTCCAGGCCCGTCCCGTTGACGAACACCATCCCCGCCTCGATCAGATCGGCGACGCGCAGAGCCTGTGCCGCGTCCGTCGTGAAGAGGAAGGAACCAAGGCCGAACGGGATGTCGTTGGCCACTTTGACCGCCTCGGTCTCGTCCTGCACTCGGTAGACAGCGGCGACCGGCCCGAAGAACTCTTCCCGGTAGGCGTCGTTGTCCGGGGTGACGCCGGTGAGAACCGACGGTGAGAAGAAGGCGCCGTCACGGCGACCGCGAGCGACAATCGTGGCGCCCTGCGCCTCGGCGCGCAGAAGCTGCTCCTCGAGGTTCTCGGCGGCACCGAGCGAGGAGAGCGGGCCCAGGGTGGTATCCGCCGACATGGGGTCTGCCGGAACGTTCCCGGTCAGCTTCGCCGTGAAACGCGCCAGGAAGTCGTCGAAGAGACCGTCGATCACGATGAAGCGTTTTGCGGCGTTGCAGGACTGGCCGGAGTTATCCAGACGAGCGGCTACGGCCGCGTCGACGGCCTCATCGAGGTCGTCGGTGCTCAGCAGAATGAACGGGTCGGATCCGCCCAGCTCGAGGACGACCTTCTTGAGGTTGCGACCCGCAACCTCCGCTACGGCGGCACCGGCTCCCTCCGAACCGGTCAGGGAGACGCCGCACACGCGGGGATCCGGGATGATGATGTCGGCGATCTGATCGGTGGAGGCGTAGAGGTTGCGGTACGTGCCCTCAGGGAAGCCGGCCTCTGAAAAGATCCGCTCGATGGCAGCGGAGGATTCGGGACACTGCGAGGCATGCTTGAGCAGGATCGTGTTGCCGAGCACAAGGTTCGGGCCGGCGAAACGGGCGACCTGGTAATACGGGAAGTTCCACGGCATGATCCCGAGAAGTACGCCCATTGACGAGCTGTGCATGAACGCTCTTCCTTCGCCGCCCAGCAGATCGATCTGTTCGTCGGCCAGGAATGTCTCGCCGTGGGTGGCGTAGTACGAGTAGATGTCCGCCGAGAAGTCCACCTCAACGAGGGCCTGCTCGATGGGTTTGCCCATCTCGCGCACGATCAGCTCAGCCAGATGTTCGCGTTGATCGGAGTGCAGGTCCGCGACTCGCTGCATGAGGGCTGCGCGTTCGGCAACCGAAGTGCCTCGAGATAGTTCACGGTGGGCACGATCCGCAGCCCCTATGGCGTCGACCACCTCAGCGTCTGTTGCCAGGGGGAAACGCGCGCCGCTGACTCCGGTGGCGGGGTTCGTGACGACGTATTTGCTCATGATCGCTCCTGTATGAGTCTCTCGAAAGCGGACATTGCTCATCGTGAAGGTCGGTGCGTCCTTTGATACGGAGTCTGCTTCCGTGATCCCGAGCACCATAACTGAAAGCCCGAGGGACGAGCCAGAGGAATGAGTCGTCATGGCCGATCCTTCAGCGACGACGGCGAACTTCCAGCAATGCCAGTTCGGCGTCCTGCATGATGGTCAGGAGGTACGGCCCGGTCACGGCCAGCACCCGCGTCATGCGCGTGCTCGAGCTCCGCGGGTCGTATGCCGGACGTCGCGTGACCACGAAGGAGGACCAGATGGACCAGGATTCGCCGGCGTCGGTGACACCATCCGACGCTGCCACACCCGACCTAGC
>JBBRWQ010000190.1:0-2401 GCA_038249115.1 Actinomycetales bacterium
GCGTCGTTGGCCGGTCGCCAGCTGAACTCGGGCACAGCACGAGACTAGTGGCGGGCCGGCGCCAATAGCGACGCCGTGACGGTCGATGCGTGACCTCGTCGATGCGTCACACCGCCGGTGCGCCGTGAGGCGCTTGTTGATTGAGTAGGAGGTGAGAGACCTTCGCCTCCGTCCCGTCGCAGCGGGGCGGTGAAGCTGGGGGCAGCCTGTCTCGGGAGGTGCCGGGATGGGTGGCAAGCGGCCCCGACAAAGCCATGGCGTGTCGGTACTGCCAGACGACGCGGGTGTGGCGAGCGTGGCGGAAAGGCATACGAGAGAAACCGACGTTTTACGCCTCTTAAAGACGCACCGGCTCGAACCTGGCGGATCTGGGCCGGAAGCGACGCACACCCGTCTCCCTCATCACGGAGGCGGGGAGCTCCCCGACATGTCGGCGGGACTGAGGGGAGGCCGCGGTGACGTGCTGCGGGGTAGCCACGGCGATGTCGCAGGGGTCGAGTCGGGTGCCTCCTTCGCCCAGCGATCAACAAGTGAACACGGGAACCACCTCTGGTCTGCCCGGGTCGTCGCGGCCAGCGACGTGCCTCGGGCTGAGCACACCGTCTGCTGATCGGCCGGGGGTGGGGCGGAGCCGCCGTAGTAGTCGCAGGGGTTACGACCTGCCTCGGAGGCCGGGAAAGCCGGTCACAGGGCCAAGGGCGGCAGTGGTTTCGAGAAGTATCGAGAAGAGATTGGAGGCTGTAATGCCGAAAGATGCGACACCGAATGGTGACGCCCCGTCCGATGGCGGCAACGCTGGCGATCTGCCGGTGGGGCCGCGGCGGCGGGTATCGGAGATGCAGGCCAAACTTCACCGTTGGGCGGTGGCCGATCCTGGCCGCCGGTTCGACGACCTGTTCAATCTCGTGCACGACCCGGCCACGCTGATCGTGGCGTGGGACCGAGTCGGCACAAACCGCGGGGCCCAAACCGCCGGTTCGGACGGGTGGACCGTCACCCGGGTCGAGACCGAGGTCGGCGCCGCGGCGTTTCTGGACGACCTCCGGGCGCAGATCATGTCCGGAGAGTTCCGAGCCCAGCCGGTGCGGGAACGCAAGATCCCCAAGCCGGGCGGGTCGGGAAAGGTACGGCGCCTCGGGATTCCGACGGTGACCGACCGGGTCGTCCAGGCGGCGTTGAAACTGGTGCTGGAACCGATCTTCGAGGCCGGCTTCGAGCCGGTCTCATACGGGTTCCGGCCCAAGCGGCGCGCACACGACGCGATCGCCGAGATTCACCACTTCGGCACCAAGGGTTACCGCTGGGTGCTGGACGCGGACATCGAGGCGTGCTTTGACTCCATCGACCACACGGCCCTGATGGGCCGGGTCCGGTCGCGGGTCAAGGACAAGCGCGTGCTGCGGCTGGTCAAGGCGTTCCTCAAGGCCGGGATCCTCACCGAACTCGGCGATTTGTAGGACACCGACACCGGCACGCCGCAAGGCGGCATCCTGTCCCCGCTGCTGGCCAACATTGCCCTGACGGTGCTCGATGAGCACCTGCACGCGCCGTGGAAGCCGGGCGGGACGATGTCGACCGCCAGTCGCCGCCAAGGAAGGAGAAGGAAGGACCTGCCGAACTGGCGCCTGGTCCGCTATGCGGACGACTTCGTGGTGCTCACCGACGGGACCGACCATCACCTCCTGGAACTGCGCGAGCAGATCGCTGCGGTGCTCGCTCCGCTGGGGTTGCGGTTCTCACCGACCAAGACCCGGATCGTGCACATGAGCGCGGGGTTTGACTTCCTCGGCTTCCGCATCCAGTGGAAACGCAAGAGGGGCGCCAACAAGTGGTACGTGTACACCTTCATCGCCGACCGGCTATTCCGGTCGGTGAAGGCCAAGATCCGTGCCCTGACCCCCAGGACGTCACAGCACGACCTTAGGACCCTGCTGATCCGGATCAACCAGATCACGCGGGGCTGGACCAACTACTTCAAGCACGCCATAGCCCAACGCATCTTCAGCAAGCTCCAACACCACACGTGGTGGCGGATCGTGCGGATGATGCGGACCCGGCACCGGTGGAAGTGGAAGGACGTCCGTCGCTGGCTCACCGACCCCACCGGCCGGTGGCGCCCCATCAGCGCGGGCGGGATCGAACTGTTCAACCCCGAGACGATACCCATCATCAGGTACCGCTACCGGGGCAACCAGATCCCCAACCCCTGGGTCCAGACTGCCTGAACCAACCCACGGACAGAGACCATGGAGAGCCCGGTGCGGTGAAAGTCGCACGCCGGGTTCGGCGAGCGGCCTGGGGAAACGGACCAGCAGTAATGCCGGCACCGCGCCCCAGGCCGACTCCACCATTTGACGCGACAGCTTTGGTCGGTGGGCGTTTGCGAGCGAGCGGATCTGAC
>JBBRWQ010000191.1:0-2327 GCA_038249115.1 Actinomycetales bacterium
CTGTCGACCAGCACAGCTCGCGTGCTGTGCGCCGACGGCACGATCCGCTCCACCGCGAACACCGGTTCGACCTGGACCGGCTCGGGCAACGCCTCAGGGGCCGTCGCCCTTGCCGTGCTGTCGAGCAAACCGGCGCAGATCTTCGTCGCACGCGTGAACGCCCCCGACTGCGCCGGCGTCCAGATCTGGCGGGTCGATCAGCAAGCCGCACCTTCGTGCATCACCACGTCGCTGCCCGAGATCCCCGGTCAGATCTCACTGTCGCTGTTCGACGGTGGCGGCTGGCTGGCAGTCGGCGACACCACGAGGCGCTCGACCGACGGATTGGTCACCTGGAGCGCGTCCTAAGCGCCAAGTTTCGCCCGCACCGGGAGGACGCATGCCGGCACGTGTCCGAAGACGTCCCGTTTTCGCCCGCGCAGGGGGACGTATGCCGGCACGTGTCCGAAGACGTCCCGTTTTCGACCGCACCGGGGTGTATGTCGCCAACAACGTCCCAGATCCGCCTAGACCTCCTGTTTGGGTAGTTAACCCCCCTCCTGTTTGGGTAATGAACCCCCCTCCCGTTTGGGTAGTTATCGTACCCCACTTGTGGTACTTTTATGGGGTGAACGCACTGTTGACAGGCATGAGAGAGCGCCGCCTCCTGCCCATTCTGGACGACCTCGCCACCGACGAGCCCGTCATCGCCATGCACGGCCCGCGCTCGGTGGGCAAGTCCACCCTGCTGGCCGCGTTCGCCGCCGCGCGTGGAGGCAGCGTGGTCGACCTGGACGACCCGCTGGTGCTCGAGGCGGCCGTGGCCAACCCGACCCTGGCGGTCGGCGGCCCCCCGCCAGTGTGCCTGGACGAGTACCAGAGGGCGCCGATACTGCTGGACGCCATCAAAGCCCGGCTGAACCGCGAAGGAGCGCGCCCAGGTACCGCTGTGATCACCGGGTCCACCCGCCACGACGCTATTCCGGCCACTGCCCAGGCGCTGACCGGACGGCTGCACGTTGTCACGATCCTGCCGCTGTCACAGGGCGAGATCCTCGGAGCCCGCGAAGACCTGCTGCCAGCCCTCCTGGCCAACCCGGTAGCAGCTGTTGAGGCGCACCCATCCTCGAGCACGACCCGCGCGCAGTACGCCGCGAAGGTCTGCGCCGGCGGCTTCCCGCTCGCTCTGGCCAGGTCGGGCGTGGCCCGCGCGCGTTGGTTCGACAACTACACCCACCTGGCGATCGAAAGGGATGCCCTGGAGCTGACCAGGGTCCACCAGAAACAAGCGCTTCGGTCCCTGCTGGAGCGGCTAGCCGCCCAGACCGGACAGGTGCTTAACCTGGCCGCCGCGTCCTCCGGCCTGGGCGTGGAGCGCAAGACCATATACGGGCACGCCCGCCTGCTGGAGGACCTGTTCCTGATCACCCGGCTGCCCGCGTGGGGCACGACACTGAGGGCCCGCACCACGCGGAACCCGAAGGTGCACGTCGTGGACTCGGGACTGGCCGCGCGGCTGCTGCGGGTCAGCGAGGCCAGGCTGGCCGAGCTGGACCCGAGCGTCCTGACCCAGTTCGGCAACCTGCTGGAGACGTTCGTGGTCGGCGAGCTGACCAAGCAGACCTGCTGGCTGCCCGAGCCGCCCATCGTCGGCCACTGGCGAACCAAGGATGGGGACGAGGTCGACTTCGTTATCGAGTTTGAGGACGGCAGGGTCCTGGCGTTCGAGGTCAAGGCCAAAGAGCGGATCTCCGGCACCGACTTCAAAGGACTGCGCAAGCTCCAGGGCGCACTGGGGGACCGGATGGTGGCCGGGGTGGCACTGAACACAGGCCGGCTCTCCTACACCTTCGAACCGGGGCTGCACGTCATGCCCATCGACCGGCTCTGGCGTCCTGTTGGGCTGTAGCGATGTGACGTCCCGGATCCACCCGCGCCGGGGGACGTATGCCGGCACGTGTCCGAAGACGTCCACGATCCGCCCGCGGACCAGCTTACCGCTTGTTCACTTTCATCACCCACAAATGGTATGCTAAAATGGATAACCATTCATCTATGGTAGATCATCGGAGGAACCGATGGCTTCGAGCACGACCCCTGCTGCGGTGTCCCGTTCCTTGCGCAAACTCGGCGATGACCTCGGCACCTGGCGCAAGCTACGCCGCCTCACCGCCGCCGAGGTGGCCGACCGGGCCGGTATCGGGGTCAACACCGTGCTGCGGCTGGAAAACGGCGGTGGTGTCACCCTGGAAAACCTCCTGCGCGTCGCCCGGGCTCTCGGCGTGCTCGACGCCCTGACAGACGCCCTCGACCCTTACGCCACGGACGTCGGCCGGCTCCGCGCCGAC
>JBBRWQ010000192.1:0-2318 GCA_038249115.1 Actinomycetales bacterium
CGCACAGCTCGAGAGTCACGATCGCAACTCTGTATGACGGGGTCGGCAGTCGGACGACCAGTGCCGAATGTCGAGGGCGATCACCGCGTGCCTGGCATCGCCCGCACCGGGGGACGTATGCCGGCACGTGTCCGAAGACGTCCCGTGCCGGCAGACCGTTGCGCTTATGAGACCTCCTGTAAGGCAGCCAGGAGCGCCTCGGTCAGGGCCACGAAGCTGGGGGCCACGACGGTGTTGCCCAGCGCAGCTCGGGCAGCCAGTTGCGGCAGCTGCCCGCCAACCGAGGTGGCGTGTGTCCGGAGAATCTCGATGCCCTGCTTGCTTGACCTGGCCGCTTCCTCGTCGGCGAGGTGAGAACGAAAACCAGCGACCAGGGCCTCGGTCTCCACTGATTGCAGAATGCGAAAGGCGTCAAGGGCGTCCTTCTCTTTCACGCGATCCGGTCTGTGGTCGACCTGCGCGAGTCGCTCGTCCAGCTTGATCGCCTTGGCAACCAGCAGAGCTGCCGGCCCAGCAACCCGGATGGTGAAACGGCGGCGGTCCTCAATGCTCAGCGCCCGGATCTCGGCTCGCTGGCAGTCGACGAGTGCGGGTTCAAGGCCCGCAGTGATCCGGGCAGTCTTGGCCTCGTGCGGGGAAATGCGTGCCGAGCGTGCAGACCGCTTATGCGTATTCGCCTGGTGTGGAACCACCATCAGATCCACCGCGACACCCCCAGCGCCAATCCAGCGCCCGGGATTTGGCCCGGGGACGAAGCCGGCGTTCCTCAGCGAGGCACCGATCTCGGGATCGTCCGATAGCAGCCGGGTGTCAAGCGCAAGGTCCGCGTCGGTGGTCATGACAGGCACATTCAGCGACGACTCGCCGGTGTGGTGATAGACCGCCTGCGCCCCCACGAGAACCACGTTGTCGCGATGGGGGCCAAGGGCCTCGAGGGCGTCGAGAAGGACGGTGCGAGCTGCGACGTACTCCGGGGCGACAGTCACGGCTCCATCCTCCACGCGGGGTCAGTGACCGCAAGCATGTCCATGAGCTGCTCTGCCTCCTGCGCTGAGCGCCCAGGCAAGCTGAGGAGGTCCGCGAGAGCCAGGCTGAGTGGCGCCGTGGACAGGCCGTCGCTGGCGCGCCTCGGCGCTGTGAGCAGGAGCGGGTCCGCTGGCGTGGTGATCAGTACGTTGCCGGATTGTCGATCCGCCCGCACCAGGCCAAGGTCGGCGGCCAGTAACTGGATGTCGCCCGCGTAGCAGGCCAGGAGCGTCAGCGGCACGACAGGCGTGATACCCACAGGAAGGTAGGTACGCGAAGCGGCCGACGCAGTCGCGCAGACGCCGCCCTTACGGAGGCGAAGCTGGTCAATCACGAGATCCAGGCCACGAGGCGCGAGATAGTCGAGCACCGGGCCGTTTGAATCAAGGAAGCTGTAGTCCATCGTCCATCGTTCAAGAAGACGGCGTCGTCGCACCCACGTCACCGATCCGGAGTCATCCCGATCCACAGCGCCATCGGCCACAAGAGTCGGGAGCAGCTTGGAGACTGATCCCGGGCTGGTGCCGGAGAGCATGGCCAAGGCACGCACGCCATACGGAGGTGGCTCCTGGAGCAGCGTTCGGATGATCCTTCCAGCGGCCCTGCCGTTGAGACGCATAGTGGAGCTCGATGTGCGTGGCGTTGGCGAACGTTCGGCGCCCTCGGCGCTGATCACCATCGGGGGGTCCTCACTGATGAGCCGAATCCACCCGGTGCCGTCGACATAGCTGATGCCGGCTTTGGCCAAGCCCTCGCGCACCACGGGATTGACGTAGTCGGTCACGTAGAGAAGGGGGGTGCCCTCCTCCTCGTGGGCGCGAGCCTTCAGAGCCAGGACGAGAGTGCTCGCCGACAGTCCGGAACGCTTCGTCTCGACAATGAAGCGCGCCCGCGCCCCACCTGGCCCGACGAGTTCGAGCATTCCATCAAGCCAGGTATCGCGCCGCCGCAGTTCGGGGTCCTTGAAGCTCACAACCCAAGACGCAGGGATGACACGTTCGATGGACTTGAGCGCCTCGGCGAGAATCGTCATTTCTGGAAACTGCTTGTTTCTCACCATACGAAACAGCCTAATTTGGGAAATATTCCTCGTCAAGACCGCGATCGCATCGCCATCGTCCCGATGTCTTTCCAGTGGACTGGCCTCGGGCGGTTGACGGCCGCGTGCCCAAGGACGAGTGACCAGGACCATGTGCCGCAGTTGGCCGGGGGACGTATGCCGGCACGTGTCCGAAGACGTCCCGCACGTGGCGGGCGTGGCAGCCTTGCATTCAGCGGGGTCGGTAGACGGA
>JBBRWQ010000193.1:0-2266 GCA_038249115.1 Actinomycetales bacterium
AGGTACACGGTGCCCTTGGCGCGCAGGAAGGTCCCCGGGTCGAACTCCTCGCCCTCGGCGGGGGAGACCGCGGCCAGGACCTTGGGGTCGGCCAGTGCCGCAAACGCGATGGAGACCATGGCCCAGACCGAGTCGCGCTGGCGCTGGTCGGCGGTCACGATCGACTCCAGTGCCTGGTGCCAGGCCGGGGCAGCCTTCGGGTGGACGCTGAGGATCATCACGGCCTCGCGGGCCGCCACCGCGGACAGCGACCAGCGGTACAGGTCCGTGCAGGTTCGCCCGGCCAGGGCGGCAGCGTGCAGCAGGGCGCGGACGGCCTGTTCGGCCGATGCCTGCCAGAAGTTCGCGTCCGTGGTCCCACTGGCGGCACCTGTGGTCAGCGCCTTGGCGCGGATGAGCGCGGTCTGGGGGTTCTCGCAGCCGCGGATGGGTGACCAGCGTGTCGCAGAGGGTATGCCGGGTGCGAGCCGCTGAGGGTCGAAGACCGCAACGGGGCCGATCGCCGCGCGTGCCCGCAGAGTCGCGGTGAGGTTGTCCGGCCGGGTGCTGGTGGTGATCACCGCTCCCGGCGCATCCAGGATCGTCGGGATCACCAGGTGCAGGCCCTTGCCCGATCGAGGGGGTCCCAGAACGACCAGGGAGTCCTCCACCGAGCAGTAGCAGTCCAGGCCCCGCGACTGGCCGAGTCGGTAGCCCAGGTCCGCAGCGTTCGGCCGCGGCAAGGACGGTCGCAGGCCATCTGCCCTCTTTAGCAGCCATCGACGGCCGGCGACCCGCCCGACGTCCCGGCGGGAGGCGACACCGATCAGGCGAGCCGGGTCGGCTTCCCCCCGACGCGCCTGCCTTGCGGTCCACAACCAGACTCCCACGCCGGCGCTGAAGCCAACCGTGAGTACCGCGACCGTGACTGCCCAGTACAGCGGTGCGGGGCCGACCGGCTGGCCCCACGCGATGGCCGGGTCTCCAGCGTGAGCGAACGCCTCGATCGGCGAGCTGAGTGAGGCCGGTGGCGCCGGCTGGCCGCTCAGACGTGAAGTGAGAGCGGCCGATGCCCACAGCATCGACCAGAGTGCGCCTGCGGCCACGACGACCCCGGCCACCATGTTGTCGCTGATCGTGTGCGGCTGCGCACGGGGCATCAGGCCACGGCCTCGAGGCCTGGGTTGAACACTCGCGGTCCAAGGACAGTCATGCAGCATTTACGTCACCCAAGGGTCACCATTGGCCCAGCGCGACTCCTATCGGATTTGCTTGAGGACGCTTGGCCGCTGCATCGATATGCGGCACGTTGCACGTCGGTCCATCAATTACCAACCGCCGCGCCTTCACGGTGCCGTGCGAGGCAGGCCGCAGCTCGGTGGTCGTCCGGGTCTGCCTCCCGGACGAGCAGTGCGGGGGACCCGTATGACCCCCGCGTCCCGGGATCTTCACCGGGCGGGTCCACCGGGACAAACCGGACCCAACCCACAGCCGCCCGACCACGAAGGCGTGCTCATCTCGCTGGGGGTTCCTGTATCGGAACGAAACGAGTTCGATCACTCACTTGCGCGATCTGGCCAGTCCGGCGACGTAGCCGCCCTCCATGCAGATCCGTGCGTTGCTCGCCGGCGCGCCAAGCGCCGGTGGTTCTGGTCGAGGCAGTTCATCCCTGGTGTGTGACTGGCGTCGAGGACCCCGCTGGGACCTGGGCGACACTGCCGGTCCGCCATTGGCGCAGGCGCCGGGACGCTGCATCTCCGGGCGTCGTCCCTTTGCCTCTCATAGGGTGGCGGGGGCTACGGTCGCGGAGTGAATGAGAAGCAAGAGTTTGAGCTGCCGACTCGTTGGATTCCCCTCCGTTTCAGCTCCGAGCTCCTCGGTGCTGTCCCACTCAAAGACGTCGAGGATGCGTGGTACCGGTGTGTAATTGATGAACAGCTCGGCCTGCCACATCTGCTCGTGGAGGTCGTCGACGTGGAGGATCAAGTATGCCGGAAGGCGTTGTGCGGAGGCTGGTCTCTGCCGGGGCAGGCCGACCCGAATACGTCTATGGTGCTGTCCGTACGTGGCATCGAAGACCTACCGATGTCGCAGGTGGCTAAGCCTGAATCCGTGGACGGGCGGGGTGGGTGTCGGCGTGGGAACGAGAGGAATAGTCAAGACCTGTGGATGGGCGTGTCACGCGACTTGTTGATTGCCTCCTGATTCTTCGGGTGTGGTTTCGTCGGGTCGTTCGATCAGGATGCCCTTCTCGAACGTCGCTCCGGCTCGGACGAGGGCGACGAGG
>JBBRWQ010000194.1:0-2260 GCA_038249115.1 Actinomycetales bacterium
CACCGAGTAGGCGTCGTAGCCAGCCCGCAACAGGAAGCTGGCCGTCGTCAGGCTTCGGCGGCCGCTGCCGCAGATGAGGTAGATCGGCGTGTCCCTTGGAAGGTCTCGGAGGCGCGAGGCAACCTCTCCCATCGGGACAAGAGCGGCCCCGGGTACGTGCCCGCCCACATACTCGACGGGCTCGCGCACGTCGACGACGACCGCGCCGTCACGGTGGGCGGCTGCGAACGCCAACAGGGGTACTTCACGCATGCTGACTCCTTGGTGTCAACGGCACCGTCGGGTGCTGGGGGATACCCATGGGGGTATTTGGTGGTGGCAACGCTAGCCCATGTCCGGCCAGCCGGGATCCACGGCCCACCCACGGCGCTGGACCAGGTCGTCTGCCGCCAGGACATCCGTAGCGACAGGTGGAATGTCCGTGGCTGATTGTGCGTTAATACCCCCCGAGGTATTATTGGAGAAACGAGAGGGAGCCCCATGACCACCCAGACCCTGACCGCAGCATCCTTCGAGCAGACTCTGCTCGACAACGACATCGTCCTCGTCGACTTCTGGGCGGCGTGGTGCGGTCCATGCCGAACCTTCGGCCCGATCTTCGAGAAGGCCAGCGCCACCCATCCCGACATCGTCTTCGGCAAGGTCGACACCGAGGCCGAGCGGTCCTTGGCTGGCTCGGCCGGGATCACGTCCATCCCCACCCTGATGGCCTTCCGCGGGGGCATTCTGGTCTTCAGCCAGCCCGGAGCACTCCCGTCTTCCGCCCTGGAACAGGTCATCGCGAGCGTTCGAGCCCTCGATATGGATGACATCCGGGCCCAGATCGCCGAGTCCCAGGCCGCCAACGCTGCGACCTGATCCCCAGCCACCTGGCAGCCCGCCTGCAGACAGCTGGCCGCATCCTTCACGACAAGACGCGACACGACACAGACAACGACCCACAGGAGTGACCATGGTTCAGTTGAACCCCGACGAGATGGGCGCAGTAGTCAACCGGCTGCGCCGGGCCCAAGGTCAGATCGGCGGCATCCTGCGGATGATCGAGCAGGACCGCGACTGCAAGGACATCGTCACTCAGCTCGCAGCGGTCAACCGGGCAGTCGACAGGGCCGGCTTCGCGCTCATTGCGTCCAGCCTCAAGCAGTGTCTGGCCGAGCCGGGTGGCGCCGAGTCCCCTGATGCCCAGAGCCTGGAGAAGCTCTTCCTCACTCTGGCCTGAGGCCCGAACAACGACCACTGGCGAGCGTTGGCGAGCGAATCATGCGTCACGCCAAAGCAGTTCGCGAACACCGACCCCAGCAACCCAGCCCACGAGGGGATTCGCCATGGACACCATGGACAGCCATGCATGGAACCAGCGCTACGCGGACAGTGATCTGGTCTGGTCCGCTGCACCGAACATCTGGGTCGAGCAGCTGACCCAGGACCTGCCGCCCGGCAAGGCTCTTGATATCGCGGCCGGAGAGGGCCGCAACGCCTTGTGGCTCGCCGCCCGCGGGTGGCACGCCACCGCCGTGGACTTCTCGGCAGTGGCTCTTCAGCGGGCTGCCTCGCTGGCCACACAGCATCTCGGCGATGACGCCGGAAACCTGCGGACTCTCGAGGCCGACGTCGAGACCTGGGTTCCGCCGGCGCGCTCCTACGACCTGGTTCTCGTGGTGTACCTGCATCTCCCGGCACAGCAGCGCAGCGCCGTGATGAGCGCTGCGGCCGAGGCAGTCGCTCCGGGCGGAACGCTCCTGATCGTGGGGCACGACCTGGCAAACCTGAGCTCCGGCCATGGAGGGCCACAGGATCCCGCCGTGCTGTACACCCCCGCCGACATCGTCGCTGACATCGAACCGGCACAGCTCAGCGTGGTCCGCGCGGAGACCGCCGTACGGTCACTCACCGACGCCCAGGGCAAGCCGGCCGAGGCGCTCGACGCGCTCGTGCTGGCACAGCGAGCTGTCGGCTGACTCCCGCCCTGTGCGCACCCAGCAGCCGCTCACGAGCCGACCGGAATATCAGGAACACTGACCTTGTTAATACCCCTGGGGGTATCCCCCTCACCGCTCCCCCGGGTCGGCGCAACTCGCCAAAGAATACCCTGGGGGGTATGCTCGTCTTTCAGAACCAACCACAAGGAGCACCAGCATGTGCAGTCCCGCCCGTTGTAACCGTTGCGGCAAGACCACCTGGAGCGGCTGCGGCCAACACGTCGACTCCGTCATGTCCAGGGTCTCAGCTGCCCAGCGCTGCAGCTGCGCCCCGGTTGAAC
>JBBRWQ010000195.1:0-2237 GCA_038249115.1 Actinomycetales bacterium
AATGCAATTGTAACCAATAGTGCTAATGCTGGCAGCGGTTCACTAAGGGATGTCATAGGCTGTGTGGTAGAAGGAGGAACAATTACTTACGAGCACCGACACGCGCATTTACGCAGGTCAACGAAGGTTTTCAGCTGCTGCCAACGCCACCCGGCCCGATCAGAATCCGGATAGCCAGGAAGGTCCCGCTGATATAGATCGGGGTAGGTCCTTCACGGACACCTCCGAAGGTGCGAGGAAGGGACCGTCAGGTTTCCTCAACCGAAGGTCCGGCGTGTGCGCGCCGTGGTCTTCCGGCACCCCCGGAGGTGGGTCTCGTGCCAGTACAACATGCTGCCCCAGTGTCGCCCTTGACGGTCGTGGTCGCGATCGATGTGGGCAAGAACGAGTTCGCGGTCTCGGTCACCGACGCCGCCCGTAGCAGGCTACTCAAGCCGTTGCTTGGGTGTGCGATGACCGCACCGTCGGTGCGGGACGTGGTCGCCACGATCACCGGGCTGCTGCCCGTGGGCGCCGAGGTCAAGATCGGTATTGAGGCCGCCGGGCACTACCACCTGCCGCTGCTCGCGCCCCCGGTGTGGCCGCCGGGGTGGGAGCTGCTCGAGCTCAACCCCGGTCATGTCAGCGAGCAGCGCAAGGTGCTGGGCAAGCGCACGATCAAGACCGACGTGATCGATCTGGAGGCGATGACCGAGCTGCTGCTGGCCGGTCGTGGGCTACCGGTCACCCACCGCGAGGCGGTGCTGGTCGAGCTCGCGGCTTGGGCGGGGCACCGTAGCCGCCGGGTCCAGATCCGGACTGCGACCAAGAACCAGCTGCTGGGCCAGCTCGACCGTACCTTCCCCGGGCTGATCCGGGCGCTGCCCGACGTGCTGTCCACCAAGGTCGGGCGGCTGGTCGCGGCGGAGTTCGCCGACCCGACACGCCTGGCCGCGCTCGGCCTCGCCCGGTTCATCCGGTTCGGCGCCACCAGAGGGCTACAGATCCGAAAACCCCTGGCAGACAAGCTCATCACCGCCGCCCGTGACGCCCTCCCGATGCCCGACGCGGCCGTCGCCCGGCAGGTCCTGGCCGCCGACCTCGCGCTGCTGGCCGACCTGGACACCCAGATCGAGACCGCCACCGCCGAGCTCACCCGGCTGCTGCCACGCAGCCCGTTCCGGACCCTGCCCACCGTCCCGGGTTGGGCAGCGGTACGGGCCGGGAACTACGCCGCCGCGGTCGGCGACCCCGGCCGCTGGCCCGGACCCAAACAGCTCTACCGCGCCGCCGGGCTCAACCCGATCCAGTACGAATCTGCCGGCAAACGCCGCGACTCCACCATCAGCCGCGAAGGCAGCGTCGAACTGCGCCGCGCCCTGATCGACCTCGGACTGGGCCTGTGGCTGAACGACCCCGCCGCCAAACAACGCGCCGCCGAGCTGCGGGCCCGTGGCAAGAAGGGCGGCGCCATCGCCTGCGCGATGGCCCACCGCGCCAACCGGATCGCCTTCGCCCTCGTCCGTGACCAAGCCAGCTACAACCCCAAGGAGTGGATCACCCAGGACTAACCGAACCTGTCAGGAGACGGACACTGCAGATGACCACGGCAGCGACACTGAGGGCGTGGATGGCCATTGCTCGATCCAGGCCGCCCGTGCCGGCGCGTTGGAGGTGTCAACGTGGAGCACACGCAGCGCAGCGAGCATGAACGACGTTGACGCCGACGAGCACCGGCACACAATGGCCGTCGAGGAACGGCCCTGACGTCACCACGGCCAGGGCCCGTTCACCAACATCCTCAGCATCCGACTACAACCTGTTCACAACTCCGGTCGGTAGTGCCATGCTGGAGGCACGAAGGACCCGGACCAGACGCCGATCCCGCTATGGCGGACACCCCAAAAGTGTTACGCCGCATCTAGCTTGGCGCCCGGGTCCTTCGCCATACGGCAGCCCGAACGAGGCCAGATGACCCACCTCGGTGAGGTCGCATAAGTCAGCGTGGGCGCCAGGCACCCTCCAACAACAACACCACCGGCCAAGATCAAAAACAGCTCCGCGACGCGAAGCCGATGCCGCACGCCCACACGTCAACTTGACACGACCTACAGCCAGCTAGGTCGGGTGTGGCAGCGTCGGATGGTGTCACCGACGCCGGCGAATCCTGGTCCATCTGGTCCTCCTTCGTGGTCACGCGACGTCCGGCATACGACCCGCGGAGCTCGAGCACGCGCATGACGCGGGTGCTGGCCGTG
>JBBRWQ010000196.1:0-2225 GCA_038249115.1 Actinomycetales bacterium
ATCGCTACCGTGTGGCCGGCATCGGCCAGGCCCTCGGCCAGCGGCAGCAGCGAGTTGAGGTGCCCGGTCGCGGGCAGGCTGGTGAGGAGAACTCGCATCGGCACTGGCGCTACCCGGCTCGAGTTGGGTCTCAAGGCTGCAAGATCTCCAACCTGGAGAAGTGCGAACGGTAGAACCCGCGATCGCGCGTCAGAAGTCGGTCCGCGCGAACCAGCGCATGGGCGCCGATCAGGAAGTCCGGGAGGATCCGGCGGCGCGTGCCGCCCGCCGCTCGATACGCTCTATATGCCTTCCCCGCCGTCGTGGCCACCTCGCGATCGTCAGATATGAGCTCGATGCCGAGTCGATCAAAGCTCGTGGCGACCTGGGTTGGCCGATCCAACGCACCGGTCACCTCGGCCCACACCCCTGTCGATACGACGAGCGCACCCTCGGCCGCTGCCAGGCGCAGTGCGACCGTCGCCTGCGCTCCGTGCTCGCGGCTGCCGGTCAGGAAATCGAGCAGGACGCTCGAATCGACCGCGGTGATCACCGGCCGCGTGCGCGCTCGATGTAGTCGTCCACCGGCTCGGCCATCTTCAGTGAGCCGTAGAGCTCATCGAACGCATCGTCGGTGCCCGCCTTGCGCCCGACCAGCGCTCCGCGCTCGGCCTCGAACTCGATGATGGTCCCCGTCCGAAGACCGAGCTTGGAGCGCAGCGCCTTGGGGATCGTGACCTGCCCCTTCTCGGAAACCGTCGATTTCATACCGTCATCGTAGGAATTCATACGCTCGCAGTCAATGCGTGACCGTCCAGGCGACGAACGCCGGGCTCGACCTCGCATCGGCCCTGCTGTAACGTCAGCAGCCACAACACCACCCGAACCCGAGGAGACGCGCAATGCCTGATAAGGGACCTGGGTCGAAGAGCGGCGGCAAGAAGCCAAAGGGCGGAACGAAGGCAGGCGGCGGCAAGAAGAAGAAGTAGCCTTCGCGACCAGCCTGCGGCTAGAACAGCCGCGGTGCCTGCAGGACACATGCGGGGTCGAGCAGCTGCGGCCCGTCATTTCGGACGCTGTTGACCGCCGTGCTGACCGGCCAGATGCGAACGGCGTCGTCCGGCGCCGCCAGTAGCAGGGCCATGACGTGCTCCATCGGCGTATCGGCCGCGAGCCAGGTGTCGATATCGTCGAGCAGCACCGGCATGCGGTGATGCAGCGGGGCGATCGCCCCGCTGGCGCCAATCGTCAAGATCGCAGCGGTGGCGGGGTCGCTGCGGGACGCATCGGTCCAGATGCCCGCGAAGGCAAAGTGCCCGCCCGCGGCAGGACCGATGGCATACGGCTGCGGCGGCCGTGGTCCGCGATCCCATTCATAGAAGGCGTTCGCGGGGATGATGCAGCGACGTTGCCGCAGCGCCGGACCAAAGGCGCGCGACTCGGCGGCGGTCTCGGCCTTGGCGTTGATCCAACCTGGCTCACGCCTGGTGCGGTCGCGCCAGAACGGGCGGAAGCCCCAGTCCGCCGACGCCAGCCGGCGCCGACCATCGTGCTCGATGACGATGCGGATGGGATCGGTGGGCGCCACGTTGTACTTGCCGGGCGGCAGGTTCGCATCGGCCTCGGCGCCGAAACGCTCGGCCAGGTCGTCATAACGATCGCTCTGCGAGAAGCGTCCACACATGGCGCGAATGCTAGCCTTGATGCACCTGGTGAATGAAACGAGGGTCAACCGACCGCTGTCGTGCTGTTCAGGCACCTGGTGACTGAAATCAACGGGTTTGATGCTGTTCGTCCGCCAGATCGGTTGTTCTGAGTCACCTGGTGCCTAAACGACAGTTGAGCCGGCCGGCAACCACTCGTTTGATGCACCAGGTGACTCAAACGAGGACCGCGACGGCTAGGAACCGCGACGGCCGAGGGACTGCCGCCACCACCCGCAGCCCCATCCGTGGGGTCGAGACAGATGAGTCTCAACGCATCGGTCGGTCTGAACAGGTACCACACCCATCCAACAAGGAGCTCCGTCATGCAGAAGATCGTCACGTCGCTGTGGTTCGACACGCAGGCCGAGGAAGCCGCCAACTTCTACTGCTCCATCTTTCCGGACTCCAAAATCCTGAACGTCGCCCGATACGGATCTGCCGGCCCACGCGAGGAGGGCCTGGCCATGGCCGTCGACTTCCAGCTCAGCGGGGAGACCTTCAACGCCATCAACGGCGGCCCGGAATTCAAGTTCAGCGAGG
>JBBRWQ010000197.1:0-2143 GCA_038249115.1 Actinomycetales bacterium
GAACACCTCTCGGGGCACCACATCCCAGCAGCGGTTTAGCCTCCTCACGACCAGCAGGCGCACGGTCTGCCGCAAGACCTCAGGGGTCAGATGAGAAGAGTGCTGACCTGCCAGCCGCTACCAGAACCAAGCCTGCCAAACAGGCTTGGAAGAAACCATTAGGGTGCGGCTCTTCTGAAGTGACGTCGCCGCTGCCCTTCGCGTCTGCGGCTCGATCGTCTGACGGCGCGTGATCCCCCAACTCGCCGCTGCGTTCTGCTGTACTGCTCTGTAGTGATTGATCAATACAGAGGAGATGCGATGTCCCCGAGATCCGGCCGTTCCGAGGGTTCGCTACTGCGTGGCACGCTGACCACGTTCCGCCGCCGCTGCGGCAAGGCGACCTGTCACTGCGCCACCGGCGAGCCGCATGAGAGCCCAGCGTTGGCCTACACCGAGGCCGGCCGGACCAAGACCCTCACGCTGTCCCAGGAGGACGTCGCCGAGGTGGAGGCGTCCCTGGCCCGCTTCCAGGCTGCCCGGGCGGAGCTGGAACGGGCGGCAGACGCTGGCATCGCAGCGTTACGGGCCCGCCGCGGCCGGTGAGAATCCCGATGGCCACCGACGGGCCGCACGGCTCGGACGCGTCAGCCGACCTGGAGGACTTCGCTGCGGCCCGGGCGTGCTTCGCGACCATCGAGAGCTGGCTGGTTGGACCCGAAAGCAGTGGCCTCGACCATGCCGAGTTGGAGCAGCAGCTCGACACCCGCGGGCGCGAGCTGCTTCGCCTCCTGTTCCAAGACCACGTTGACCTGCGAGCCCTGCGGGAAGGCCGACTCGAGGTTTCTGAGGCTGACGGGTCGAGTCGGACGCGGGTGGAGACCGGGCATGCCCGTGGGCTCGCGACCATCTTCGGTGAGGTCACGGTGACCCGGCTGGCCTACCGTGAGCCCGGACGGCCGAACCTGCACCCCGCAGATGCGGTGCTGAACCTCCCGCCCGAGAAGCATTCCCACGGGTTGCGGCAGCTGGCTGCCATCGAGAGCTCGCGGGGGTCCTTCGATGCCGCGGTGGAAGCCATCGATCGCGGCACCGGCCAACGCCTGGGCAAACGCCAGGTCGAAGACCTCGCCAACAGGGCAGCCATCGACTTCGACGCCTTCTACCGCCAAAGGCCAGCGCCCACAGCCGAAGTAGGGCAGGTGCTGGTCCTGTCCTGTGACGGCAAAGGCGTCGTGATGCGCCCAGGATCGCTGCGCGCAGCGACCGCGAAGGCCGCCGCGAACACCAACCCCAAGCTCGCGACCCGACTGTCCAAAGGAGAGAAACGGGGACGTAAACGGATGGCCGAGGTCGGAGCGGTCTACGACACCACCCCGGTCCCGCGCAGCAGCGCGGACGTCCTGCCGGTCGACGACACCCAACGAGCGCAGGCAACCGCCGGGCCCACTGCACGCAACAAGTGGCTGACCGCCAGCGTCGTCGACGACGCCGCGACCGTCGTCACCGCGATCTTCGACGAAGCCGACCGGCGCGACGCGACCCATCAACGGACCTGGGTCGCACTGGTGGACGGCAACGTTCATCAGATCCTCCGGATCCAGGCCGAAGCCACCAACCGCCGCGTCACCGTGGTGATCATCATCGACTTCGTGCACGTCCTGGAATACCTCTGGAAGGCCGCCTGGTCCTTCCACCGCGAAGGCGACCCCGCAGCCGAAGCCTGGGTCCGCAAACACGCCCAGACCATCCTGAACGGCCACCCGACCCGCGTCGCCGGCACCCTCCAACGAGCCGCCACCCTCGCCGGCCTGGACAAACAAGCCCGCGAGAACGCCGATAGGTGCGCCACCTACCTGACCAACAAGAAGACGTTCCTGGACTACCCGACCGCCCTCAACCAGGGCTGGCCGATCGCGACCGGCATCATCGAGGGCGCCTGCCGACACCTCGTCAAAGACAGGATGGACCTGACCGGCGCCCGCTGGGGACTGCACGGCGCCGAAGCGATCCTCAAACTACGAGCCCTACACAGCAACGGCGACTTCGAGACGTACTGGACCTGGCACCTCACCCAGGAACGCCGCCGAGTCCACCAATCCCGCTACCTCGACGGCGCCATGCCCAGAGCCGCCTGAGGTCCCTCCAGAAGAGCCACACCCAA
>JBBRWQ010000198.1:0-2071 GCA_038249115.1 Actinomycetales bacterium
TCGGGTACCCATGAGTGTCCCCTTTAGGGAAGTACCAACAGTGTCAGCGATGCCCGACGACAACCAAGAAGGCAACGCCCAGATGTCCGCCCGAGGGGCCGAACCGCGCTTAGGTCACGCTTAGGTCAAGTATCCAGTCACACCACCAAGGAGCCCACAATGACCCACCAGAGCCACCCCAACGACCCACCGCCGGTCAACGACGAACTGCTCACCATCAGCGAGGTCGCCGCAATCGTCCGCGCCCCCATCGCCACCTTGCGCTACTGGCGACACCTCGGCCACGGCCCGGCCAGCTTCCGCCTCGGCCGACGAGTCGTCTGCCGGGTCGGTGACCTACGGGCCTGGATCGACTTGCAGGCCAACGTTTCTAACGCCGGCGCAGCAGCCCGCCAATAGGGACAGCTCAGGAGAACTCGACACGTGGCAACGTCACCACCGGGACGTAGCCTGCCCTGGAACCAGAAAGGCGGTCAGACATGGCAAGCATCAAGAAGCGCGAGAACGGCCAGTGGCGAGCACGCTACCGGGATGCCGCGGGCAAGGAGCACTCCCGGCACTACGCCCGGAAGGTCGACGCTCAGAAGTGGATCGACGATACGACGGCGAGCATCGTCACCGGCCAGTACGTCGACCCCAAGGCCGGCCGGGTCACTGTGCGCGAGTACGCCGAACAGTGGCGCGCTGCTCAGGTTCACCGAGAGGGCACCGTCGTCCAGATCGAGGGCATCCTGTGCCGGCACGTCTACCCCGTGCTCGGTGACCGACCCCTCGCCAGCGTGCTGCCCTCCGACGTCCAATCGCTCGTGAAACGGCTCTCCCTGACCTTGGCCCCCGCGACAGTGGGCGTTGCTCACCGGGTGCTGTCAACCATCTTCAAGTCGGCAGTTGCAGACCGGCGTCTGGCGTCCTCGCCGACCTTGGGGACGCGGCTGCCCAAGGTCGAGAAGCGCAAGGTGGAGCCGATCACCACCGAGCAGGTACGCGCACTGGTCGAGGCCGTGCCCGAACGTTACCGGGGCCTCGTGCTGCTCACGGTCGGAACGGGGATGCGCCAGGGCGAGGTCTTCGGCCTCACGCTGGATCGGGTCGACTTCCTGCGCCGGTCCCTGACCGTCGATCGCCAGCTCGTGGGCATCTCGGGACGGGTGCCGTACTTCGGGCCTCCCAAGACTGCGGCGAGCGTGCGGGTGATCCCGCTGCCGACTGTTGTCGTGGACGCGCTCGCAGCCCATCTGGCGACCTTCCCCACCGAGGGCCTGATCTTCACCAACGAACATGGCGACATGATCCGGCGATCCAACTTCGGCACCATGTGGGGCCGGGCCACGAAGTCAGTCGGGCTCGACGGGCTGCATTTCCACGACCTGCGCCACTACTACGCGAGCCTGCTCATCCGGCACGGGGAGAGCATCAAGACGGTTCAGGCGCGGCTCGGACACGCCAACGCAGCCGAGACGCTGGACACCTACAGCCATCTGTGGCCGGACTCTGACGACCGCACCCGTGAGGCCGTAGATCTGGTTCTGACTGATTTTCTTGCGGACTCCCTGCGGACTGGGGCCGGTATCGAAACACAAACCCGCAGGTCAGGGTCCTAAAAGTGGATGAGTCGGTCGATACGCCGGGTTCTGTCATCGCGCACCGTTGCCAGGGCGCGACGGACGGTCATCCATCTCGGGTACTCGTTGCCGAGCACCTCTAGCGATCTACCCGCAAGCTCGGGCGGGCCGCCCTCGAACGCTTGCTGTCTGATCTTGCTTCAGGTGGGGTTTACCTAGCCACTCCAGTCACCTGGAGTGCTGGTGGTCTCTTACACCACCGTTTCACCCTTACCCCGACGCCTGTCCGGCCGAAGCCGGATGGTTCACCGTGGCGGTCTGTTTTCTGTGGCACTGTCCCGCGGGTCGCCCCGGATGGCTGTTAACCATCACCGTGCCCTGTGAAGCCCGGACGTTCCTCGGCGATGTGCGTTGCCCGGCGAACCGGGATCACAGCATCGACGCGACCGTCTGACCGACTCATCCGTGAACCAGCATAGGGCCGTATGCCGCCCCCTCCGGCCAGGGCA
>JBBRWQ010000199.1:0-2023 GCA_038249115.1 Actinomycetales bacterium
CGCAACGTCGTGGTACCCAGCTCGAGGCGAGACAACGAGACCGATGCGCAACGCAGACCGGCGCGCCCGTGTTCGCCGGCAATCTCCAAGAGCTCGTCCAGGGTCTTGTCATCAGCCAGCAGTCGAGCAAGGCTGGCGAGGTTCCCAAGCAGGCGGTTGAGCTCGACGCCGGCTGTCGGGGTCGAGTGGCCATGCCTGCTGTTGCTCACCGGCACCTCCGCGTGGGCGCAACCCGTTCAGCAGATCATCGCATGCAGGGCTGCTCCGGGCCTAGTGGCGCTATGCATCGCAGCATCGGTTCAACACAGACGACACCGGAACGACGCTGACGCTCGCCTGGGACGCCTCCAAACTGCTCGTCGCTCCCAGCGTGTCCGTTGCAGGGCGAGTGTCGGTCAGCCCCTTACTGGCAGGTCGCGGTGCCAGGACTGGGTGCTGCCCGTCGTGCTGAAACCGCTCGACGTGTAGAGGTCGACGGCACCCGTGGAGGAGTCCGCGTCAACTTCCAGACCGACGCGGTCGCGACCGCGCTCGGCGGCATCAGCGATGACCGTGTTCAGAAGCGCCCGGGCGACGCCTTTTCCGCGGGCGGACCGCAGTACACCAAGGTAGGCAACGTAACTGCCTGCGGGGGCCATTCCAGCGCCGGGTGAAACGGTCCCCACGAGGACTCCAGCAGGTTCGGGGACGGCAGCGGAGCCGTCGATCAGCTCGGCGATCCACCAATGGTCCCAGCGGTGTCCGGGGTCCTCGCGCAGCCGCGCCAGGAATTCGTCGAATGTCTCGTAGTGATAGTTGAAGTGGTCGGTGAAAGACTTCTCGAGGATGTCGTACACCGCGGCGAGGTCATCCTGCTCCGGCATACGGTGGCCAGCCCTGCGGACCCTCCGAACGACGACGGTCGGATCCCAGGCTGGGGCCGCCTGCGGGTCCGCATCTGCCGGCGTGACCGGGCGGCTCATCTGTAACCAGGTCGCTGTGTGCGTAAAGCCGGCACCCGTGAGCCAGCGCTGCTGTCGCACGTCCTCGTTGAAGGCGCCACTGTCCATCTGGGTGACGTCCACGCCGCGGTCGAGCGCGAGGTCGGTGGAGGCGCGTGCGGTCCACGCAAACAGAACGTCGGCGATCTTGTCGGCCGTGCTCGCCTCGAGCGCGGGATCCACCAGGACGGAGACAACCACGCGCCCTGCGGCCCGGTCTTGCACGGTCGCCCAGCCCCGCGCTGTCGCCGTAGCATCGCGCAGTAGCACGTGACGGCGGATCTGCATGCCCGTCGCGCTCACCTCGGTGTCGACGGCTGTGCGGGACGTGGACGCCCGGCCATGAGCGACGACCTCGT
Source organism: Actinomycetales bacterium (assembly GCA_038249115.1). Classification (GTDB taxonomy): domain Bacteria; phylum Actinomycetota; class Actinomycetes; order Actinomycetales; family Dermatophilaceae; genus UBA4719. The sequence continues at coordinate 1,340 of JBBRWQ010000199.1, forward strand.
GGCGGTGCAGAAGCGCGAGCAGCTCGGCCGCGTCCCCTGCCCGGGGGGTGACTGAAACCCATCCGGGTGGCAGAGCCAAGGACTCGACCTCCGGGGACTCAGCTGGGTGCTTCACCCCGCGATTATCCCGTACGTCGCCACCACGCCCTAACTGGCGCAGCCCTTGGGTTGTATGTCGGCCGCCATCAGCCGCTCTCGGCAGCCAGACGCCGGCACCAGCTGTCGTCGTTGAGCGGCCCCATGCGTAGGCATGGATCCGTACAGAACCTCAGAGCCTGGATACACTCTGCCGATGGTTGACGAAGCGGGCCAGGATGTGGGCTTCGAACATGCCAACGCGGTGCAACGCTCGGTGCTGCGGGTCGCGGGGACGGCACCGATGGCGTGGCTGTTCGCACGTGTGCTGCACCACCTCGACGGTCCGGTGCTGCGCCGAAGTGGTGGCCGTCGATCCCTGACGTCCGCACTCACCGGGCTGCCCATCGTTGAGCTCAGGACGGTCGGTGCCCGCTCCGGCGAGCCGCGGACGTTGCCCATCATCGGAGTGCCCGACGGGGACCGCCTGGTTCTGGTCGCGTCCAACTACGGCCAGCAGCACAACCCAGGCTGGTACTACAACCTCAAGGCCACCCCGCGGTGCAGTGTCGTCTTTCGTGGTCGCCGATACGAGATGGAGGCCTACGA
>JBBRWQ010000200.1:0-2022 GCA_038249115.1 Actinomycetales bacterium
ACTTCCAGCGGAAGTGGACGAAGACACGGCCGAAGTTGTCAGAGTCCTTCTCGACGCGGTGATACAGGGCCTTGATCTCCTTCTGGTCCAGAAAGCGCAGAACGTGCTTCTTCAGTGCTCCGGAACCCTTCCCTGGAATGATCTCCACCAGGGGTGCCTTCTTGGCGACTGCTTCGTCGATGATCGCGCGAAGTGCCCGGTCTATCTCCGCACCCTGGTTATGGATGTCATGGAGGTCCAACTTGAGCTTCATCAAGGCATTCTCCTCCCCCTTCACCCGATCGACGTCAGACCCACCCGCACGTCTTCGGACACGTGCCGGCATACGACCCTCGTCCCAACATGGACATCGATGGCTGAATGAGGATTCGCAGCCGGGAGCGGCTGCTGACGCACGGGACCGGAGGAGGAGGACCTGAGCACGCTCCGACTCAGGATCGCCATGCCTGTCGACCTCGCCGCTCTCTGCGTCAACGCCATATCTGCTCACGTCAGGACACGTTCACAGGGAATTTGCAGGAAATCTCAAGGTTCCTCCTAGGTTTTAGCGGTTCTCTTGGGCACAGGTGATGGAACAAGGTCACCGTCCAGAAGGAGCCCCGCCCCCAAGGAGTAGCTCATGTCTCACGGCCGCCACCCGATCTGCCAGATGAGCGGAAAGATCCGTTATCGGGAGCCCAAAGATGTCAAGTTCGCTCTGCGACAGGCCGATCGGGAACGGTCCCGCGCTCGTTTCGACGATGTGTCGTGCAACCGGCGCGAGACTCACGGCTACATCTGCTCCGACTGCGACGGCTGGCACCTCACGTCCCAGTCAACTCGGCCGACCAGGCTGGCCCCGCTTGCTGACCTCGCGGTGCACGTCCCCGGACCCGCCGCCGAGGCGATCCGGCACATGGCCACCGCAACCGGGCTGACAGCCGCCGCCGCCGCGTGAGGATCTGAACCACCAAGGACCTGAACCACCAAGGACCTGAACAGCCACACACGCAACGAGCTGGGTATGCCGGTCAGCTCGCCGGTCCGGGATCGCGACCAGCAAAGTCCTCAGGTGTCAGAGACGCCAAAGCGTCCTCGATCGTCGGTGGCGCCTTGACCTGACGACCGCCGAAAGCACGCAACAGCGCGCGGAGCTCCTCGCCGATGCCGCGGGGTGGCAACGGGATCTCGTACTCGACGGTGCCGGACTCGCGGTCGGTGACGCGAACGCCGATGCTGCCATCACGCAGCATCCCGAGGACGCCTTCATTGTCGGCCGCGACCAGTGCGGTGAAGTGATGAATGCCCTCTTGGCGGGCCCTGTCGACCAGTCGGTTCAGCAGCTCGGTCCCCAGCCCTCGGCGCTGCCATTCGTCGATGACGGTGACGGCAACTTCGGCTCCCTCTGGATCTTCGCCGTGCCTGATGTAGCGCGCGATGCCGAGACCGCGGCCGTCGGCCGGATCGAGTGCCCCGAGCGCCTCGTGGTCATGGTGGTCGATCTCGGTGAAGTAGCGCAGCTCCGCAGTGGTCAGTCTCGGTTTGCCGGTGAGGAACCGCAGTTGGCGCGACTCGGCGCTCAACCGGGCGAAGCCTTCGGCCAACAGCGGCGCATCTCCGGCCTGGACCTGTCTGATGAGGACGACCGAGCCGTCACGCAGCAGCGCGGTACTACCCCTCATCACGCTGCCGGATGAGAACGGTGCCGCCACCCGCCATGGCACCCAGCGCACAGTTGGTCGTCATACCCTCATCTATTCGTTCGGGTCTGGGTCAATGCCCAGCATGTCAAGACCTCGAGCCTGAGGTCAGGACGACACCCCGACCAGGCGCGAGTCGTTGATCGCTGCTTCTTCTTCAGCGCTGAGCAGGGGCTGGCCCTGCAGGTAGCGGTCGATGGAGCGCGCAGCGGTCTTGCCCGCGCCCATCGCCAGGATGACCGTGGCGGCGCCGGTGACGATGTCGCCACCGGCGAACACCCCCGGCTTGCTGGTCTCCAGCGTGTGCTCGTCAGCAACGATGTTGCCGCGCTTGTTCAGGTCA
>JBBRWQ010000201.1:0-1985 GCA_038249115.1 Actinomycetales bacterium
GATCCGGCGAAGACCCGCCTGACCCCGTCTGCCGGCAAGCGGCGGCTGCGAAGCGTCACCGCCAACACCCGACTCGACGGCGAGGAGTTCCTACAGCTCAGCGCCCGGTTCGGCATCACCGCGACCACCCACCCATATCCGATGGCCCGGGCGCAAGACGCCCTGGCCGACCTCGCCCACGGGCGGTTCGGCGGGGCGGCCGTCCTGCACAACTGACAGTGAAGGCTGAAACCTGGCGTCATGAAGGACTTTCGGTCCTAAAGCGCGAAGCGGTGCTGCCAGGCTGGCGCGCATGAAAACCCCTCTCCCCAGCCAACACCGAGCCGGACGCACAGGTCCCCACTACCGATGGCATCCGCCGGCCGCGCCGTGCCGGAAGCTAATGAGATCAGCCGGGCCTCATTTCTGGGAGGCTTTGGCCAGCAGCGGCCGGCGGGTCAGCACTCACGGAAACTGGCTCCCTCTCGGGGGAGGCCTATTGACAGACCGTGCGCCCTCCGGTTCGCCGGTGACTGGACTGCTGATGGGATGTCGTGCCCGCTTCGGCGTGAGCACTTGATCATTAGGTCGCAGGTGTCGCCGGGTGCTGTGTCCGTTGTCCGGCGAACTGAGGGAGTTGCTGCGGGTGTTGCTGTTTATTGGTGACGACTGGGCTGAGGATCATCACGACATCGAGATCGAGGACGAGACCGGGCGGCGGCTTGCGAAGGCCCGCCTGCCGGAAGGGTTGGAGGGAATCACGAGGCTGCATGCGTTGGTGGCCGAGCATGCCCCGGCGGATTGGGCGGACCTGCCAAGTGAGGAGGTCGCGGCCCGGGTGTTCGTGGGGATCGAGACCGACCGCGGCCCGTGGGTGACGGCGTTGCGGGCGGCCGGCTACCGGGTGTTCGCGATCAACCCGTTGTCCTCGGCGCGTTACCGGGAGCGGTATTCCACCTCGGGCGCCAAGTCCGATGCGGGCGATGCTCATGTTTTGGCGGAGATCGTGCGTCTGGATCGTGATCATCACCGGCAGATCGCCGGGGACACCGACTTGGCGGATGCGGTGAAGTTGTTGGCGCGGGCGCATCAGACCGCGATCTGGGAGCGGACCCGTCAGGTGCTGAGGTTGAGATCCACGCTGCGGGAGTACTTTCCGGCTGCGATCGAGGCTTTCGGGGATTTGGCGGCGAAGGACTCGTTGCTGTTGTTGGCCCGGGCGCCATCACCGGCGCGGGCTGGGAAGCTGACCCGCAGCCAGGTGGTGTCCGCGTTACGGGCCGCCCGCCGGCATCACGTCGAGGCCAAGGCAGATGTCGTACAGGCCACGTTGCGGGCTCCGGGTTTGCGTCAACCCGCGATCACTGATGCTGCTTATGCGGCCGTCGTGATCGGGCAGGTCGGCATGATCACGGCGCTGAACGAGCAGATCATGCAGTTGCAGGAGGTGGTGGCCGAGCATTTTGGTCGGCACCCGGCCGCTGATATTTATCTCAGTCAGCCGGGCTTCGGTGTGGTCCTCGCGGCTCGTGTGCTCGGCGAGTTCGGCGACGACACGAAGCGGTTCCATGACGCCCGGGCCCGGAAGAACTATTCCGGGCAGAGTCCGATCACCCGGGCGTCGGGCAAGAAGACGGTGGTCCTGGCCAGGTATGCCACCAATCGTCGCCTCGGTGACGCCTTGCACCTGCAGGCGTTTTCCGCGCTCGTGGCATCACCCGGCGCGCGGGCCTACTACGACGCGCTACGCGGCAGGAAAATCGGTCACCACGCGGCGCTGCGGCAGCTCGCGAACCGGCTCGTCGGCATCCTTCACGGCTGCCTCAAGACCGGCAGCAAATACGACGAAAACACCGCCTGGCAACATCAAATCGTCACTGCGGCTTGACATGAAACGACATGGGATGTCTGTCAAGCATTTTGAGACATCAGGTGTCTTCGTCTGGGTTTACTTGGCCTCCGACTCGATCTTGGACGGGGTCTGGTTGATCCAGACCTTGGCTGGC
>JBBRWQ010000202.1:0-1869 GCA_038249115.1 Actinomycetales bacterium
CAGCCTGATGGCCGGTCTCATGATGGTCGGCGTCGCCTTGGTCTGCTACATCCTGGTGCTGACCCTCGGGCGGACCGTTAAGCGGGCACCGGTCATGGCCCGCGCTCGCGTAGGCGCTGGGGGCGTTGACGACTTCGACGACCTCGGCGTTGACGAGCCTTGGACGCCGGCGCAACCAGCTGCCGCCTCTCCGCGGGCTCTGGCGCAGTACGGCACCTACTTCACCTGGCTCTCCTTCGCGTTCCTCACCGCGTGCCTGGTCACCCGGACCTTCGCGACAGGGCATGGGCCGTTCACCAACCAGTACGAGTTCTCGGTCGCGTTCGCCTGGGGCATGGTCCTGGCCTACATCTACTTCGAGCACAAGTACCACGTGCGCACCATCGCCCTGCTGATCCTCCCGATCTCCCTGGCGCTCCTGCTCTACGCGTTGACCGTTGGGGCCACCGCCAACCCGCTGGTGCCCGCACTGCAGAACAACCTGCTGCTGACCATCCACGTCGCGGTGGCGATCGTCGCCTACGGCGCGTTCTCGGTCTCCTTTGCCGCGGCGATCCTCTACCTGATCCAGCCTGAAGGCGGCCGGCAAGGACTGCCCAAGCCTGCACTCCTGGACGAGATCGGCTACCGCGCGGTCATCATCGGGTTCCCCCTGCTGACCATGACCGTCGTCCTCGGTGCGGTCTGGGCCGAGATCGCGTGGGGCACCTACTGGAGCTGGGACCCCAAGGAGACGGCCTCGCTTCTGACCTGGCTCATCTACGGTGCCTACCTTCACGCAAGGGTGGCCCGAGGCTGGGTCGGACGTCGGGCTGCGTGGTTGCTCGTGGTCGGGTTCGCCTCCGTGCTGCTCACCTTCTTCGGCAACCTCTTCTTCGGCGGTCTGCACAGCTACGCGTAGTAGTCCGCACCACAAGCACGTTGCCGTACCGCCCGACGTGATGGACATCGAAAGGGATTGAGACTCGCAATGAGTGAAGTGACGACGGCCAGCACGCCAAAGGGGTGGCAGCAACGCATCCGCGAGAGCCGGCTTGGCACGTTGCTCGTGCTAGCGGTGACAGCATCCGTCGTCATGGTGGGCGCGTACATGGTGGATCGCCCGGCGGCGGCCGAGCCGGGCATCACCGCGGTCGCCCTCTCGGGACCCGGCGGTGGCGCCGCGCCCAAGATCGGCACTCCGTCGCAGGACTTCACGGCGACGACCGTGGACGGCAAAGAGGTGTCGCTGAGTGAGTACAAGGGTCACCCGGTGTGGCTGACCTTCGGCGCCAGCTGGTGCGCGGCATGCAAGGCCGAGGCTCCGGACATCGAGGCTACGTACGAGAAGTTCAAGGCACAGGGCGTTGTCGTCCTGTCGATCTCCATCTCCGAGGACTCCGCGACGGTGCGTGACTACGGCCAGCGCATCGGTCTGACGTTCCCGGAAATCGCGGACCCGGAGACGCGCATCGCTTCGGCATACCGGGTCAACGGGATCCCGGCCCATTTCTTCATCGACTCCTCCGGCATCCTGCGTTCGGTCAAGACCGGTGGCCTGAGTCTTGAGCAGATGGACGCAGCGATAGAGGCGGTCAGCTGATGACGGCGCCGAACACACCAGCAGAGCCGAACGAGCCGGTGACAGCGCCGACCGAAGCGCCCGATGCACCGCCAGCAGGCGCGGTCGTCAAGAAGCGGCATTTCCGGCGTACTCGTGCGTTCTTTGCTCCCGTGGGCCGGCTGCTGGGCAAGATCCCGCACCCGCCCTGGCGGAGCAAGCGCGGCATCTTGATCATCCTCCTGCTCTTCGCAGGGTTCGGGTCGGTTGCGACGATGGGTGGGGTCGCGGCAGTCAGCTTCTCAGAGACCCCCGGTTTCTGCGGCATG
>JBBRWQ010000203.1:0-1867 GCA_038249115.1 Actinomycetales bacterium
CGACAGGGCGGGGTCGACGGGCGTTCAGTCTCCCGACGGCAGGTCGAGCGGCTGATGCGGACCGCCGGGTTGCAGGGCGCTCGCCGTGGGAGGAAGTTCATCACCACCAGGCCGGACCCGGCGGCGCAACGGCCGCCGGACCTGGTCAAGCGGCAGTTTCGCGCCGAGGCGCCGAACCAGCTGTGGGTCGTCGACTTCACCTAATGGGATGGTCGACCGCTGTTGCGACACGTTCGACGTTGGCCGGCAGGGGTCCCTGAGATTTCACCGACCCGGCCGCAGTCTCGGTGGTGAGCTGCCTGCAGGTGATCACTTCCATAGATGCAACCGACTGCGCAGAGGTCTCAACGTAGGCGGTGACCCTGCCGGTCACCTGGGTCGTGAACGGCTTGTGAGATGCCGCGCCTGGAGCGCTTTCCATTAGGTCGCCGCCTCGTCCCGGAATGCTCATTCGATGTCACCGAAGCGCGAGGAGGAGCAATGAGCATCACCTGCGGGATCGACTGGGCTGAGGCCCACCACGATGTGGCGCTGGTCGACCACGACGGGAAGGTGGTCGCCCGAGCACGGGTCGACACCGACGTCGCCGGCTTCGCAGCCATCGTGGAGCTCATCGCCGAGCATGGCGGCAGCCCCACGGGCACACCGATCGCGATCGAGACTGACAAGAACCTGCTGGTCGTCGCGTTAGCTGGTGCCGGGTTCACTGTCTACCCGATCAACCCGCGGGCGGTCGCTCGCTACCGGGAGCGACACAGTCAGGCAGGCGGGAAGTCCGACCCCGGTGACGCTGCCGTGCTGGCCAACGTCCTTCGCACCGACCGGCACATGCACCGCCCATTGCCGGTCATCAGCGAACAAGCATCGGCAATCAAGGCGCTGGCTCGCCAGCACCAAGAGGCGATCTGGGCGATGAACCAGACGATCAGCAGGCTTCGGTCGGTGTTGTTGGAGTTCTATCCCCAGGCCATCAAGGCGTTTCCCCACCTCAAGCATCACGCCGCCACCACGGTTCTGGCCGCTGCGTCCAGCCCTGGCGCCGGGCAGAGGCTGACGCGTCGCCGGGTGGAGGCGTTGCTGCACCGATGCGGTCGCCGCAACGACTCCCGGCTTGTCGACCAGATCCTGAGCGACCTGAAGACGCCGGCGCTGCGGCAGCCCGACCGCGTGGAGGCCGCACTCGCTCTGACCGTCGAGGGGTTGGTGGCCATCGTGGCCGCCATGCGGGCCTCGGTCGAGCAACTCGAGGCCGAACTCGGTCGCGAGTTCGAGACCCATCCGCTGGCACGAATCCTGCGCTCGGCCCCGGGCCTGGGCGTAATCCTTGCCGCCCGCGTGCTCGCCGAGGTCGGCGACGACCCGGACCGGTTCACCACAGCCAACGGGTTGCGCGCCTTCGCCGGGACCGCGCCAGTGACCCGCGCCTCGGGACGCTCTCACTACGTGAAGGCCCGGAAGGTCCGCAACAAACGGCTCGCCGACGCCTGCCACTGGTGGGCCTTCGCCGCCCTGACCTGGTCGCCCAGCGCCCGAGCTCACTACGACCGCCGCAGAGCCGCCGGAGAACACCACAACGCCGCCCTCCGCAACCTCGCCAACAAGCTCATCGCACGCATGTGGTGGTGCATCGCTAACGACCTGCCTTGGGACGAGCACGCTGCCTGGCCGGGTCTGAAAGACGAGGACCAAGCGGCAGCTGCTTGACACCTGACTCGCGTGGGATGTCTATGTGAGGACATGGGCGGGGTTCACCTACGTCGCGTTCATCGTCGATGTCTACGCCCAACGGATCGTGGCCTGGCACGCCGCGACAACCAAGCACACCGATCTGGTGATGATCCCGTTGCGGATGGCATTGTGGCAGCGC
>JBBRWQ010000204.1:0-1685 GCA_038249115.1 Actinomycetales bacterium
ACCGGTCGGTGGGCGGTGTTGTTGCTGCGGAACTGCAGGACCTGCAGCAGCGCGATCAGCCCGCGCCGGTAGTGACCGGTGTAGGAGGCCTTCATCGTGGTCTGCACGGTGCGCCGGTAGACCGGGCCGTTGGTCTTGAACTCGTGAACCAGCTCCCGAAGCGTCTGCTCACCGCCAGTCACGGCCGGGAAGACGACCGCCCGCGCCGCATCGTCCGGCTTCTCGAGCGCTGCTTCGGCGATCGAGAAGAGGATGTTCTCCTTGCCCGACACCCGTTTGAACGCGTTGATCAGCTCATCGGTCACCCTGCGCTCGGCCCGGGCGCCGATGCGGTGGACGGTGGACATGGGCAGCTCCACCAGCGTGTCGGCGATCTCCCGTTCCCGCCGATGGACCAGCGCGGCCAGCAGAGTGAGGGTCAGCGGCTCGGCGTGCCGCCGTAGATGTGAGGGCGCCTCAACGGCGGCCCTGGCCCGCCACCCGTCCAGCACCTTCGGCGCCACGTCCGCGAACAACCCAGCGGGTAGTCCGACCGCCCGGGCCGCCTCCAGCTTGCTGATCTCGGTCATCATCGAATCCAGGCTGACGTTGCCCGGCATCGACTTGATCAGTCCCGGCGGATTGGCGGGCTGACCTGCGGGTTTGCGCGAACTTGAGCCGCAGAATGTAGCCAGCGAATTAGGCGTGTCTAGCGTGATTGTCTGACCGTGGTGCCGTAACCTCACTGACATGAGGGCTCGGCCGGGTGTGATGCATGTAGCCAGAGTTGTTGGCGGGTACACAACGAAGGCCGGCGAACGACGCGAGTACGTCTCGCACCTGCTGCGGCGCACCTACCGGGACGGGGCCAAGGTCAAGCACGAGACGCTGGCGAACCTGTCCGCGCTACCGGCGCCGGCGATCGAGGCGGTCCGGGCGGCGTTGGCGGGCAAGACGATGGTGGAGGCCGGCACCAACCTGTGCGTGACCCGCACCCTGGCCCATGGGCACGTCGCGGCCGTGGCCGCCCAGGCCCACGCCCTCGGGCTTCCCGCCCTGCTCGGTCCGGCCGGCCGGACCCGGGACGTCGTGTTCGCGCTGCTGCTCGCCCGGGTGATCAACCCGTGCTCGAAGCTGTCCACCACGACGTGGTGGGCCGACACCACCCTCGGGCCCGACCTCGGCGTGACCGACGCCTCCACCGATGAGGTGTACGCGGCGATGGACTGGCTCGCTGGCCGGCAAGAGGCCATCGAGAAGTCTTTGGCCGCACGGCATCTGAGCAACGAGCAGGCCAACCCGGACCGGCTGGCGTTGTTGCACCTGTCCTCCTCCTGGGTCACCGGCCGGTGCTGCCCGCTCGCCGCGCGCGGCTACTCCCGCGACGGCAAGAAGGGCCTGCCGCAGATCGAGTACGGGCTGTTGACCGACCCGGTAGGTCGCCCGGTCGCGGTCCAGGTCGTGACCGGCAACACCGCGGACCCGACCGCGTTCACCGGCATCGTCACCCGCATCCGCGACACCTTCGGCCTCAAGCAGCTGGTCATGGTCGGGGACCGCGGGATGATCACCAGCGCCCGGATCACCGCGCTGCGCAAACTGCCCGGGATGGGCTGGGTGACCGCGCTACGCGCCCCGGCGATCGCGAAGCTGGCCGCCGATGACGGCCCGTTGCAGATGTCGCTGTTCGACGAGGCGAACCTCGC
>JBBRWQ010000205.1:0-1592 GCA_038249115.1 Actinomycetales bacterium
CCACAAGGAGCACCAGCATGTGCAGTCCCGCCCGTTGTAACCGTTGCGGCAAGACCACCTGGAGCGGCTGCGGCCAACACGTCGACTCCGTCATGTCCAGGGTCTCAGCTGCCCAGCGCTGCAGCTGCGCCCCGGTTGAACAACCCGCCATGAGGTTCCCGTGGAGCCGAAACTGAGGCACTGAGACAGTCCGCATGCTTCTGCGTCGCGGGTTCTCCGACAAGGCTGCGGGAAGAACACGGCCAAGGAAACACCCCACGAGGCAGGTTAGTCACCAGGCTCACTCGCGGTCAGTAGTTCCTTGATCCGGCCGGCCAGCGACTGCGGAACAACGGTGTCGGCATCGCGCAACGCACCCAGGGCGGCCCGCGTGCCCACCAGCCCAGCATACAACGGTGGGCAGGTCGGGCACGCCTCGAGGTGGCGCTCCACGAGGACGCGATCGGATGCCATCAGCTCGTCGTCAAGGTAGTCCGAGACCTTGCTCCGGGCGTCCCAGCAGCGAAGCGGGACCCCGCGCAGAGCCTCCCGGCGCTCCCGTCCCTGGGCCAGCGCATCCACCATCATCATCCTTCCCCGACGCAGACGCTGCTTGGCTGCGGGCAGCGCCACGCCCTGGATGTCGGCGATCTCAGCAACGGTCATCCCCTCCGCGTCGTGCAGCACCACAGCCGCCCGATAGATGACCGGCAGCCGCACCAACGCGTCCTCCAGCTCTTCGCGGGTCTCGGCCCGCTCGACCACGGCGGCGGCGTCCACGGTGTACGAGTCGCTACGCCACCTCTCCTCCACCTCACGCTCCACGTCCTCGGTCGCGTCCTCGCGATCTCGACGAGACACGTCGACGGCAAGGTTGTGAAGGATCCGGTGCAGCCAGGTGGCCAGCGACGCATCGCCCCGAAACGACTCAGCTCGCTGCAGGGCGCGCAGCAGCGTCTCTTGCACAAGGTCCTCGGCCAGCTGACCATCCGCCACGATCGTGCGGGCATACCGGAGCAGGCCGGGCACCTCAGCAGAGAGTCGACTACGAACGTCCTGAGCGGCCACGAAGGCGACGCTAGCGCGAGACGGTGCTTTTCACAGCAGAGTGGGTGACCTAGTGGGTGACCTTCTGTATCGGCCAACTGCGCAGCCCGAACAGCGAGTACAGCGGGCAAGAGCCGACCGCAGCGGTCGCCACCATCACACCCGCAAGGGCATAGAGCACGATCGCAAGCCAGCCTGCGGGGCCGACCAGCACGCCGACGACGACGAGCACCGGCGCCACGACGAATGCACGAACCTTGCGGTCGGCTGAACCCATATTCATCTTCACGGCGTTCTCCTCCATTGGGAATGGTTACGCCTCATAGACGCAGCAGACCCCGCCAGGGATACCGGTTGCGTGACGTGATGAACCTCATCATCGACGGCCGCCGGAAAGCGGTGACCGAGGTGATCCTCCCGGTACAGTTCAAATATGACTGATTCAAGCCCCGTTGAATTATCTGTCGGGTCCGTCGCTGTGCTCCAGGCTGTGGCTGACCCGGTTCGCTGGGCGGTGCTGTCCATGTTGGCCGGCGAGCCGCGGTGCGTGTGCAAGCTGCAGGAGC
>JBBRWQ010000206.1:0-1552 GCA_038249115.1 Actinomycetales bacterium
CGGCGCCCACCTGCAAACCTTCCAACCCGAACTCACCGACCAACAACTGCAAGTCCTCGACCTACTGGGCCTCCCGCCCACCGCCTACACCCAGCAGCCGTAATTGCCCAGATAACTCGCGCGAGATGTGCGGAAGGTCAGTTGAGAGTTATTGGTCCGGTGATTTGGTAGGTCAGTGAGCGCGGGTCACCGGGGACCTTCGACGTACCCGCGGTCGTCGTTGTTCCAGGGCCAGGGTGCGTCGGATGTGACTGCCCGTACGCGGACCACGGGGGCCGTCCGCGACGTGGATCATGGCTTTGAGCCGATGCTGGCGGGCGGGGGCGATCGACCACCATTTGCTGTCGGCCTCGAGCTGGACCGGCACCGGCGGGTCAGGCGGCACCCTGCCGGCGATGCAGACCGGGCTGGACGCGCCGTTGCGGGGTGTTGCAGATCCAGGTGGTGAACCGGTGACCGGGCCGAACCCCGCGGTGATCACGCGTTCGGACCTGAGCACGGTGGCGGTGGCCGGTCCGGTGGTGGCCTTCGCCGGGGCGCGGCTGCCCGCCGTGGTCGGGCAGCGGGCCGCGGTCACCTTGTTGCCACACATGCTGCTGCAACGCTCGATGGTCGCCGCCGGGGCAGGACTGGCCCCCCGGGCAGGCCCAGGTCGGGGTGGCGGTGCGCTCCGGGCAGATCCCCGCAGACGGGCTGGTGCCCGGTGACGTGGTGCGGATGTGGTGGCGCTGGTGAAGGTCGCGTCGTGATCGTGTCGGTGTGCGCGGACAAGGGCGCGCCGGGAGTCAGTGACCTGGTGACGGCCCCCACGAGGCTGTCACCCGCTGGCAGTGCACGTGGACGCCGACGGGCAGCTCACCATCCCGGCATTGGGCGTGGCGCTAGTCGCGCAGCGGCTGCCCGCCGAGGAGGCCGGGGACCTCGCGGCGCTACTCGCGCTGACAGCCGAGGTACCACCGGCCCGGGGCGACCAGCCGTCGGACCGCCGACGCCGCCGGCGCTCCGCTGCCGGCCCCTGACCGGCGGGCGCGGCGAACCCGACGGTGAGCGGGCCAGTGACCCCGGCGCCGCCAGCTCGGTGCTGCCGCTGGCGGGCGCGCAGTACCTGGCGGTGAGCGCCACCACCACCCACGACCTGGACACGCTGGCCCCCACCCTCACCGCGACGGCCCGCCGGCGGATCGAGGACGCCAACCCCGGCCTGGATGAGGACCTCGCGGCCTGGCACGACCCGGCCAGCAACATCGCCAAGCTGACCCTGCTCGGGCCGGTGACGCTACGCGCCCACGGCCCCGCACCGGCCAAGCGCCACGGCTACTACGCCGAGATCGTGACGTACCTGATGATGGCCCGCCCCCTTATGACGTGCTGCGACGCCGGCACTGGCTGCCCCGCGGCGCCCGCGCCAGCTGACGCCCGCATCCGGCCGCTCGGGCCGGACACGGGCAGCGACAGCAGGACCAGACACGGGAGATCGCCCGCTGACCGCGCCGAAAGCCCAGGCCGAGGGCCGCCCGGGCCGGACACGGGCAGCGACAGCAGGACCAGACAC
>JBBRWQ010000207.1:0-1544 GCA_038249115.1 Actinomycetales bacterium
CTAGACCGTATGGGGAGGCCGGCGTCCCGCTCGTAAGTTGGCGTGGGTCACCACCGCGATTGGGCGCGGTGGCCAGAACACAGTTACGGGAGACGCCGGTGATGCAGGATCGTACTTGCGTGGGGCTGGATGTTCATGCGCGTTCGGTGTGGGCGTGCGCGGTCGATGACGAGTCCGGGGAGATGCGCACGTCGCGGATCTCTCCGAAGACCACGGAGATCGTGAAGTGGGCGAGGGCGCTGCGGGGCCGGGTTGAGGTGGCCTACGAGGCCGGCCCGACGGGGTTCGGCCTGGCCCGGGCGTTGATCGCGGCCGGGGTGCAATGCCACGTTTTGGCGCCGTCGAAGATGGACCGACCGACGGGCGATCGGGTCAAGACCGATAAGCGGGACAGTGAGTGGATCGCACGCTTGGTGCGGATCGGTGAGCTGCCGGTCGTGGTGATCCCCTCGGAGGGGCAGGAGGCCGCGAGGGACCTTGTGCGGGCCCGGGAAGACGTTCGGGGTGATCTGATGCGGGCCAGGCACCGGTTGTCGAAACTGCTTCTGCGGCAAGGCATCGTCTACGAGGGGACGGCGTGGACCGGGGCGCACGAGAAGTGGCTTCGGTCGCAGTCCTTCGACAAGCCGGGGGTGCGGTTCGCGTTCGACGAAGCCTTCGACACGGTGCTGACGACGGTGGCCCGGCGGGTCCGGTTGGACACGGCGATCGTCACCATGGCCGCCGAGCCGGCGTGGGCACCGGTGGTCGCCAGATTGGGGTGCCTGCGCGGCGTGGGCACGTTGACCGGGTTCGGCCTGGCCGTGGAGATCGGTGACTGGCACCGGTTCACCGGCAACAGCATCGGCTCGTTCGTTGGTCTCACCCCGTCGGAACATTCCAGCGGCGGGAGCCGATCGGTGGGGTCGATCACCAAGACCGGGAACGGTCATGCCCGCCGGTTACTGGTCGAGTCGGCGTGGCATCACCGCAAGCCGTCGGCTGTCCGCGGAGATGGTCCGTCGCCGGGACGGTCAGTCGCCGGCAGTGCGCGCCCGGGCGGATCAGGCCAACCGGCGGCTGAATCAGCGGTGGCGCACGTTCGACGCCCGCAGCAAACGCTCGACCGTGGCCGCGGTCGGCGTGGCCCGGGAGTTGGCCGGTTGGTGCTGGTCGTTGGCCGTCATGGACGGGGTCAACGACAACAGCGCCATGAACAGGCAGGGGTAGTAGCCCCTCGCCTCACAGACCGCCGGCGGGAGGATCGTCCGGGGTTGACAGGCAACGCGTGGAGTGACCCGCGATCTAGCTATGAGTAGCCAAAGCTGTTGTACGGCAACACTTTCAACAGCGACCGGTGACGCTCGATCCTAGACAAGCGGAACGCTCCCGACGAACAACGGTCATGCGGTAACCAACCCGCGCATATCAGCCTGACCGCGTGTCGAGACATGCCTCTCACCCGAGACCCTCCCGCCGGCCCCATGCAGACATCCCCCCGGATTGCTCCAAACGGGGGAACCTCAGCCTGGCCACTTGACAGGAATACTCCCCATATCAGCTAG
>JBBRWQ010000208.1:0-1525 GCA_038249115.1 Actinomycetales bacterium
CGGGTGCTGGACTCCACGCCGTTGTATGACGCGGTCGCCACGATGGACACCGTGACGCTGATCCGTTCGGCGCTGCGCGCTCTGCTGCACGCCGCCGACATCGAGCTGGAGGCCGGGCTGAGGGCGCTGCTGGTGTCCGGCGATGACTACGCCAGCACCGCCAAGCCGCAGATCGACTGGGACGACCGGCAGGCCCGCGAGCAGCTGATCGACTCTCGGGCCCGCGATGCCTACGTCGCTCTGGCGTTGCTGGACGGCCGGGAGCTGACCGAGCCGGTGGACCAGGCGGCTCAGTTGCTGGCCAGCGTGGTCGGCCAAGACCTGGAGCAGACCGGTGACGGGGTGTTCCGGATCGCCCGCAAGGTCGCCAAGGACCGGATAATCTCCACCGTCGATCCCGACGCGCGGCACGGGCACAAGACTTCCGCGCGCGGGTTCGATGGCTACAAGGGACACGTTGCGGTCGACCCGGACAGCGAGATCGTTACCGACACCGTCGTGTCGGCCGGCAACGTCGGTGACGCCGCCGTCGCCCAGGACCTCATCGACGACCTGCTCAAGGAACACCCCGCCGGCGAAGCGACCGGCGCAACGACCGTCGCTGAGCCGGTCGCCGAGTCTGTCTCCGAGCCGGTTGGAACGCCGGCCGGTGAGACTGCCGAGCCCAGTGACCGGCCGGTCCCGGCCGAACAGCGGGCGGTTTACGGCGACGCGGCCTACGGCAGCGGGGCGTTCCTGGACCTGCTGGCCGGCGCGAACATCGCCTCGGGCTGCAAGACCCAACCACCGACGGCTGCTGGCGGCCGGTTCGCCAAGGATCGGTTCGTCATCGATCTGGGCGCCGACACCGTGACCTGCCCGGGCGAGCTGACCGTGCCGATCCGGCGCGGCCGCGAGGGCGACGGCATCGCGTTGTTCGGCGCCGGGTGCATCACCTGCCCGCTACGCGCGCAGTGCACCACCGCAGCAGGTGGACGCACGGTCAGTGTCGGCCGCCATGAGCAGCGACTGGCCGACGCCCGCGCCCAGCAGCAGCAACCGGAATGGCAAGCCGACTACCGCGCGACCCGGCCCAAAGTCGAACGCAAACTCGGTCATCTGATGCGTCGAAAGCACGGCGGACGACGAGCCCGGGTCCGCGGAAAGGACAAGGTCGACGCCGACTTCAACCTGTTGGCCGCGGCCGTGAACATCGCTCGCCTGACCGTGCTCGGGATCCGTTCAACCGGAAGCGGATGGTCCGCCGCGACCGCCTAACCGGCCAAGACGCAAGACCTGACGGTGCAGGCAGCCGCCGACCCCGCCGTTACGCCCCGCCGAACGACAATCAGCCTCCCGCCGCCCTCATACCCGGGTCGGCGGCCTCGACGTCAGACGCCCAGACCAACCCGGAGCGCCGACCCGCCCGAAACAAGGTCTCTGCAGAGACCGCTTCACACCAGCCACCTAGGCCACGGTCCGGCAGCGGCGCGTCGTACCCTCGGCGCATGAGCGAACAGGACCCCGCGGGCACCGCCAGCCATGA